>DATIDT010000033.1:0-3748 GCA_035456125.1 Gaiellaceae bacterium
CTCTTCTACCGCGACAGCACCAAGGACGTCGTCTACCACGGGCCGTACGCACCCCTGAAGGGCCAGCACATGACGGAGGCGTACCACTCCGTTCTCGATCTCTCGTTCACGGTCAAGGCCGGCCTGCTCATGCGCCAGACCCACCACTGGGCGGCGAACATCTTCGTCGCGGCGATCGTCCTGCACCTGCTGCGGATCTTCTTCACAGGCGCGTACCGGAAGCCGCGCGGGCTGACGTACACGATCGGCCTGCTGATGCTGTTCGCCGTCCTGCTCGAGGGCTATCTCGGCTACTCGTTGATCGACGACCTGCTCTCGGGCATGGGCCTTGCGATCGGGTACGGCGTCGCGATGTCGATTCCGTTCTTCGGCGCGAACCTGTCGGCGCTGATCTGGGACGGCCCGTTCCCGGGGTCGCCCGCGTTCTTCTCGCGCATGTACGTCGCGCACGTCTTCATCCTCCCGGCCGTCATCGCGACGCTGCTCGCGTTGCACCTTGCGCTCGTCGCGCTCCGCCACCACACGCAGTTCAAGCGGACGCCGCGGCAGACCGAGCGGAAGATCGTCGGGGTACCGACATACCCCGGGCAGACGCCGCGCTCGCTCGGCCTGCTGAGCTTCGTCGTCGGGACGTTGTTCCTTCTCGGCGGCCTCGTCCAGATCAACCCCGTCTGGCTGTGGGGCCCGTACCACACGTACGCGGCGGAGAACGGCGCGCAGCCGGACTGGTATCTCGGCTGGCTGATCGGCGCGCTACGGCTCATGCCGAACTGGGATTTCGTCATCGGCAACTACACGCTCGTGCCGAACCCGTTCTGGGGCGGCGTCGCCTTCCCGCTCGTCGTCTTCGGCTTCCTGCTGCTCTGGCCGGCGCTCGAACGGCGCTTCGGCGGCGACGACGCGTACCACAACCTGCTCGACCGCCCGCGTGACGTGCCGATGCGAACCGCCGTCGGCCTCGCCGTGGTCACGTGGGTGTTCCTCGTCTTCCTCGCAGGCGCCTCCGACCGTGTCGACGTGCTGTTCGGGATCAGCTACGGGTCACAGATCTGGGTATACCGGGTGCTCGTGTTCGTCGCACCGGTCGTCGTCGGGCTGGTCGCGTACCGCGTCTGCGTCGAGCTGCAGAAAGGCGAGCGGGTAGAGCGGGAGCGCGAGCGCGCGGAGGCGGAGGCGGACGCCGTCACGCGGCGGGAGCGACTCGCGCGGGAGTACGTCTAGGTGTTGAGCGTGCTGCAGGAGAAGCTCGGCGAGGCGCACGGGCTTGCGATGGCTGCGACCACGGTGACAGACCACGTGCAAGAGCGGACCGAGGACGCTGCGCTGCGCGGCGAGCTGCGCCGGATGCGGGAGAGGCTGAAGAGGCGCGGGCTCGCTGCGTCGCGGCCGAGCGCGCGTTCAACTCCGGCCGCGGCGACGAGATCCTCGCGCACGCGAACACGATCAAGGAGAGGCGAGCGACCTCCTCGGCGCGTGGTTCAAGGCCGGTACCGGCCCGCTCGCGGCGTGGAGCTTCCTCGCCATGGGCGAGGCGGCCGAGCTGGCCACGTGGTCGGCGCTGGTGCGGCTCGCGCTGCGCGCCGACCCGGACGGGATCGGGGAGCTCGCCGTCTGGGGGCTGCCGATTCAGGAACGCCACCTGCAGACCGCCCTCGACGGCGCAGTTCGTCTCGCGGAGCTCGCCGATCCCCATGCCGAGCGCTGGGACTGACCAGGTTTCCATTCCCGGGGATCGGTTACATCGTATGCCGTTACATTTTTTGGCACGTCCGAGGAGAGGGGAAGACCATGGCCGAGCTCGTCGCCGACTACGTCCTGCAGCGCCTGACTGAGTGGGACGTCCACCGCATCTACGGCTACCCCGGCGACGGGATCAACGCCTTCCTCGGCGCGCTCGACCGTGCCGAGGGCGACCCGGAGTTCATCCAGGTGCGGCACGAGGAGATGGCCGCCTTCATGGCATGCGCGCACGCGAAGTTCACGGAGGAGGTCGGCGTCTGCCTCGCCACGTCGGGCCCCGGCGCGATCCACCTGCTGAACGGCCTCTACGACGCGAAGCTCGACCATCAGCCCGTCGTGGCGCTGATCGGGCAGCAGAAGCGGATGTCGCTCGGCGCGCACTACCAGCAAGAGGTCGACCTTCAGGTCCTGTTCAAGGACGTCTCCGAATACGTCCAGTACTGCATGGAGCCGGCGCAGGCGCGGCAGCTGATCGACCGCGCCATGCGCATCGCGCTCGACGAGCGTGTGGTCTGCACGATCGTCTTCCCGGCGGACGTTCAGGAGGAGAAGGCGGTGACGTCTCCGCCGCGCGTGCACGGCGCGGTGTACTCGAGCATCGGATACGCGCGGCCGCGCATCGTCCCGCAGAGCCCCGAGCTCGATCGAGCGGCCGAGCTGCTCAACGGGGCGGAGCGCGTCGCGATGCTCGTCGGCCAGGGGGCGCTCGGCGCGAGCGAGGAAGTCGCAGAGACCGCGGAGCTGCTCGGCGCCGGCGTCGCGAAAGCGCTGCTCGGCCGCACGGTGCTCTCGGACGACCTGCCGTACGTGACCGGCTCGATCGGGCTGCTGGGGTCGACCGCGAGCTACGAGCTGATGGAGAACTGCGACGCGTTGCTGATGGTCGGCACGAGCTTCCCCTACGCCGAGTGGCTGCCGAAGGAGGGTCAGGCGAAGTGCGTCGAGATCGACATCAAGGCAAGCATGATCGGGATCCGCTACCCGGTCGACGTCTTTCTGATCGGCGACTCGAAGGCAACGCTGCAGGAGCTCAACCAACGGCTCAGGCGCAAGGAAGACCGCTCGTGGCGCGCGGCGATCGAGTCGAACGTGCGCGAGTGGTGGCGCGTCGTCGAGGACCGGGCGATGATGGCCGCTGACCCGATGAACCCGCAGCGCGTCGTGCACGAGCTGTCGCAGCGGCTCCCCGACGACGCGATCGTCACCGCCGACTCGGGCTCGTCGACGAACTGGTGGGCGCGCCAGCTGAAGCTGCGGAAGGGGAACATGGCGTCGCTGTCGGGAACGCTCGCGACGATGGGACCAGGCACCCCCTACGCGATCGCAGCGAAGTTTGCGTACCCCGAACGGCCCGTGATCGCGTTCGTCGGCGACGGCGCGTTTCAGATGAACGGCATGAACGAGCTGTTGACGGTCAAGCGCTACCACGAGCGTTGGCCGGACCAGCGCCTGATCTTCTGCGTCTTCAACAACCAGGACCTCAACCAGGTGACGTGGGAGCAGCGCGTCCTCTCCGGCGACCCGAAGTACCCCGGCAGCCAGTGGCTGCCGGACTTCCCGTACGCTCGGTACGCGGAGCTGCTCGGGTTCACCGGGATCTACTGCGACAACGGCGACGAGGTCGGCGACGCGTGGCAGCGGGCGCTCGACGCCGGCGCGCCCGTGGTGCTCGAGGTGAAGGTCGATCCGGAGATTCCGCCGCTGCCGCCGCACATCCGCGGCCAGCAGGCGGAGAAGATGGCGGAGGCGATGGTCAAGGGCGACCCGGAGCGGGCCGGCGTGATGGAGAAGGCGCTGCTCGGGAAGCTGGAGGAGCTCAAGGAGTCGCTGCCCGGCCGGAAGTGAACGTCGCGGCGAAGATCGTCAGGAATCTGCGGCGCGGGCGTGCGCAGAAGCTGCTCGCCGCGGCGACGGCGTTCAGCGCGCCGCCGCTCGCTCTCGAGATCTACCTCGAGCACTACAAGGCGTCGTTCGGCGACAAGTGGATGTGGACGCCGATCTGGCTGAC
>DATIDT010000034.1:0-17774 GCA_035456125.1 Gaiellaceae bacterium
CTGTACATGTCATCCGTGGCCGTGCTCGTCGCGGCCTGGGTCCGCGCGTCACGATTCGACGTGCGCGTGGCCGTGCGGCGGCGGTGGGGGTGGGCAGTGGCGCTCGGTGCTGTCTGTGCAGGGTTGCTCAGCTTCGTGGTGCTCCGCAGCGAGGCCGCGACTCCGCACCCGCACGGAATCGGCCTTGCGGCCGCGGTCGCGTGGCGAGGCGTGCTCTACGGGGTGACCGACGGCGTATTGCTCTCGGTCTTCCCGATCCTCGCCGTCTTTGCGGCGTTTGCCGGGAAGCCGCTTCTGCGCCGCCTGCGGGGGAAGCTCGCCGTCGGCGCACTTGCCCTGGGCGTCTCGCTCGCGTTCACGGCGGTGTACCACCTCGGCTACCCGGAGTTCCGCGGCGAGCTGCTCAGGAAGCCGGTTGCGGGGGACGTCATGTGGAGCGCTCCGACGCTCCTCACGCTGAATCCCCTCGGCGCGCCGATCGCGCATGCAGGGCTGCACGTCTCGGCCGTGCTCCACAGCTACGACACCGAGACATTCCTGCCGCCGCACGGCAATCCGTAAAACGCCGCAACGCAGCTAAGCCCCGCCCCCGATGTCAGGGGCGGGGCTTCGGCGCATGGTGGGGCCAAAGCGCACACGAGCGCGAAAGGAGCGCGAGATGAGAGTCAGAGACGTCATGACGACCGACGTCACGACCGTCGCGCCCGACACCGACCTCCGAGACGTCGCCGCCTTGCTCGTGCAGAAGCGCATCTCGGGGGTTCCGGTTGTCGACGGCGAGCGCGTGGTTGGCGTCGTCTCCGAGGGAGACATCCTGTTCAAGGAACGGCCTTCGAGCGGCCTGCAGCGTGGAGTCCTCGCGTGGCTGATGGACGAAGGCGACCTGATGTTGAAGATCGATGCGACCACGGCGCAGCGCGCGATGACGTCGCCGCCGATCACGATCGGCCCCGAGCGCAACGTCGCGGACGCAGCGGCGCTGATGCTCGAGGAACGCGTGTCGCGCCTGCCCGTCGTCGAGGGCTCGCAGCTCGTCGGCATCGTCACCCGACACGACCTCGTGCGCGCGTTCGCCCGGGCCGACGAGGAGATCTGGCAGGAGATCGACTCCGATCCCCTGACGAGGTCCTACTGGCGCCGGCCGACCGCCTACGACGTCGCCGTCGACCACGGCCGCGTCACGCTGAGCGGCAAGGTCGATTCGAAGGATCACGCACGGGCGATCGAGGCATTCGTCGATCGAGTGCCCGGCGTGGTCGCCGTCGAGTCGCGACTGCATTGGGAGGGGCGGAGATGAACGACAACGCCATTCTCGTATCCGAAGGTGTACGCAAGATCTACCGTTCCGGCGCCGACTCGATCGTGGCGCTGCACGGCCTCGACCTCGTCGTGCCGCAAGGACAGTTCGTCGCGGTGATGGGGCCGTCGGGCTCGGGCAAGACGACGCTGCTCAACTGCGTCTCCGGCCTCGACGAGATCGATGCCGGCCGCGTGCTCGTCGACGGCCTCAGCATCCATGAGCTCTCCGACAAGGAGCGCACGAGGCATCGCGCCAAGGAGATGGGCTTCATCTTCCAGGCGTTCAACCTCATCCCCGTCTTCACCGCGACGGAGAACGTCGAGCTGCCGCTGCTCCTGGCGGGCGCGCGCGAGACCGACGCACGCGTTCGCGCGCGCGAGACGCTCGAACGCGTTGGCCTGGGTCATCGCCTCGACCGCCGGCCGATGGAGCTCTCCGGCGGCGAGCAGCAACGTGTCGCCGTCGCGCGGGCGCTGGCCGGCGAGCCGCGCATCGTGTGGGCGGACGAGCCCACCGGCAACCTCGACTCGGAGATGGCGGCAGCCGTCATCGCACTGCTGGGCGAGCTGCACGCGGAAGGGCTGACGATCATCCTGGTCACGCACGATCCGACGGTCGCGGCGCACGCAGACCGGCTAATCACCGTTCGGGACGGCAGGCTTGTCGAGGACAAGCTCCTGAGCCCGCCGCTCGAGAAGGAGGTGCGGGAGGAGGTGTCGGTCGCATGAGCGCGATGCTCCTGATCGCACTTCTCGTCGCAAGCCCGTTTCTGTTCATCCTCGCGCGCCGGCCGATCTTGCGGCGTCTCGCCGTTCGCAACGCGGCCCGCCGGCCTCGCGAGGCCATGCTCGTCATCCTCGGCTCGCTGCTCGGGGCCGCGATCATCACCGGGTCGGCTGTCGTGGGTGACACGATGGACGCGTCGATCCGCCAGGCCGCGCGCCAGCACCTCGGCCCGATCGACGAGCTCGTCGTCGCCCGCAGTGCAGGCGAGTGGCGTTCGATCCAGGGTCGCTTGCGTGCTTTGCCCACGTCCTCGGTCGACGGTGTCGTGCCGCTGGCGAGCTTCGCCACGGCGACCACAGCCGGCGCCGGCGGCGCCTTGCGAACCGTTCCCAACGCACAGGTAGTCGGGCTCGACTTCGACGCCGCGCATGTGTTCGGTTCCGCGGGCGCGGCGACGGGAGTCTTCGGGCCGACTCCGGCACCCGGTCATGCCGCGATCACCACCGACCTCGCGCGCGCGCTCGAGCTCGGCCCCGGTGGGGAGATCGACGTCTACGCCTACGGACGCCCCTCGACGCTCACCGTCGATCGCGTCCTGCCACGCGTGGGCCTTGCGGGCTTCTCGCTCACCGGACAACAGGAAGCGCGGAACGTGCTCGTGTCGCCGTCCGTCTTCTCAGCCATGGCGCACCGCCGCCCCGCCGGTGTGGCGCCACCGTCGTGGTACGTCGCGGTCTCGAACCGGGGTGGCATCGAGAGCGGCGCGAGTCTGAGCAAGGAGGTCACACGGTCGATCGAGCAGGCCACGGCCGGGATCGACCCGCAGGTCACCGACGTGAAGCAGCAATTCCTCGATGTCGCGGACGAGACCGGAAAGACCTTCACGCAGATGTTCACCGCGATGGGCAGCTTCGGCGTCTTCGCCGGTCTGCTGTTGCTGATCAACCTGTTCGTGATGCTCGCGTCGGAGCGGAAGTCGGAGCTCGGCATGGCGCGGGCGGTCGGTATGCGCCGGTCGCAACTCGTCGGCGCGTTCGCCACGGAAGGGTTCATCTACGCGCTGCTGGCGACGCTGCTCGGCACTGCAGTCGGCGTCGGGCTCGGACGCGTGCTCGTCGCGTGGTCGCAGTCGGCGTTCAGCTCCGAGCACAACCGCTTCGACCTGTACTTCACCGTCAAGCCTGACAGCCTGGCGCAGTCGTTCGTCGTCGGCTTCGTCGTCGCGGTGGCGACGATCGTCGTCATGAGCATTCGCGTCAGCCGGCTGAACATCATCCGGGCGATTCGCGACATCGCCGAGCCGCCGCCACGTCGCCGCAAGCGCTGGCTGTATGCGGGTTTCGCGGCAGTCGCGCTCGGCGCCCTCTGGACGGTGAGCGCAACGGCGTCCAAGGAGCCGTTCGGACTGCTGCTCGGGCCGACGCTGGTCTTCGTCGGGCTCGCGCCCGTCCTGACGCGGATCGCTCCCGCACGAACGGCTGCGAGCGTCCTCGCTGCGGCGACCGTGACCTGGGGGGCGCTCGTGTTCGCGCTCTTCCCGGATTCGGCGGAAGGCGCCTCGATCATGATGTACGTTGCGCAGGGCATCGTCATGACCGCGGGCGGCGTGGCGTTCGCAACGTTGCAGCTCGACCGTCTGAGCTCGGCGCTCCATCGCTTTGGCGGTCGAGTGCTGGCGCTGCGGCTCGGGCTCGCCTACCCGCTTGCGCGTCGCGGGCGCACGGGCCTGACGGTCTCGATGTACGCGCTCGTCGTGTTCATCCTGACCTTCATCACGTCGATCTCGTTCATGATCGACAACCAGGTCAGCGCAGCGACGGCCGACGTCTCCGGAGGCGCGCAGGTCTTCGTACGCTCCAGCGCCGCGAACCCCGTCTCGATCTCGGCGCTGACGCAGACGCCGGGCGTCGACGGCGTCGCCCCGCTCTCGCAGGCCCAGGCGAGCTTCGCACTCGCCAACTCGCCCGAGGAGCACTTCTGGCCGATGACGGCGTACGACAGCAGCCTGCTCCAGCTCGGCCCGCCGGCGCTGGAGGATCGCGGCTTCTACAGGACGGACCTGGACGCCTGGACATCGGTGCTGAGCGACCCGAACTTGATCATCGCCGACCCGATGTTCCTGCAGCAGGGAGGGCCGCCCAACTTCAGCGTCAAGGTCGGCGACCGCATGACGATCATCAACCCGCTCACGGGCGCCTCCCGCGACGTCGCAGTCGCGGCGGTCGCCACCGGCGACGGGTTGATCGCGAACGGGATGCTCTACGGCCGGCCCGGGGCGCACCAGCTCTTCGGCGACCGGCTCGTCCCGAGCCGGAGCTACGTCTCGCTCGTGCCCGGGATGAACGCGGAGACGTTCGCGGCCAACCTGCAGAGCGAGTTCATCACAAACGGGACGGAGGCGTTCTCGATCGCGGCCCTCACGGACGAGGCGTTCTCGATGACCCATCAGATCTTCCAGCTCTTCCAGGGCTACCTCGCCATGGGGCTGCTCGTCGGCATCGCCGGCATCGCCGTCGTGATGATCCGCGCTGTTCGTGAGCGGCGGCGCCAGATCGGGACGCTGCGTGCGCTCGGCTTTCCCGCGCACTGGGTCGGACGCAGCTTCGCGATCGAGGCCGCGTACATCGCATTGCAGGGGACGCTGATCGGCGCCCTGCTTGCGCTGCTCACGCTGTACACGATCGTCGCTCGCTCCGACGCGATGGGAGACGTGACGTTCGCCGTGCCGTACGTTCAGCTGGCGGTGTTGCTGGGAGGAACCGTTGTGGCGTCGCTGGCCGCAACGATCGCGCCGGCGATGTCGGCAACACGCATCAAGCCGGCTGTCGCGCTCCGCATGACGAGTTGAGGCTGATGCGACCTGAACGGGCGATCGCGCTGACGCGTTCGGCGCGATCGCCGTTCACGTCGTCGACGATTCGATCCGTCCCGTCCGTGAAAACCCGCAGGCGATTCGGCGACTCCGCGGATGCCGCCGCGCAGGGGCGCTCGTAGCGTGAGCGCGAAGACGATGACGCAGTACCAGCGCAATGTCCAGACGGCGCTCGTGCCCGCGGGCGGGGGCGGACTCTTCGACGTCGGCAATGTCAAGGGGACGATGTCCCATTAGCCGGCGCCGGATCGCAATCGTGTTTGCCGCCGCCGCCGCGTTGTCGGCGACCGCGATCGCCGCGAGTCAGATCGGCGTCGGCGGCGGGCGAGAGAAGACCTCCTCGCCGGCGCCGGCGTCGCTCTTCGCGGGCGTCGAGCAGCACGGCGCAGCGCTCGGCAGTCCGCGCGCGCCGGTGACGCTCGTCGAGTACGCGGATCTGCAGTGCCCGTACTGCGCCGAGTGGTCGCGACAGGCGCTCCCGGCGGTTGTCTCCGACTACGTCCGAAGCGGGCGCGTGCGCGTCGTCTTCCGCGGCTTGGCGTTCCTGGGCGCCGATTCGGAGCTCGCGCTGCGAATGGTCGTCGCCGCCGGTGCGCAGAACAAGCAGTGGAACTTGCTCCACGAGCTGTACCGGCGTCAGGGCTACGAGAACAGCGGCTGGGTCGGCGACGAGCTGCCGGGCGCGAGCGTGGCGGTCGGCGTCGACGCGCGGCATCTGGACGACGTCGCCTGGGGCGCCGCGACGACGCGCGCGATCGAGAGTGCCGCACGCGCCGCGCGCACCGCGGGCGTGCATGGGACGCCGACGTTCGAAGTTGGACCCACGGGCGGGCGCATGCAGCTCGTTCGCGTGACCTCGCTCGGAGCCGACGGGATCAGGCCGGCGCTCGACGCTGCGCTCGCGGGGTGAGCGACCGTGCGCTGCGCCTCGGCGTCGCGGTCGTCGCAACCGCCGGTCTCGCGCTGACGGCATACCTCCTGTATGCCCGGCAGACGGGAACGCAGCTCGCGTGCACGACCGGCGGCTGCGAGACGGTCCAGAGCTCGCGGTACGCCGAGATCTTCGGGCTTCCCGTCGCGGCGCTCGGGCTGGTGGGCTACATCTGGCTGCTGATCACGTCGGCGTCGCGCAGCGAGCTCGCGCGGGTCGCGCAGGCCGCCGTCGCGCTCGCGGCGTTCGCGTTCAGCACCTATCTCGTCTACGTCCAGCTGCACCTGATCGGCGCCGTCTGCGAGCTCTGCCTCATCAGTGACGGACTCGTCGCGGCCGCCACAGCGCTTGCGCTCTTACGCCTGCGCGCGGCCTAGGTTCCGGGTTTCACCGAAGCACGAATCGTCGGTTTCGCCGATGCCGGTCACCGTCGCGCAGCGCATGATCGAATGGCGATGGAAGCGCGGTCGCACGCGGCGCCGACCCACGGGCTGAGACGGGCGCCCGGCGGGAACATTTTGCCTCGAGGGCGCGGCGAGTTCGCCCGGCAAGTGGCGATCTGGTCAGGTTTCGCTTTCGCGTACGTCGTGGTGCGCGGCTTCGCGGACCGGAGTGCGGAGACGGCGCTCGCGAACGGGCGAGCGATCCTGCAGGCCGAGCGCTGGTTGCACCTCTTCTTCGAGCAACGGCTGCAGCACGCCCTGCTCGGCCTGGGAGGATTGATCACCCTGCTCGGCTGGACCTACTGGCTCTCCCAGTTCGTCGTCGTCAGCGCCGTGCTGCTGTGGATCTACCTCCGGCACTACGACTCGTACTTCCGGCTCCGCAACGCGCTGATCATCGCCAACACGATCGGCCTCGTGATCTACATCGTCGTGCCGAGCGCGCCGCCGCGATTGCTGCCGGGGCTCGTCGAGGACACGCTGGCGGCCTCCGGCGCGCTCAGGCACGGCAGCGGCTTCGTCACCTTCGCCGAGAATCCGTACGCGGCGATGCCCAGCCTGCACGCCGCCGACGCGCTGCTGATCGGCATCGCGCTGGCGATCGTCGTCCGGCGTCTATGGCTGAAGGCGCTATGGCTGCTCTGGCCCGCCTGGGTCGCCTTCGCGCTCGTCGTGACCGGCAACCACTTCTGGCTCGACATTGCGGCCGGTGCGCTGCTGGTCGCCGTGGCGCTTCCCGTCTCGGGCGCGCTCGAGCGGCGTCGTGTCGTCCGCAGCGAAAGTTGATCCTGCAAATCGGGGTTTTCCCGCGGGCGCATCAGTAGCGCCACCGATGTCCGTGGAAAACGCATCTGCGACGGTGAGGACGCAAGCAGCTGGTCGGGTTTCTCCGCCGGCGCTGCGTGGTCTGCACCCGGAGAACGACCGGCTCGAGGTCGGAAGGAGGGTGCAGCAATGGCAATGCAGAGGCGCGGGAGCGCGATCGGCATCGGGTTGATCGTCGCGGCCGTCGCCCTCGTGGCCGTGCTCGGCGTTGGTGCAGCCGGGGCGAGCCAGGAGGCGGCGTTCGCCCTCCCACGCGCACAGACGCTCTACATGAGCGGAACCCAGTGGTCGCCGTACAACGACCTGAACCCTGCGAAGAACTGGGACTACGCGAGCGGTCTCGTCGGCCTCGCCTACGAGACGGCGTTTCGCTACGACCCGCTGACAGGGAAGTTCGTCCCGTGGCTTGCCAGCAGCGGGAAGTGGACCTCCAAGACCACGTACGTCATGACGGTTCGCAAGGGGATCAAGTGGAGCGACGGCAAGCCGCTGACGGCGGCTGACCTCAAGTACAGCTTCGACATTCTGAAGATTCCCACGCATCCGCAGAACGCGCTCTGGAAGACAACGGGCTTGCAGAGCATCGGCGTCAGCGGCAACAAGGTGGTCTTCAGGTTCAAGGGAGCGCCGGGAGTTCAGCAGTTCGACTTCTACCGCTTCAACGTCGTGATCGTCCCGCAGCACATCTTCAAGGGCTACTCGAGCACCGAGTTGGCGACGGGCAACATGTCCGATCCCAAGAAGATCGTCGGTACGGGCCCCTATGCGTATAACTCCGGCGCGTCTGCCAGCTCGCAGACGTTCGTCTGGCAGAAGCGCAGCGGGTGGTGGGCGACGAAGCTGCTCGGCAAGACTGTCGCGCCGAAGTACATCGTCGACATCCACAACGCGTCGAATGCGGCCGCATTGTCGAACCTGCTGGCCGGCAACATCGATCTGTTCAACAACTTCGCACCGAGGTCGGCCATCAAGGGTCAGTTCAAGACGTACTTCGCGAAGGCTCCGTTCCACCTCGGAGCCAACACGACTTGGCTGTTCCCGAACACCACGCGCAAGCCGCTGAACGACAAGCAGTTCCGGCGCGCGCTGGCCTACTCGATCAACATGAGCCAGATCATCAGCAAGGCGTATCAGGGCCTCGTCGCGAAGGCGAGCCCCACCGGCCTGCTGCCGATCTGGAGCAAGTGGATCGACAAGAAGGTGGTCAAGCAATACGGGTTCTCGTACAACGCCGCCAAGGCGAAGTCGGTCCTGGCAGCCGCCGGCTATCGGGACCGCAACGGCGACGGCTTCGTCGAGAACAAGGACGGGTCGAAGATCGACCTCGAGATCATCTGCCCGAACGGGTGGTCGGATTGGATGACCGCGATCCAGGTCATCTCCTCGAGTGCCCGGGCCGTCGGCATCAAGGTGACGCCGGCGTATCCCGAGTACGCGACGCTCACTGATGACCGTGGTCATGCACGCTACGACCTGGTGCTGGCCAACGACCGGCAGTGGAGCAACACGCCGTGGACGTACTACCAGTACATCTACCAGCTGCCGATCCTGGACAACCAGACGACCGTCAACTACGAGCGCTTCACGAGCACGAACGCCTGGAAGCTGACGCAGGCGCTCGACAAGATCCCGACGAGTCACGGAGCGGCTGTCAAGGCAACGATGTCGAAGTTGCAGAAGACGTTCCTGCAGGATCTGCCCGCGATTCCGCTCTGGTACAACGGCATGTGGTCGATGGTCAACACGAAGTACTGGACCAACTGGCCGTCGGCGAAGACCAGGCACTACACGCCGACTGCATGGCGTAACTACTGGCAGATGACGAGCATCGACATGCTCACGCATCTGAGGCCCGCAGGCACGTAGCGGTGGGCTGACAGTGAAGCTGCGACATCCCTCCCGGCTGTACCCCGGGAGGGATGTCGCCCCTAGGACGGACGTCTCATGACGCGGTATCTCGTCCGCAAGCTCTTCATTTATCTCCTCACGTTCTACGTCGCGGTCACGATCGACTGGGCGATCCCGCGCTTCATGCCCGGCGACCCGGTGCAGCAGCTTCTCTCCCGCATGCACGCGCAGCCGCAGGGGCAAGAGGCGCTGACCGGCTACTACTCGAAGTCGTTCGGCTTCGACGTCCCGATCTGGAAGCAGTACCTCAACTTCTGGGCGGCCCTCTTCCACGGCGACCTCGGCAGGAGCATCCTCTACTTTCCGACGCCGGTCTGGGAGCTGATCCGCGGGGCGCTGCCGTACACGCTCGCGCTGCTCGTGCCGGCGATCGTGCTCAGCTTCTGGGCCGGCAACAAGGTCGGCGCGCTCGCGGCGCGCAGGAAGTCACTCGACAACACCGTGCTCCCGGTCAGCTACGTGCTGACGGCGACGCCCCAGATGTGGCTCGGGATCGTGCTGGCCTGGGTCTTCGCGTCCAGCCTCGCGATCTTTCCCGTCACCGGCGCGTACGACATGTCGATCCAGCCGGCGTGGTCGCTGGAGTTCGCCGGCAGCTTCCTCTACCACTGGATCCTGCCGTTCTCCGCGCTGTTTCTCGTGTCGTTCGGCGGCTGGGCGATCGGGATGCGCAACATGATCATCTACGAGCTCGAGTCCGACTACTCGAACTACCTCGGCTCGCTCGGAGCGCCGAACAAGCTCGTGCGCAAGTACGCGTACCGGAACGCGCTGCTGCCGCAGATCACGGGACTGGCGCTCGCACTCGGTGCCGTCGTCGCCGGCGCGATCGTCGTCGAGATCGTCTTCAGCTATCCGGGGCTCGGGTCGCTGACGCTGACGGCGATCCAGAACCGCGACTACTTCCTGATCCAGGGCATCTTCCTGTTCCTGATCATCGGCGTGCTGATCGCCAACTTCATCATCGACATCGTCTACGTCTTCATCGACCCGCGGACGCGGATCGGCATGCAGGGCGGTGCATGATGGCGGCCGGAGCTGTCGAGGCGATCGCACCGGCGAAGCCGCGCCCGGCGCCTCGCTCCGAGTTCCTCTACTTCGCCTTGCGGAACTGGAAATTCGTCCTCGGCTCGAGCGTCGTTCTCGCGATGCTGCTCCTCGCCGTCTTCGGGCCGCTGCTCACGCCGCACAAGCCGCTCTCGTTCAGCGGCCCGACGCAGCAACCGCCGTCGTCCGACTACTGGTTCGGGACGACCTCGTTCGGCCAGGACGTCTATGCGCAGTTCGTCTACGGCCTGCGCAGCGCTTTCCTCGTCGGCGCCTTGGGCGGCGGGATCGCCTTTCTCGTCGGTGCGGCGGTCGGCTTCACGGCCGGCTATCGCGGCGGCTGGACCGATGACCTCCTCAACATGCTCACGAACGTCGTGCTCGTGATCCCGACGCTGGCGATCCTGATCATCGTCGCGGCGTACATGAACGTCCACAGCTATACGACCGAGGCGGTGCTGATCGGGCTGACGTCGTGGCCCTGGGCGGCGCGCGCGGTGCGTGCGCAGACGTTCTCGCTCAAGACGCGCGACTTCGTCGACATCGCGCGGCTCAGCGGCCGCAACACGCGTCAGATCGTCACGACGGAGATCGCGCCGAACATGAGCTCGTACCTGTTCATGATGTTCATCCTCCTGTTCGGCGGCGCGATCCTGATCGGCGCGTCGCTCGACTTCCTCGGGCTCGGACCGTCGACGTCGGTGTCGCTCGGGTTGATGATGAACAGCGCGTTCCTGTCGAGTGCGCTCCTGCTCGGGATCTGGTGGTGGTTCCTGCCGCCCGGGCTCGGAATCGTCGCGATCGTCGGCGGGCTCTACGTCATGAACGTCGGGCTCGACGAGATCTTCAACCCAAAGCTGAGGGAGCTGTAGCGATGAGCTTGCACGTCGACGGCCTCACGGTCTACTACCAGTCGCTCCGCGGCGACGTGAAGGCGGTCGACGGCGCGACCTTCGAGATCGCCGACGGGGAGATCATGGGCCTGGCCGGCGAGTCAGGCTGCGGCAAGTCGACGCTCGGCAAGAGCCTGATCCGTCTCGATCCGCGCATGCGCTACCTCGGCGGGCACGCAACGCTCGACGGGACGGAGCTGCCGATCTGGAACGACCGCGCGATGAACCCGTTCAGGTTCGAGCATGTGTCGATCGTCCCGCAGTACGCGCTCAGCGCGCTCAACCCGACGCGGCACATCGGCAAGATGGCGACGGAGCTGCTCGCCTCGCGCGGGTTCGATCCGTCCTCACACGAAAAGGAGCTGCGCCGCCGGCTCGAGCTCGTCGGCCTCCCGCGGGACGTCCTGCACCGGTATCCGATCGAGCTGTCGGGCGGCATGAAACAGCGCGTCGTCCTGGTTCTGTCGTCGCTGCTGAACCCCTCGCTCCTGATCGCGGACGAGATCACCTCGGCGCTCGACGTCTCGACGCAGCGGGCGGTCGGAGAGTTGCTCGTCGAGTTCCGCGACCGCGAGTTCGTCAAGAGCATGATCGTGATCACCCACGATCTCTCCGTCCTCTACCAGGTGGCAGACACGATCCTCGTGATGTACGCCGGCAGGCTGGCGGAGAAGGGCCCGGCCGAGGATGTCGTGCACCGGCCGCGGCACCCGTATACGCGGCTGCTGCTGTCGTCGCTCCCCGAGGTCGGCGTCCGCTACGAGCACAAGCGCCTGCGAGGCATCCCCGGGCGCCCGCCGTCGCTGCTCGACCCACCGTCCGGCTGCCGGTTCCGAACGCGCTGCCCGCTCGCAACCGAGCGGTGCAAGGAATGCCCGCTCTTCGCCGAGGTCGAGCCGGCACGGTCGGTCGCCTGCTGGAAGGCGGCGGCGTGATGCTGACGTTCGACTCCTGCTGCAAGTCCTATCGCGTCGGCGCCTTCGGGAGCTCGGAGCTGCTCGCGGTCGACGGCGTGAGCTTCGAGGTCGGCGCCGGTGAGGTCGTCGCACTGATCGGCGAGAGCGGGAGCGGCAAGTCGACCATCGGCAAGCTGATCCTGCGGCTGCTGCGTCCGACGCGCGGAACGATCATGTTCGAGGGCGTCGACGTAGCGACGCTCTCCGGCCGCGCGCTGCGGGACTACTACGGCGACGTGCAGGCGGTCTTCCAGGATCCCTTCAGCTCGTACAACCCGATCTTCAAGTGCGACCGCGTCTTCACGATGCTGAAGAGCGAGTACTTCTCGAGGCTCGGCTCGTCGGAATGGAGCACGAAGCTCGAGCGCTCGCTCGACGCGGTCAGCCTCAACCCCGGCGACGTCTTCGGGAAGTACACGCATCAGCTGAGCGGCGGCCAGCTGCAGCGGCTGCTGATCGCCCGCGCGCTGCTGCTCGACATCAAGCTGCTCGTCGCCGACGAGATCATCAGCATGCTCGACGCGTCCACCCGCATCGACGTGCTCAACCTCCTTGCGGAGTTGAAGAGCCGCGGGCTCGGCATCCTCTTCATCACGCACGACCTGTCGCTCGGCAACTACATCAGCGACAGGACGATGATCCTCCGCCGAGGCCGCATCGTCGAACTCGGCGCGACCGCGCGCGTCTTCGGCAATCCGTTGCACCCGTACACGCAGGCGCTGCTCGCCTCCGTCCCGCAGCTGCATACGCGCTGGTCGGAGCTGCCGCGGCCGCGGGACGAGGGCAGGGGTCGGGCCGACGGCGCCCTCGTCCAGGTCGAGGACGACCATTTCGTGGCGACCGTGGCCGCATGAGCGCGACCGTCGCGACCCGGATCCCGTGGGAGGATCGCTCGGCCGGGAGCGGCGAGCTCGTCTGGCGCTCCAGCCGCAACCCGATCATCACGCCGGAGTCCGTGCGCGGCGCGAACAGCGTCTTCAACCCGGCGGTCGTCGAGGTCGGCGAAGGGTTCGCCGGCGTCTTCCGGGTCGACGACCGCAGCCGCACGATGAACATCCGCGTCGGCAGGAGCAGTGACGGGGTCGTCTGGGAGCTCGCGCGCGAGCCGATCGTGTTCGTTCCCGCGGACGCGCGTGTGGCTGAGCTCGAGCAGCGCTTCGAGCACGCGTACGACGCGCGCATCACGGAGATCGACGGCCGTTACTACGTGACGTGGTGCAGCGGCTACCACGGCCCGACCATCGGCGTCGCTTTCAGCGACGACTTCGAGACGTTCCACCGGCTCGAGAACGCCTGCTTGCCGTTCAACCGGAACGGCGTTCTCTTCCCGCGCACGGTGAACGGCCGCTACGCGCTCCTCAGCAGGCCGAGCGACGGCGGCCACACCCCCTTCGGCGACATCTTCTACTCCGAGAGCCCCGACCTCGTGCACTGGGGACGGCATCGTCACGTGCTGGCACCCGTCCCCCTGACGTGGCAGGCGACGAAGGTCGGCGCCGGGCCGGCGCCGATCGAGACGGAGCAGGGGTGGCTGCTGCTGTACCACGGCGTTCTGACTTCGTGCAACGGATTCGTCTACTCGCTCGGCGCCGCCTTGCTCGACGCGGACGAGCCGTGGCACGTCATCGCGCGCGGTCGCGAGTATCTGCTGGCGCCTGAGCGCGACTACGAGCGCATCGGCGACGTCCCCAACGTCGTGTTTCCTTCGGCCGCGCTCGTCGACCGCGACGCCGATCGAGTCTCGATCTACTACGGCGCGGCCGACACGGTCGTGTGCCTCGCGCACGCGCAGCTGTCAGAGCTCGTGGCCTCGCTGCAGTGACCGTTCGCCTAGTGGCGAAAGCCGGAGGCGGTGGTCTCGTCGTGCACCGGCACCGGTTGCGCCTGGAGCCGTGGGAGCACGCGCTCGAAGTCCGCCACGAGCAGATCCGCCATGTCGTGTCCGAAACCCTGGCGGACGACCACGCGTAGTGCCGCAAGGTCGGTGCGGTTCTCCGGGAACGTGTACGCGGGCACCTGCCAGCCGCGCTCGCGCAGCGCCTTCGACACGTCGAACACGGTGAAGTTCTCGACGTCGTCGCTCAGCGTGAACGCGAACACGGGAAGCTCGTCGCCCCGGGTCAGCAGCCGGAACGGGCCGAGCGACCCGATGCGGTCCGACAGGCTCGTCGCGACGCCACGCGCGTACGCCTGGACGCGCCGGTAGCCGTCGAAGCCGAGCCGCAGCAGGTTGTAGTACTGCGCGACGACCTGAGAACCGGGCCGTGAGAAGTTGAGCGCGAACGTCGGCATGTTGTCGCCCAGGTAGTTGACCCAGAAGATCAGCTCCTCGGGCAGCGCCTCCGCGTCCCGCCAGACGATCCAGCCGACGCCCGGATAGACGAGCCCGTACTTGTGGCCCGACGCGTTGATCGAGGCCACGCGTGGAAGCCGGAAGTCCCACTCGAGCTCCGGATCGACGAACGGGGCGACGAACGCTCCGGAGGCGCCGTCGACGTGCACCGGGATGTCGAGGCCCGTCCGTCCCTGCAGGTCGTCGAGCGCCGCACAGATCTCCGCGACGGGCTCGTACGACCCGTCGAACGTCGAGCCGAGGATCGCGATCACACCGATCGTGTTCTCGTCGCACAGCTTCACGGCTTCCTCTGCCGAGAGATGGAAGCGCTCGCCTTCCATCGGCACGAGCCGCATCTCGACGTCCCAGTAGTTCGCGAACTTCTCCCAGCAGACCTGGACGTTGATGCCCATGACGAGATTCGGCCTGTCGGCCGGCTTGCCCTCGGCCGCGCGCCGCTGCCGCCAGCGGCGCTTCAGCGCCAGCCCGCCGAGCATCGCCGCCTCGCTCGAGCCCGTCGTCGAGCATCCGGTCGCGTCGGCGGCATCAGGTGCATGCCAGAGCCGGCTGAGCATGTTGACGCAGCGCATCTCGAGCTCCGCCGTCTGCGGGTACTCGTCCTTGTCGATCATGTTCTTGTCGAAGCACTCGGCCATCAACCGCTCGGCCTGCGGCTCCATCCACGTCGTCACGAACGTCGCCACGTTCATCCGCGCGTTCCCGTCGAGCAGCAGCTCGTCGTGAATGATCTGGTAGGCGACGTCCGGAGGCATTCCGGCAGCCGGCAGCTCGTGGCACGGAATGTGCGCGTCCTCGAGTTCGAAGATCGGCGGCACGGAGAGCTCTCTGGCGGTGAACGTGCGGCCCTTCGGGTGCGCTAGCGTCATCGGAACTCCTTTTCGGTTGCTCTCAGCCGGTCACCACTCCTCAGGAGCCGGAAAGCGTCTTGCACTGCGACGCCTGGGAGAACGCCTGCTTCCAGGCGCCTTGCGCGTCGACCGACTTGAGTTTCGTAAGGGTCGCGGACACGTCTTTCGCCATGGCGGAGACCGTTGTGCTCGCCGACGAGACGGCCGTGAGCACGCCCTGAGCATCGGAGACGCCGGACGCCTCGGTCTTGAGCTCGTCCGCTCCGTTGCTCAACTGCTGACTCAGCTGATCGATGTCCGCCTTTGCCTGCTCCGCGCCAGGTGTGGGAGGGGTTCCGAGGCTCTTGAGACTGTCGACGAGCGTCTTCGTCGAGTTCTCGAGCTGGTCGGCAGCGCCTGCGATTGCCGACTTCGAGCGGATGTCGCCGTTCTTCAGCTGAGTGCCGACCGACTTCACGTCGGACCGCCACGTCACGAGTGCTCCGCAGAGGCTGTTCGCCCAGTCCGTCCGCGCCGAGGACGCGTTCTCGCTCGTGGTCGTGCTCGTGCTGCTGCTCGAGCCGCACCCTGCAGCGCCGGCCAGGGCGGCGACCACAACTGCGGCTGTGACTGTCGTTCGGAGACGGTTCAAGGTTGCTCCTGTTTCGGGTGCAGTGTCTTGAAGACGATCTGCCGCGTCGGCGCGTCGGCGCATCACCCGTCGGGGATGAGGTTGGTTTTCCGCCACCGGAGTACGGTGGTGTGGATGCCTGAGTCGTATCCGACGCTTCGCGACCTCCGAGTCGGGGACGCGATGCATCCAGGCCTCGTCTCCTGCTCGGTCGACACGCCGTTGCGAGACGTTGCGCGGATGATGGCGACCTACCGCGTGCACGCGATCCTCGTGACGGCTCACGACGGGGAGGTCACGTCCGGCCAGCCCTGGGGCGTCGTCTCGGATCTCGATCTGCTCCGTGCCGCGGAGACGGCCGACGTCGCCGCTACCTCCGCGCGCGAGGTCGCGGGGACGCCCGTCGTGATGGTGGCTGCCGACCAGGCGCTCGCCCATGCCGCCGGGCTGATGGCCGAACGCGAGGTCTCGCACCTGCTCGTCGTCGAGCCGCAGTCGCGGCGGCCCTTCGGCGTCATCTCCACCCTCGACCTCGCTCGCGCCCTGGCGGGCTTCCCAGAGCGGCACCCTTCGTGAGAAGGTAGGCCCATGGACGGCACCGGCACCACCCCCGGCTATCCCGTGCAGTTCGCGGTCGGGTACCCCGACCGCGAGCTCAACCGCGTGACGACGTTCTTCCGCATCTTCGTCGCGATTCCGATCCTGATCGTCATCGGCGCCGTCGACGGCGGGGGCTCGTACAGCTCCCACGCGGGCCACTACACCTGGAGCTTCGCCTGGGGTGCAGGGGGCGTCCTCGTGTTCGGGCCGCTGCTGATGATCCTCTTCCGGCAGAAGTACCCGCGCTGGTGGTTCGACTGGAACCTGCAGCTGATGCGGTTCTCGGCGCGCGTCGCCGTCTTCCTCGCCCTCATGGACGACACCTATCCGTCGACGGACGAGGAGCAGGCGGTTCGGCTCGACTACGCCTATCCCGACGCTCAGCGGGAGCTGACCCGGTGGATGCCGCTGGTCAAGTGGTTGCTTGCGATCCCGCACTACGTCGCCCTCTTCTTCCTCAGCATCGCGGCCCTCGTCTGCATCGTGATCGCCTGGTTCGCGATCCTCTTCACCGGCCGCTATCCCCGTGGGCTCTACGACTTCGTCGAGGGCGTCTTCCGGTGGTGGACCCGCGTGATCGCGTACGCGTTCGTGATGGTCACGGACGAGTACCCGCCGTTCAGTTTGAGCGCGTAACTGCCGATACAGACGCCATGCGGCGGCGTCCGATCGGTCAGATCCTGGTCGAGCAGGGGGAGATCTCCGAAACCGACCTCGAGGATGCGCTCGCAGAGCAGGAGCGCTCGGGGCGGCGTCTGGGCGAGATCCTGATCGAGCAAGGCCACACGTCGTGGCTCGCGCTCGCGCGCGCCATTGCCGAGCAGGTGCTCGACATCCAGAACGCACCCGCTGTTCCCGAGCCCGGCCCCGAGCCGGCGCCGAAGGCCGAGCCCGCGCCCGATCCCGTCAAGATGGTGCGCGAGCTGGCCGAGCGCGTCGCCAGCCTGCCGCCGGTTCCCGACCCGCTGCCGCCGCCTATGCCAACGCCTACGCGCGACGCCGAGCACGAGCTCGCGCGTGCCGTCGCCGAGCAGGTCGCGAACCTCGACACGCCGGCGCCGCAACCGCAGCCGCAGCCGGAGGCGCGGCTGCTGCACCTCACGCCGGCGCAGGCCCCGGCGCCGCCCGCCGTGCCTGACGACGACAGGCTCATGAGCGTCGAGGCGCTCCTGCGCGAACGCCAGCGCGCCTTCATCGAGCTCGTGACGACGGCCGAGACGCTGCGCATGAAGGTCGCCCGCCTCGAGGAGATCTTGGAAGAGCGCGACCGCGAGCTCGCGAGACTCCGCATCGCTCGCGCCGTTTAGAACGCCCGACAAGCGCCCGACGAAAGCCGGAGGCTAAGCCAAGCGAAGCCGGCTTAGCCGCAGGCGAACTGATCCGCGCGCCGATGCCCGCAGGGCACCGGCAGGCGGACGGTTCGAGCCAAAGGCCAAGCGGCAAGAAGCGCGCGGGCTTT
>DATIDT010000035.1:0-15867 GCA_035456125.1 Gaiellaceae bacterium
CCCCCCCCCCCCCCCACCACCGAGCAGCCACCGCCTCACGGCTTCTGCTGCCCCTTCGTGTTGTCGAACCCGCTGAACGGGTCGGCCTGGTACGGGAACGACGCCGTGTGTGGGACGTCGTTCGCATCGACGCCGTCGCCGAGCGGGAGGCTGTGCCCGATGAGGGCGCCGCCGACCGCGCGCTCAGCGATGTCGATGACGTCGTCCTCGAGCCGCCGGCCGTTGGGCCACCCGGCGAGGTCGCCACCCAGCACCCCGAGCCGGTTCCCGTGGCCGACGGACGCCGTCGGGGCGATCGCCAGGTTCAGCCGCAGCTCGTCCGCCGGCGTGTCACCGGTGAAGTTGAGGTTCGGCTGCTTCAACCCGGTCAGGAGCACCGAGACGAGATCGCTTCGATTCGTCTCCTGGAACGGGCCGAACTGCGGGTAGAGCTGGTTCAGCAGCTTCGCCAGGATCGGCGACGAGTAGTACTGCTCGAACTGCTTGTCCTTGTCCGGCGTGGTCGCGTTCCACTTGTCCTTCAGCTCCGTGGGGATCAGCACCTCGTTGATCAGCGGGTTCCCCAAGCGCGAGACCTGCTTCCACTGCGGCTCCTTCTTCAGGAACTTCCGCCCACGCCACTTCGCGAGCGTCACCTTCGTGACGAGCCGGTCGCTCGCCGCCCAGATGCCGACGACGTGACTGCTGCCGTTGTCGAGCTGCGACAACGGAACCTGCAACGCGACCGAGTGCACCGCGTAGCCGGCGAAGAAGTCCTTCCCGCCGCCATTCGCGCCCGTGCCCTGGCGGATCGCAACGAGGTCGAAGATCGACCCGATGTCTCCGAAGAACCCGTCGTCGCGCTGGCCGGCGAAGACCTTCGAGCCGTCGCTGAGGTCGTGCACACCGGCCGTGGCGAGCGCGTGGTAGTTCGGAGTCGTCCGCGGGCCGATGTTGTCGGGCGGTGTCAGCAGCCCCTGCCCGACGACGCGTGACGAGTTGCCGTCGACGCGCGTGACCGTGTACTCCTGCTGCGTGTTCTGCAGGAACGCCACCGGTGCGCGGTTCGCGAAGCGGAACCGCCAGGTGACGTCCGGCTTGCCGTCGCCGTTCTTGTCGGCATAGACAACGTAGCGCGCCGACGGCGAGAACGAGTACCAGTTCGGACCGGCCGCGGGATCCTCGCCGGGGATGTAGTTGGCGATGATCGTGACCGTGCCCGGCCGGTCCGGGCTGCGGAACGCGTACGTATCCGTGTTGTCCGCCGACGGGTCCTCCGAGATCAACGGCGCCTCCCGGTGGCTGGATGCCTGGGCCGCCGAGGGACTCCCGCCCCGCAATACGAGCGCAATCAGCGCTGCCGAGGCTGCGGCCGCCAGGAGAACGAATGCGAGCTTTCGCATCGTCCTGTCGCTCCTTTCAGCTGTCGTGACCTGCATGTCGGCGCTGATTCGCAGCGGCGAACGAACCGGTTCGGACCGATGCGCGAATATCCGGCGATGCCCCGCTCGTTCGCACACCTCTCGGACGAAGCGGTGGTCGCGCTCGTTGCGCGCTCCGACCAGGAAGCGCTCGCGGAGCTGTACGACCGCTTCGGCCGGGTCGCCTATGGGCTCGCTCTGCGCGTGCTGCGCGACGAGAAGCTCGCGGAGGACGCCGTGCAGGAGGGCTTCCTCGCAGCGTGGCGCAACGCCGACCGCTTCATGCCCGAGCGTGCGAAGGCCGCGGCGTGGTTGCTGACGCTCGTGCACCGCCGCGCCGTCGATCTGGTGCGGCGCGAGGAGAGCCGGCGCGCGGACCCGCTGCCCGAGATTGCCGAGCCCGTGCCGCAGGGCTCCGCCGAGCAGGACGCGTGGCTCAGGTTCCAGCGTGAGCGCGTGCAGGCCGCGTTACGACGGCTCCCGGATCAGCAGCGAGAGGCGCTCGAGCTCGCGTACTACGGCGGCTTCACGCAGTCGGAGCTCGCGGAGAGGCTCGGGCAGCCCGTCGGTACGATCAAGAGCAGGATGTTCGCAGGGCTTGCGCGCTTGCGCGAGCTGCTCGCGGAGCCCAACGGAGAAAGCACATGGAAGCCGACCTTCACGACCTGACGGCTGCGTACGCGCTCGATGCGCTCGACCCGGCGGAGGCGCGGGAGTACGAGGCGCATCTCGCGCATTGCGAGCGCTGCCGCACCGAGCTCGCCTCGTTCTCCGAGGCGGCCGGCGCACTGGCGTACGCGACCGAAGGCCCGGCGCCGCCACCGGAGCTGCGCGCTCGCATCCTGCAGCGGGCTCGGCGCGAACGCCCGAACGTCGCACCGCTGCGGCCGCGTTGGGTGGCGCCGCTCGCAGCGGCAGCGGCCGTTGCCGCATGCATCGCCGTGGGCCTCGGGATCTGGGCCGCGACGCTGTCGAACAAGCTCGACCGGCGGACGAACGAGCTCGCTCGTGAACAGAGGGTTGCGGCGATCTTGGCCGCGCCGGGCTCTCGGACGGTCTCCTTCGAACGTGGCGTTCTCGTCGTGACGAGAAGCGGCGATGCCGCGCTCGTCGTGAACGACCTGAGGCAACCGGCCGGCGGGGAGACCTACGAGGCGTGGATCACCGCCGGCGGGATGCCACGGCGTGCCGGCACCTTCGGCGGCGGACCGGTCGTCACGGTGCCGCTCGAGGGAATCGTGCGGCCGGGGGCGAGCGTCCTCGTCACCGTCGAGCGCTCGGGCGGCGTGGACGCACCAACGCAGAAGCCGTTCCTGAGCGTCCAGAGCTAAAATCTCCCGCTTGCGCCGCCGTCGGATTCGCAAGCTCCGCCTTCTGGCGCTCGTAGTCATCCTCTTCGTCCTCGGCCTCGCCTCGTTCAGCTTCGGGCTGATCACAGCCGTCGCCAGCCAGGTGCCCAACTGCGACCCGCGGCGGGTGCCGCACGAGGTCGACGGCCACATCTACGCGAACGACAACCACACGATCCTGGCGACGCTGCGCGGGTCGCAGAGCCGGATACTGGTCGACACCGACCAGATCTCGCCGATCATGCAGCAGGCGATCGTCGCGATCGAGGACAAGCGGTTCTACGAGCACAACGGCGTCGACCTCCGCGGCATCGCGCGTGCGGTCTGGGCGGACGTCGCGCACACCGGCGTCGTGCAGGGCGGCTCGACGATCACGCAGCAGTTCGTCAAGAACTCGTGCGTCACGACGGCTCGCACGATCAGCCGCAAGCTCAAGGAGGCAGCGCTCGCGTGGCAGCTCGAGCAGCACTGGCCGAAGCTGCGGATCCTGACCGCCTACCTGAACACGATCTATTTCGGGAACGGCGCGTACGGGATCCAGCGGGCGGCCCAGACGTACTTCAACACCACGGCGGAGCGTCTGACGCTGCCACAGGCCGCGTTACTGGCCGGGATACCAGCCGACCCGAGCCGCTACGACCCCGTCACGAACCCGAAGGCGGCACGCGGCCGCCGGCTCGAGGTGCTGCAGGCGATGCTGTCCCAGGGCGACATCACGCCGGGCGACCTGGCACTCGCCGCGCGGGCGCCGCTCCCGCGCGCGCAGGACGTGCGGCTCCCCGGCATCGAGGGGCCGGCGCCGTACTTCGTCAACTACGTCAAACAGCAGCTGATCGAGAAGTACGGGACGCGGCGCGTGTTCGGCGGCGGCCTCAACGTGCAGACGACGATCGACCTGCGGCTGCAGAAGCTCGCGCGGCATGCGATCCAGAGCGTGCTCAAGGAGCCGAACGGCCCGTCGGCAGCGCTCGTCGCAGTGCGGCCGCGGACGGGCGAGATCCTCGCCATGTACGGCGGCGACAACTTCCGCCAGAGCCAGTTCAACCTTGCCGTACAGGGCGAGCGCCAGCCCGGCTCGTCATTCAAGCCGTTCGTGCTCGCGACTGCGCTGAAGCAGGGCATCTCCCCGTCGACGACGTTCCCGTCGAGGCCCGTGAGCATCTTCATCGGCGACAAGTACTGGCCCGTGCACAACTACGAGGGCGACTACATCGGCTCGGGCGACCTCGTCACGGCGACCGCCGTCTCCGACAACAGCATCTTCGCGCAGCTGACGAGGCTCGTCGGGCCGGCGAACGTCGCGAAGACCGCGCGCCAGGTTGGGATCACGAGGCACCTCAATCCTTATTTTGCGATCGGCCTCGGGGCGGACGCCGTCAGCCCGCTCGAGATGGCACGCGCGTACTCGACGTTCGCCGACGGCGGGCTGCGTGTCGACGGCTCGGCGTTCGGCGACCGGCCCCGCGCGATCGCACGAGTCGGTAACGCGACCGGCCGGCTGGTCGACGACAACCGGCCCGTGTACCGAGCTGCGCTGAGCCGGAACCAGGACGCGCTGCTGACGAGCATTCTCGAGGGCGTGATCCGCTCGGGCACCGGCAAGGCTGCAGCGCTGCCCGATCGCATCGCGGCCGGCAAGACCGGCACGACGGAGAACTACGGCGACGCGTGGTTCGTCGGGTACACGCCGCAGCTCGCGACGGCCGTGTGGGTCGGCTATCCGAACAAGCTCAAGCCGATGCTAACGGACTACCACGGGCTCCCCGTCGCCGGCGGGACGTTTCCGGCCGAGATCTGGCGCGCTTTCACCCAGCTCGCGCTCGCCGGGACGGCGCCGGAATCCTTCCCGAGCTACACCTACGACTACGCGACGACGAAGCGTGTCGTCTGGCGCGACGGACGCCTGCAGCTCGACAACGGCCTGTGCCGGGATACGTCACTCGTCTCGTACTTCTCAGGGCGCGGGCCGTCGCGCACGGCGGACTGCAAGAAGAACGAGGTCGAGATCCCGCGCGTGGTCGGGATGACGCTCGCCCGGGCAAAGCTGCGCCTCGCGGGGCAGCCGCTGACGGCGAACCTCGTCTACAAGCCGGCGCTGCCGAAGCAGCGGGTCGACCTGGTGCTCGACCAGTTCCCGCGGCGCGGCCGCGCGTCGTCGTGGGACACGGTCACGCTCGTCCTGGCCAAGCCGCTGCACGGCGTCGTGCCGCACGTCGTCGGGCTGTCGCTCCCGCAGGCGCGGGGGCGCTTACGCGCGCGCGGGCTCGTGCCGGGGATCGCGCGGTTTGCCGACGGACGTGCCGGAGAAGTGCTCGCGCAGATGCCGGCTTCCGGCGTCGCGGCGGCGCCGCGGATGTCGGTCAAGCTGATCGTCGGCCACGGCTGACGTAGGGGCTGCTCGCCTCGAGGTAGCGCCAGCTGAGCTCCGTCGCGCGCGTGATCCCGACGCGCGGGGCGGTGGCGATCTCCGGGATCTCCCCCCGCTCGGCGAGCCTGAACGGCGCACGGTCGAGCGGGAGACCGTCGTGCTCGCGCGCGATCCCCAGCGCCTGGCAGAGCTTGCCGGGTCCTGAGCAGAGCGCGCGAAGATCGTCCGCGCCGCGACGCTGCTGCATCTCGGCGATGCCGGCAGTCGGCTCGAGCGCGCGGATCAGGGCCGCCTCTGGCACGCCGGCGACATCGCACACGAGGTTCAGGCACCAGTGAATGCCGTACGAGCGGTACACGTAGGCGTGTCCCGGCGGACCGAACATCGAGGCGTTGCGAGAGGTGCGGCCGCGGTAGGCGTGGCTCGCAGGATCTTCCTGGTCGTAGGCCTCGACCTCGACGATCCGGCCGCCGACGCCGTCCACCAGGAGCGTCACGCCGATGAGGTCGGGTGCGACCTCGTGCACGCTGCGCGCGAAGAAGCTACGTCTCAGCAAGCGGCTTGCTCGCGTCGTAGCGGGCGAGGGCCGGGAAGAGGAACGCGAGCACACCGCACGCGGCGACGCAGAGGATGCCGCCGGAGGCGATCGCCACCGTCACGTTCGTCGCGTTCGCAAGCGCGCCGGCTTCGAGGTTGCCGATCGAGGGCGCGGCTGCGACCTGCATGAACTCGATTCCCGAGACGCGCCCGAGCATCTCGGTGGGCGAGATCCGATAGAGCATGACCGACCGCAGGATGGCGCTGATCTGATCGCCGAAGCCCGCGAGGCCGAGCAGCAGCAGCGCAAGCCAGAGCTGATGTGCGAACCCGAAGGCCGCGATCGCGACTCCCCAGAGGGATGCCGCCATGATGACGCCGATCCCCTGGCGCCGGACATGGCGCAACGGGCCCGACAGCAGCGACACGAGCAGCGCACCCGCAGCAGGCGCCATGTACAGATAGCCGACGAGGGCCGGATCGCCGAAGCGGTCGCTCGCGACCGGCGCGAACAGCGCGGACGGCATCCCGAAGATCATCGCCGTCGTGTCGACGAGGAAGAAGCCGAGGATCACCTGCTGGTGCCGCACGTACCGGAAACCGGCCTTGATCGATTCCCAGCTCGGGCGGTCGGCGTCCGCACGCGCTAGGAGCCGTGGCAGCAGGGCAACCGCAATCAACGCGGCGACGTAGGAGATCGAGTCCGCGAGGTAGATCCACTTCAGCTCGACGAACTTCAGCAGCACCCCTGCGATTGCCGGCCCGCCGACCGCCCCGAACTGCGACGTGACGCTGTTCAGCGCCGACGCCGCGAGGAAGTTCGACTCGTCCACGAGTTGCGGCGTCATCGAGCGCTGCGCGCCGACGCCGATGCTGAACGACGCCGAGATCACGAGCTGCGATGCGTACAGCGCCCAGACGTGCGGATCGTGCAGGGCGGCGTTGGCCGCGAGGCCCAGGCTGCCGCAGACCATGCCGATCTGCTGCACGAGCATGAGCCGGCTGCGGTCGACGGCGTCGGCGATCGCGCCGCCGATGACCGTGAGCGTGAGGAGTGGGACCAGGTGCGTGAGCGAGATCAGCCCGACCGCCAGCTTCGAGCCGGTCAGCTGGTACATCTGGTACGCGAGCGCGACCTCGGCGACCTCCGTACCGATGAAGGAGACGCCCTGGCCGAACCAGAGCCGGCGGAAGGCCGGGTAGCGCCTCAGCGGCGTCAGGTCGAGCGCGAAGCGCGCGAGGAAGCCGCGACGCTCCGCGGCGACCGCGGCCTCGTCTGTCAAAAGAGCTTGTTCTCTTCCGGTGGCCGGGCGCTCGCCTCGAGCAGGCGCCGCGCCCGCCGACCGAGGTCACCGAGGTCGACGCGGCCGGCCTGCGTCTGCTCGACGAGGCGCTCGGCCAGGTCGAGCGCGTCGTCGACGAGCGCCGAGCTCGTCGAGGTGTCGTGACCCATGTCATGCAGGATCGTGCGCTCGGTCCGCGACGCGACGATCGGTTCCGGGATTCCTTCGATCCAGACGCGCGTGCGCCGTCCATGCCCTCGCTCGCCCTCGGCGAGCGGCTCGAGCGCGTAGATCCGGTCCGCCCGTGCGTACTTGCCGAAGCCGAGGAAGACCATGCGCGTCGGGCCAGCCACTTCGGTTGATTATCTCCGCGCGCGCTCTACTCGAAGAACGTGTCGTCGTGGCTGTACGGGGGCGCGCAGCAACACAGAAAGCGCAGGGGCGACGTGGCAGAGATCTCGTGCCAGTCGCCGGCCGGGATGAGCGCCGCGTCGCCCGCGCCGACACGCCGCCGCTCGCCGGCGATCTCCAGCTCGCCCTCGCCTTCGAGCACCACGTAGATCTCCTCGCTGGCCCGGTGATAGTGCCGTTGGGTCGACTGGCCGGGTGCGAGCGATGCCTCGGCAAGGCTCTGCGCGGCCGTGTGATGGAACTCCCGGATCTCCGAGCCGTCCTTCGTCGTGAACGCCTGCAGCTCGTCGCGTGCGACGACACGCATCAGGAGACGGCCGAGCTGAGGACCTCGACGACGCGCTCCTGGTCGATTGGGTCGATCTGCGTGAAGAACGGCAGCGCCATCGTCCGGCGCGCAGTCTCCTCCGCGACCGGGCACAAGCCTTCGGCGAAGCCGAACCGCTCGCGCATGTACGGCTGCAGGTGGATGCACGGGACGTACTCGGCTGTCGCGACGCCTTCAGCGCGGAGGGCGTCCATGACCGCGTCGCGATCGAGCGCCGCAGCGAGCTTCACGACATACACGAACCACGAACGGCGACGCTCGGCGTCGTCCGGGGCCGGAGGCTCGACCCCGTCCACGTCCGCGAGCAGCTCGCCGTAGCGAGCCGCGGCGTCGGCCCGCAACTCGAGGATGCGGCCGAGCTTCTCCAGCTGCGCGAGCCCGATCGCGGCCTGCACGTCGGTCCAGCGGTAGTTCAGGCCGAGCCGGACGTGGTGGAACCAGCCGCCGCCGTCGTACGAGCGCCCCTGGTTGCGGAGGCTGCAGAGAAGGCGCCACTCCTCTTCCGAGTGCGTCGTCACGACCCCGCCCTCACCGGTGGCCATCTGCTTGTTCGGGTAGAAGGCGAAGGCCGCAGCCGGCCCGTGCGAGCCGAGCGGCGCTCCGCGGTACTCAGCGCCGAGCGACTCGCACGCGTCCTCGATCAGGGTCAGCCCGTGCTGCTCGGCGAGCGCTCGCAGCGGATCGAGGTCGCACGGAAAGCCGAACATGTCGACGGCGACGATCGCGCGCGTGCGCTCGGTGATCGCCGCCTCCACCGCCGCGGGATCGAGGTTCAGCGTGACCGGGTCGACGTCGGCGAACACGGGTGTCGCGCCCTCGAGCAGGAAGCAGTTCGCCGACGCCACGAACGAGAGCGGCGACGTGACCACCTCGTCACCGGGCCCGAGACCGGCGATCCGGCACAGGAGATGCAGGCCGGCCGTGCCGCTCGACACCGCCGCGGCGTGCGGCGCGCCGACGCGCTCCGCCAGCTCGCGCTCGAAGCGCTCGATCCAAGGACCGAGCGACAGGCGCCCGGAGCGCAGCACTTCGAGGACGAGCTCCTCCTCACGCTCGTCGAGCCACGGGCGCGCGAGCGGGATCTCGCGCGTCGCCTCGGTCACGCCTGCGCGCGAACCGGCTCAGTCGTCGCGTACTCGAGCCAGTGCGACCAGCGCTCGCTGTGGCCGCGCACCGTGTCGAGATACGCGCTCTGGATCGCATGCGTGACCGGGCCGGGCGGCCCGATCAGCTGGTCGTCGACCTCGCGCAACGGCGTCACCTCCGCGGCCGTCCCCGTCATGAACACCTCGTCGGCGAGGTAGAGATCCGTGCGGATCAGCTGCTTCTCGACGACCGTGTAGCCGAGATCCTGCGCGATCTGGATGATCGTGTCGCGCGTGATGCCGGGCAGGATCGACGCCGAGAGGTCCGGCGTGTAGATCGTCCCGTCCTTGACGAGAAACACGTTCTCGCCGGAGCCGTCGGCGATGAAGCCGTCGTCCGTGAGCAGGATCGCCTCGTCGTAGCCGGCGCGGTTTGCCTCCATCACGGCGAGCATCGAGTTGAGGTAGATGCCGGTCGCCTTCGCGACGTGCGGGATGACGTTCGGCCCGACGCGCGTCCAGGACGAGATCTTCGCGCGGATGCCCTTCTCCATTCCCTCCGCACCGAGGTAGGTCCCCCACGGCCAGCTCATGATCACGACGTCGACGGGGTTGCTCGTCGCGGCGACGCCGAGCTCGCCGTAGCCGTAGAACGCGATCGGCCGCAGGTAGCACTCCGCGACGCCGTTCGCACCGATCAGCTCCATGCAGGCCGAGCGGAGCTCCTCGGTCGTGTAGCCGAGCTGCATGTCGAGCAGGCGAGCGGAGTTGTGGAGCCGCCGCAGGTGGTCGCTCAACCGGAAGACGGCGCTGCCCTTCGGCGTCTCGTACGCGCGAATCCCTTCGAAGACCCCGGATCCGTAGTGCAGTCCGTGCGCGCCGACATGCACCTTGGCATCGGCCCAGTCGACGAGCTCACCGTTCATCCAGATCTTGTCGAGTTCCTGCATGACGACTCCTTTGCGGAGGGGCTGGGCCGGAAGTCGAATTCTACCCGCGGGGTCGGCTCTTAAAATCCCCCGAAGCGCCAGCTTCAGTAGGCGCCGTGCGCGATCGCAACCGCCTCGAGGCGCGAGTGCGCCCCGACGGCGCGCAAGATGTTGCGAACGTGGTTTCGAACGGTCTCGGTGCTGAGATGCAGCTCGCTCGCGATCTGCTTCGTCGACCGCCCGCGTTCCAGCAGCTCGAGCACCTCGGCCTGGCGTGGGGTGAGCTCGAGCTCCGGATGCGCATGGGGCTCTTCGACCAGGTCCGACACCTGCCCGAACACACCGACGACGTGCTCTCCGTCGAACACGGGCACGGATGTGATCTCGACGCCGACGCGGCGGCCGTCGCGGTCGACGATCACCACCCCGGCATCGGTTGTCGTCGTCCCGCCGAGGACCTTCCGCGCGAACAGCTCCCGGGCACGGCGCGTGTCCTCCGGCGCGACGACCGACGTGAACTGGCGGCCGACCACGTCGCCGACGATGCGGCGGGCCGCCTCGTTGACCCAGCGCACCATGCCGTTCCGCTCGAGCAGATAACTCGGCACGTTGATGTGCTCGAGGACGTCTTCGAGCTTCATTGACTCCAGCGCTGGGGCGGCGGCAGTCACTCTCGGCGTTCGTGGAGGAGCGCGTTCAGCTCGGCAGAGACGATCATGACCCGGCCGGCGAGGACGAGCGAGAACAGCAACGCCGCCGCAATGCCGAGCGCTCCATAGGTGTCGGCGCGGCCTTCGACCAGACGCGTGGTCACGTACACGTTGAACACGTTGACGAACAGCAAGCCGACCCCGAAGACCGCGGAGCCGGGCAGAAGCGCCCTCCAGTGGACGCCGCGGTGCGGAAGCTGCATCGAGACGGCGAGCCACGCACCGCCGACGAGCACCAGGTACACGACGAGCACCGCTATGCCGGCGAAGCGGTCGTTTCGCCGGATCCAGCCGACTGTCTCGACCGCGACGAGCTGAACCGCGATCGCACACAACAGAGTGGCGACCCCTCGCGGCGCGAGGCGAACGCCGCGAGCAGAGCCCTCCCACACGAGGGCGTGCACCTTCGCGAGGGCGCGGTAGAGCGCCGCCGTCGCGTAGAGCACGGCGGGAATCATCAGGACGAACACGAGCCCCCGCGCGCGGCCGGAAGCCGAGGACGCGACCTCGTTGGCGATCAGGCCGTTGATCCCGGCGTCGTGGACGACCTCGGCGGGAGTCTTGTCGGCCGCGTCGGCATACAGCCCGAGCCCGGAGACGAGCAGGAGCGCCAGCGGCAGCAGCAGGACGAAGAGGCGGTACGCAAGCGCGCCCGCGAGCAGCGCGCCGCCGATGTGCGAGTCACGTTCGACGACGGTGAACCCGAAGTCGAGCGACGCGTGACGAGAGCGGGCCGCATCGACGCGCCCGTGCGCGCCGCGCGCTCGTTCCACCCAGCCCATCAGAGCGCGACCTCGATCTCGGCCGGAAGCTCGGCCCTGCCGACGTCGCCGCCGAGCTCGTAGGCGACCCTGCGGTCGAAGTAGACGTAGGCGGTCGTGATCGCGACGAGCGGCATGGTCAGCGCGTACACGACACCCGCGACGAGGTTGACGAGCCAGAAGGGCGCGCCGGTCGTCAGGATGAGCGCAACCCCGACGATCGGGCCGATGACGAACGCGAGCGCGCCGCCGACGACGATGAGCGACGTCGCCTTGAACCACTTGCCTCGCACGAGTCGCCAGCTCCGCCGCAGCCCGCTCACAGCCGAAAGGTGCTCGAGCTCGATGCTCGGGGCGATCAGCGCCCATTGGCCGGCCAGCCACACCGCGATCGGCAGCAGGTAGATCGACCCGGCAAGGAACGAGACCACGAGCGCAGCGAAGACGAGCGCGCCGAGCAACGGCCGAATGCTGTCTCGTGCGAGCCAGTAGGCGTGCAGCGGCCCGATCGGCCGCCCGCTGTCGACCTCGACGAGCGCACGGGCCGTCGCCGCTTGCACCAGGCCGAGGCCGAGCAGCGTCAGCGCCGTCCCGATCGCGATCGCGACAAAGGCGAGGAAGCCCCTGCCCCCGGAGCCGCTCTCCACTCCGACGACACTCGTTCCGCGCAGCAACAAGGTCTGCAGCAGCGCAACGAGCAGCGCCACGGGGATGAACAGGAGCCCGATCCCGACGACGAGGCGCAGCTCCCGGCCGTACATGCGCGCCGCGGCCGCGAGCGTCTGGCCCCAGGCGCGCCGATGCGCGAGACGGAGCGGCGTCGCCGGACGCCAGGACGTGCGCGAGAGCGCGTAGATCAGGAGCAGCACGAGCGCGCCGACGACCAGCGTGAACTCGAGCGGACGGTGCACGAGCCGGACGAGCGCCGACGAGCCGCTGCCGATCACGCGACAGAAGAAGTCCGTTGCCGTCGTGCCGAACAGGCTGGCGGTCGGGACCGTGAAGCTCCTGTCGCGCCAGCCCTCCGACCACTGGATGGGCTCCGTCCATTGCGTCTTCAGGTTCGGCCCCGTCGGCCCGTTGAAGAACGACGGTTGCAGCTCGCCCCAACGCCCCTCGAAGCCGATCCACGGAAACTGCTCGCGGGCGAGTGCCGGATCGCTCGGGATGGTCGCCACGACGGGCAGCACGTCGTAGTGCGGCCCGGTGGTGTTGTCGCAGCCGACTCCTTGACTTGCGGAGCTGCCGAGAAAGAGCCCCTCCTCGAAGAAGTTCGCATGAGAGCCGGCGGCCGGATAAACGACCGGGTGGGTGCCGTCGACGAGCTCGAGCTTCGACGAGCCCCACGTCGCGCGCTCGGCGCCTTCGTGCTGGCTGTAGCCCACGCGCGTCGGCGTGCTCGCCAGCGCGGCCGGCGCATCCGCCGCGTCGAAGTCGAGCTGGATCATCTCCCAGTCGCCCTCGTGCAGGTTGTTCCAGTCGTTGTACGCGTAGAAGAGCCAGTACTGCAGTGCGAGTTTCCCCGGATGCAGCCGATCGGTCGCGACGTGGGCGTACACCGTTGGCTCGTGGCCCTCCATCACACGGCGCGCCCAGCGCTCGTAATCGCACCCGGGCTGAAGCGCGTTGCCGGGAAAGTCGAGGTGGTACTGGTAGAGACCTTCCGAGAGGTCCTTCGCCGTCGGCCCGATCTTGACGAGATTGCTGCCGCTCCACGGGCCCTTCAGCGCGACCGTCGGCTCGCCGAAGAGGGAATTGACGTCCATCGGCTGGTAGGGCTCGCCCGGCCCGCATTCCTTCTCCTGTGCGACCAGCCGGATGACCGGTGCATATCGATGGGCGAGGGCTTTCTCGTCGTCAAGCGCCGCACGCGCAACCGCCGCCGCGCTCAGCGCGCCGACCGCGACGAGCACGAGGAACGCTGTGCGCACCGTCACCACTGTCGCATGATCTCGCGCGTCAGTCGCCGACGAGGAAGGTGGCGGTCTCCGCGTGCGTCAATCGCATGAGCTGCCGCGGGTGGAGCCCCAGAAAGTGTCGAGGCGATCCCGCCTCGAGCCACACGGTCTGCGAGGCGAGCAGCGACCGGTCGACGAGCACCTGAGCGCCCTGGAACGGAAAGGGACGGACGGCCGCCGGCCGGAGCTCGCCACAGCCGGCCCGGCGCGCGAGCCGGCCCCGGTCGATGTCGGCGTCGTCCGGAACGAGCGCGACGATCGCGTCTCCGAAGCAATCGAACGCCTCCGCCCGCACGCCGGGGCCCGGCGGCGAGTCGACGCCGTCCGGGAGCTCCTCCAGCCTGCCGTGGGCTTCGGAGCGGCGCAGGAACTGCGCGATCCGCTCCACCGGCTCGGGCCACATCACCGCAGAGAGATGAAGCGGGCGTCCTCGAACTCGCCGTGGAGGCGGTCGACGAGCTCGGGCGGCGCGGGCGTGTCGATCGAGAGCGCCATCAGTGCCTGGCCGCCGCGCCGCGTGCGGGACACCGTCATGTTCGCGATGTTCACGCCCGCGTCGCCGAACAGCGTGCCGACGCGGCCGATCACGCCGGGGACGTCGTCGTAGCGGAAGAAGACGAGCAACGGCGCGAGCTCCATTTCGAGCTCGAAGCCGAGCGCGTTGACGAGCCACAGCCGGTCGTCCTTGCCGATCGTCGTCCCCGCGACGCGAAACGCACGGCCCGACGAGACCGCCTCGACGCGCACGAGGTTCGTGAAGTCCCGTGAGGCGCGCCGCCGCTCCTCCCGCACCTCGACTCCACGCTCGGCCGCGATCACCGGCGCGTTGACGTAGTTCACCGGCTGATCCGAGCGGCCCTGAAACGCACCGTTGAGCGCCGCCACGGTCAGCAGGCGCGTGTCGTACTGCGCGAGCGAGCCGAAATAGGTCAGCCGCAGCTCCTCCACGCGTCCCTCTGCGAGCTCCAGCGCCAGCCGGCCGAGCTTCGCCGCGAGCGGGATGTACGCGCCGAGCACCTCCAGGTCCTCCGCGCCGATCACCGGAATGTTGACGGCGTTCGTGACGAGCCCGCCGCCGAGCGCCGCCGCGACCTGCTCGGCGATGATCACGCCGGCGCGGTCCTGCGCCTCCTCGGTCGACGCGGCCAAGTGGGGCGTGACGACGACGTTGTCGTGCTCGAGCAGCGGCCCGGAGTACGGCTCCGCCGAGAAGACGTCGAGCGCGGCGCCTGCGACCTTGCCCGCAACGAGCGCGTCGAGCAGCGCATCCTCGTCGACGAGCTCGCCGCGCGCCGCGTTCACGAGCCGCACGCCGTCCCGCATCTTCGCGAACGCATCCGCGTCGACGCTGCGCCGCGTCTCGTCCGTCAGCGGCAGGTGCAACGTCAGGAACTCGGCGACGGCGTAGACGGCGTCGACACTCTCGACCCGCTCGACGCCGAGCTCGCGGAAGCGCTCCGGCGCGACGAACGGGTCGTAGGCGACGACGCGCATGCCGAGCCCGGCCGCGCGGCGAGCGACCTGCTGGCCGATCCGGCCGAAGCCGAGCACGCCGAGCGTCTTGTCGGCGAGCTCGATGCCGCCGTACTTCTTGCGGTCCCAGCGCCCTTGCTTCAGCGCGGCGTGCGCCTGCGGAATGTTGCGCGCGAGCGCCGTGAGCAGGCCGACCGTGTGCTCCGCGGCGGAGACGACAGTCGACTCCGGGGCGTTCGCCACGACGATGCCGCGGCGAGTCGCGGCGTCGACGTCGACGTTGTCGATGCCCACGCCGGCGCGTCCGATCACCTTCAGGCGCTCCCCTCGCTCGATCAGGTCTGCCGTCAGCTTCGTCGCCGAGCGGACGACGATCGCGTCGTAGCGCCCGATCGTCTCCGCGAGGTCGGACTCGCCGTCGACGTCGACGTCGAAACCGCGGTCGCGCAGCAGGCGGATTCCGGCCTCCGCGATCTCCTCGCGAACGAGAACGGCGGTCAAACGCGCGAGTGCTCGGACCAGGCCTCGAGCGCGCGCGTCACCGCGACGCCTCGCTCGACCTCCGCGCCGGCGTCGACGAGCGCGAGCTCGACGGCGGCGAGGGCGGTCGTGATGTCGAAGACGTCGAAGAACCCGATGTGGCCGATCCGAAAGATCTTGCCCTTCAGCTCGCCCTGGCCGTTCGCGATCGTGATCCCGAAGCGGTCCCGGAGCACCGAGACGATCTCGGTGGCGTCGACACCCTCGGGTGCGCGGATCGCCGTCACGACGGCTGAGCGCTCCTCGTCCGGCGAGAAGAGCTCGAGCCCCATCGCCTTCGCGCCCTCGCGGCAAGCCCGGCCGAGCCTGGCGTGCCGGTCGAACGCCGCCTCGAGACCCTCCTCGAGCAGCAGCCCGAGCGCGACGTCGAGCGCGCGCACCAACGACACCGGCGGCGTGAACGGCGCGTCGAGCTTCGCCTGTGCCTTGCGCGTGCGCTCCCAATCGAGGACGTAGCGCGGTGATGTCGCACGCGCGGCCGCGTCGAGCGCGCCCTGCGAGACCGAGACGAACGCGACGCCCGGCGGCGTCATCAGCGCCTTCTGGGAGCCGGAGACGACGACGTCGAGCTCCCAGGCGTCGGTCTCGAGCGGCACCGCGCCCAGACTGGAGACGGCGTCGACGACGACCAGCGCGCCCGCGTCCTTGGCAACAGCCGCAAGCGCCTGCACGTCGCAGACGACGCCGGTGGACGTCTCGGAATGCGTGAGGTAGACCACGCGCACGTCGCCCGCC
>DATIDT010000036.1:0-44943 GCA_035456125.1 Gaiellaceae bacterium
CACCATGCGGGCGCCGGGGATGACGTTCTGGCGCATGCCTCTCCTCGTCTGGGCGAACTTCACGACGTCACTGCTCGTCGTGATCGCAACGCCGTTCATCGCCGGGTCGCAGTTCTTCGTCATGTTCGACCGGGTGCTGCACACGGACTTCTTCGAGCCCGCGGGCGGCGGTTACACGCTTGGGTACCAGCACATCTTCTGGTTCTACTCGCACCCGGCCGTGTACATCATGATGCTGCCCGGCTTCGGCATCGCGTCCGAGGTCATCTCGACGTTCTCGCGCAAGCCGATCTTCGGCTACCGCCTGATGGCGTTGTCGCTGATGGCGATCCTCGTGCTCGGCTTCTCGGTCTGGGCGCACCACATGTTCGTATCGGGGATGGCACCCTGGCTGCGCGTCCCGATGATGATTACGACGCTCCTGATCGCGGTGCCGACCGGGATCAAGGTCTTCTCCTGGCTGGCGACGATGTGGGAGGGGAGGATCCACTTCAACACGCCGATGCTCTGGGCCGCCGGCTTCGTGTCGATGTTCGTGATCGGCGGCCTCTCCGGCATCTACCTCGGCGCGGTGCCGATCGACATCCACGTCAGCGACACGTACTTCGTCGTCGCCCACATCCACTACGTGCTGTTCGGCGGCTCGCTGTTCACGATCTTCGCCGGGATCTACTACTGGTTCCCGAAGATGACCGGAAAGATGTACGACGAGCGGCTCGGGAGGCTGCATTTCTGGCTGACCTTCATCGGCTTCAACGCGACGTTCTTCCCGATGCACCTGATCGGGACGGAGGGCATGCCGCGCCGCGTCTCGGACTACGCTCCGCAGTTCGCGCACTGGAACATGTTCATCTCCGTGGCGTCGTTCTTCCTCGGAGCCTCGACGCTCGTGTTCCTCTACAACATGATCGACAGCATGCGGCGCGGCGAGCCGGCGCCCGGCAACCCGTGGCGCGCCCTCACGCTCGAGTGGCAGGTCACCTCGCCGCCGCCGGTGTTCAACTTCGACGAGATCCCGCAGGTCGTCGGCAACCCGTACGAGTACGGCGTGCCGGGCGCACGGCACGCGGTCCTCAACGGTGACCGCAAGGCCGAGGAGGTGAAGGTGCACTGATGCATCTGCTCGTCGTCGCCAACGAGACCGTCACGGGCCGGAAGCTGATCGAAGCCGTCGAGCGGCACCGCGACGGCGAGCTCCGCGTGACGGTCATCGCGCCGGTCAACCAACCGGAGCGCGGCTATGTCGTCTACCAGGACACCCGCCGCGCGGCCGCGGGCCGGCGGCTCGACCGCACGCTGGCGGTCCTTCGCGATGAAGGCATCCCGGCGCACGGTCTCGTCGTGGAGACGGACCCCGTCACCGCCGTGCGCGACGCGCTCGCCCAGCTCGAGCCGCACGTCGACGCGATCGTCGTCGCCACCCACCCGCAGCAGAAGTCGGGCTGGCTGCGCAGGCACGTCGTCGACCGAATCCGTGACGCCGCCGGCGAGCGGCCGGTCGAGCACGTCGTCGTGGACGTCACCGCGGAGAAGGGCCAGCAGAACGTGCTGGTGATCGCGAACGAGACGGTGCTGGGAAAGCAACTGCTCGACAAGGTTCGTGAGCGCGCCGAGCGTGGCGACGCCAGCTTCCTGCTCATCTCGCCGCAGAGCGATCCGTCCGAGGGAACGCATCCGGACGCGGAGCGGCGGCTGCGACGTGCGGTCGCCGAGCTGCGCGGCGAGGGCATCGACGCACACGGCCAGGTTGCCCATCCCGATCCGTTCACCGCGGTGCAGGAGGCGATGCGTGAGGAGCGCGTCGACGAGATCATCGTCTCGACGTTCGGGCCCGAGAAGTCCGGGTGGCTCCGCCGCGACCTCGTGGAACGCCTGCGCGGCGAGGGCGTTCCGGTCGAGCACGTCATGGCGACGAGCGAGGTGCCGGCCTAGTGGCCGTTCACGCCGAAGCGCACCACGGGCCGCCGATCGCGAACCAGAGCTCGCGTGTGAACGCGGCCACGCTCGGGATGCTGCTCTTCATCGCCTCGGAGATCATGCTCTTCGGCTCGTTCTTCACGGCGTACTTCTTCGTCCGAGTCGTGAACGGGATCCCCTGGCCGCCGGCGCCGTTCGAGCTCCCGAAGTTCGTCGCCGGCGTGAACACGGCGATCCTCGTGACGTCGTCGTTCACGATGCACTGGGCGCTGCAGTCGATCAAGCGAGGGAACCGTGCCGGCCTGCAGGGGGGCCTGCTGCTGACCTTCCTGATGGGTCTCGTCTTCCTGCTGACGCAGGCCCGCGAGTACTCGCGCGTCGGCTTCGCCCCGCACGACGGCGCGTTCGGGACGATCTTCTACTGCCTCACCGGCCTGCACGGAGCGCACGTCTTCGTCGGCCTGTCGATCCTCCTCGCGATGACGATCCGCGCGTTCCGCGGGCACTTCTCTCCCGAGCACCATCACGGCGTCGAGATCGGCGGCATCTACTGGCACTTCGTCGACGTCATGTGGATCGTCGTCTACACAACCGTCTACCTCCTCTGACGCCGTGATCAATCCGCTCCGGAGCGAAGCCGAGGCCTTCAGGTTCCTGATCGCCTCGATCGTCTATTTCGGAGCGATCGTCATCGCGGCGTTGATCAACAGGTGGTTCGGCCTCGCCGTCTTCGTCGTTCTCACCGCCGTCGTGCTCGTGTGGTGGCTGCGCGCGCGGCGCGTAGAACGGCCGCTGCAGACGGCGCCGCGACCGCACGCGGAGGGCGAGCGGCGCATCCTGGTCGTCGCCAACGAGACCGTCGGCGGGCACACCCTTCGTTCGCTGATCCTCGAGCGCAGCCTCGACGTTGAGGAGCAGGTGCTCGTCGTGACGCCGGCGCTCAACTCCCCGCTCAAGCACTGGACCTCCGACGAGGACGATGCGCGCGCCGCCGCACAGGAGCGGCTCGACGCGAGCCTCGCGAAGCTCGCAGAGGCGGGCGTGGTGGCGCACGGCGAGATCGGCGACGACGACCCACTGCAGGCGATCGAGGACGCGCTGCGGACGTTCGGGGCCGACGAGATCATCATCTCGACGCATCCGGAGGGCCGCTCGAACTGGCTCGAGCGCGACGTGGTCGCGAAAGCGCGCGAGCGCTTCGCCGTGCCCATCCGGCACGTCGTCGTCGATCTCGCGCAAGAGGGGTCTGGCCCCGCAGGGGTCTGACCCCGCCTCAGCCGCTCAGTAGAGCAGGAGCTGCGTGCAGCGAAAAAGTGCCAGCGTCCTGCCGTCCTCGTCGCTGATCGTCGCGTCCCAGACCTGCGTCGTGCGGCCGCCGTGGACGCGGCGTGACTCGGCGACGACCGTCCCTTGGAGCGCCGTCGCGAGGAAGTTCGTCTTCAGCTCGATCGTGGTGAAGCCCGTCGCGCCGTCAGGCAGCGACGCGATGCAGCCGTAGCCGCACGACGAGTCGGCGAGGCCGACGACCGTGCCCGCGTGCAGATAGCCGTTCGGCGCAAGCAACTCCGGCCGCAGCGGCAGGTGCATGCGGACGTGTCCGACCTCGATCTCGTCTATCTCGATCCCGAGCAGGCCCGGCAGGCGGCCGCGCCCGGCTTCGACGAACGCCTCGATGTCGATCGGCACTACTTGCCCGCGACGGACGAGACGTACTTGGCGACGGCCTGGATCTGCGCGTCCGTGAGCTTGCCCTTGAACGCCGGCATGACGGCGCCGCCGTGAATGACCTGGTTCTGCACGATCGGGAACGGCGGCTTGAGCTGGTCAAGGTTCGGGCCGACCGTTCCGGTCGCGCCTGCGTCCTTCAGCGTGTGGCAGCTCGCGCACTGCGATTTGAAGATGCTCTGGCCGTTCGTGCCGGAGATCGCCTTCGAGACGGAGAAGCCCGAGACGCCGGCGTTCGCCGCGACGAAGGCCGCCACGTCCTCGGCGTCTTGGCCGCGCACGAGGTTCGCCGGCATGTTCGCCTTGAGGTAGTTCGGGTTGTTCTGCGCCGTCGAGAACTGCCCCGGAAAACGGATCTGGTCGTGGACGATGTTCGCGATCGCCGACTCCTCGAAGCCGTTGGCGCGCGCTTCCGCGAAGGCGTCGTCCAGGTTGGGCCCGATGTTCGCCGTCGAGCCGGCGGCCTCGAGTGCGTGGCACCCGGCGCACTTCTGCTGGAAGATCGCCTTGCCGGTCTGGGCGTTCGCCGACGACGAGACCTTGCCGCCGGTGCCGCAGGCAGACAGCCCGGCGGCCACGGCGAGTCCGACGAGCGCGGACAGGAGAAGCCGCACTAGGCTCGCGGCGCCGCTTGCGGCGCCGCCCCCAGGACGTGCGAGCGTCGCTCCCGCGTCCGTCTGAACTGACCGATCGACACGCTGGAAGATCGAAGCCTACGCTGGAGGCTGGTCCGGCGCCTTCAGCTTGGAGACGGCCTCGTCGCGGGTCGGATAGATCGTGAAGACGCGATCGAGGCCGGTGATCTCGAAGATCTTGGTGATGTTGCGGTCGCTGCAGACGAGCGACAACTGACCGTCGTTCGTCCGGAGCCGCTTGACGCCGCCGACGAGCACGCCGAGCGTCGTGGAGTCGATGAACGTCGTGTTGCTGAAGTCGACGATGACCTGCTTCCCACCCTGGCCGATCACCTCGAGCAGCTGCTGCTTGAACTCGGGTGCGGTGTAGAGGTCGACCTCGCCTGCAAGCGAGATCACGTAAGCGTCGTCGCCGAGCTGTTCTGTCTTGATGTCGAAGTTCATCGTCCCGGCCTCTTCCCGTCGGGGCGGAGTCTAACCCTGGCCGCCGGCCTGCAATGCCTTGATGCGTGCCCGGATCTGCGCCTTCGTGCTCGCGTCCAGGTCGAGCTTCAGCAGCCGCTTGTAGGCGCTGATCGCCGCCGTCCGCTGCTGGAGGGTGTCGGCGGCCTGAGCGAGAGCGAAAAGCGCCTCCTGGTTCTTCGGCTGGAGCTTCGCGACCTGCTTGTACGTGGTGATCGCTTGCGTCGCCGCGGTCTGGTACCTCGTGATCGCGCCCTGGTACGCCGTGCTGGCCTTCGCCGTCGCGGCCGACGTCAACGGATCCTGCCCGATTGCCTGGCCGAGCTTGCTCGAGGACGACTGGAACTGATTCCCGGCGCCCACTTGCGACACCTGCAGCTGTGCGAGCTGCGCCTGCTGGAGGTACGTGTTCGCCTGCCCGAGCTCGAGGTCGCCGAGGTGCCGGAGCGCGACGACGTCCTTCGGCCGGAGCTTCCCATACTCGAGCCAGGCCGCAATCGCTTCGACCGTGTGCCCCTTGCTCTCGTAGGCCTGGGCCAGCTCCTTGCGCGCCTGGGCGTTGAAGGGCCGCTCGGCGACCTTCTTCTGCGCCGAGGAGATCGACGGCCCGGACGAGCCGCCGTTGCCGAAGGCGTCGCGCATGAGCTGTCCGAGGTCGAGGCCGCCCGAGCCGACGCCGAGGAAGATGAAGCCGCCCGCGAAGACGACGATCAGGAACACGAAAGCCCACTTCGCCTGGCTGCGCAGGCGCGGGAAGAACATCGTGTTCTCGGCTACGCGCGCGGTGCCGCTACCGGAGCCGCTTCGGCGGCTGCTGGTACGGCGAGCATGGCGCGCCTCGCGCTGTGCGCGGCGGCGGTCAGCTCTTGCCACTCCATCCCTCCTCTCTCGTAACGCAGTTCTCCGTCGACGAACGTTGCGACCACTCGCTCCGGCGTGCCGCCGTGGACGACGGCGGCGGCCGGGTCCTCAACGGGCAAGTACGCAGACCCCTCGAGTGAGACGACGGAAAGGTCCGCGCGTTTGCCGGGGGCAAGCGAGCCGAGCTCGTCACCGAGCCCGAGCGCGCGGGCCGAGCCGAGCGTTCCGAGCTCGAGCACCGCGGCGGCCGTCAGGACGTCCGGCCGCTGCGCACGCGCACGGGCGGCGAACAGGACAGCCCGCAGCTCCTCGAAGAAGTCGAAGGACGGAGCCGAGGCCGGGCTGTCGGTACCGACACCGACCTTGACACCGGCCTCACGCAGCTCGGCGAGCGGCGCGACGCCGCAACCGAGCGCGCCGTTCGAGCGCGGGCAATGGGCGACACCCGTCTCCGTTTCGGCGAGGAGGCCGATCTCCTCGGCATCCACCATCACGCAGTGCGCCGCGACCACATCGGGGCCGAGCAGGCCGTGCTCGGCCAGCAGACGCGTGCCCGTCGCGCCGGCCGGGGTGACGAGCAGGTCCGTATAGGCGCCCCACGGCCCCTCGCCCATGGTCAGGTAGGCGACCTCCGAAGGGCTCTCGGAGACGTGCGTCGCGACCGGCAGCCCGAGCTCGGCGGCCGCACGGTAGAGCTCGAGCGACACGGAGTACGGCGCATGGGGAGAGATGCCCGGCCGGACGCGCTCCGAGAACGAGCCCTCCACCCGCTCGCGGCGGGCCGCGAAGCTCTCGAGCGCCGGGGCCGGGTCGGCGCCGAAGACCTCGAGGTAGATGGTCGCGCGCAAGCCGAGCTCCGCGCACGCAACAGCGGCGGCACCGCTGTAGCTGCAATCTCCGATCGTCGTGACGCCCGACGCCAAGCACTGCGCCGCGCCCAGGCGAGCGATGTCGACGTACTCGTCCCAGCCGATCCGCGCCTTGCGCTCGACGTGCAGCGAGATCCACTCCGCGAAGTCGCCCAGGCCGTCCCCGAACCCGCCGTAGACGGAGTATTCGATGTGTGCGTGGGCGTTGACGAAGCCCGGCAGCAGGACGGCGTCGTCGAAATGCATCCCGCTCCCAAGCTCGCTCACCGAGCCGACCGCCGCGATGCGGCCGTCCTCGATCGCGACGGCGCCGTTGCGAACCGGAGGCCCTTCGATCGGCAGGACCCAGTCGGCGGAGATGACGGGATTCACGGCTCGCTAAAGGTAGCCGCTTCCATCCGCGCGGCCCGGCGCTCGACGAGGACCGAGAGCCAGATCGAGGCCTCGTAGAGCGCGATCAGCGGCACCATCTCGAACGTCGTCGTCACCGGGTCGACGCCGGGCAGCAGGACTGCGACGACGGCGACGATGAAATAGCCGAGCCGGCGGTTCTTTCGCAGCGTCGAGGTGGACAGGATCTCGAGCCGGACGAGGGCGAGGATGAAGATCGGGAGCTCGAACACGAGCCCGACGGCGATCAGCACGGTCATGACGAACCCGTAGTAGTCGCGCGCCCGGAGCTGCGAGTTGTAGTACTGGTCGTCGAAGTTGGTGAGGAAGTGCACCGCTTTCGGGAGCACGATCCAGTAGCCGAAGGCGACCCCCGCCACGAGCAGGACGGTCGCAAGCAGGACGAAGCTCAGCACTGTCCGCTCGGCGTGCGGCTCGACCGCGGGAGCGAGGAAGCTCCAGACCTGCCAGAGCACGACGGGCAGCGCCAGCGCGAGCCCGGCGAGCATGCTGACCTTCATCGAGGTCAGGAACGGCTCCGCCACGCTGAGGGTGATCGGCTTGAAGTCCTTCTGCGGAAGCGGCGCATTCAGCCAGTGCAGCAGGTGGCCGCGGAAGACGAACGCAACCGCGAATCCGACCGCCAGCGCGCCCAGGGAGACGAAGATCCGAACCCGCAGCTCCTCGAGGTGTTCGACAAGCGTCGCCTCTTCACCGTGCTTCAGACGGCGAGGCAGCGGTCTCATGGCCGGCTAGACGGTGTCGCGCTCGCGCGTGGCGGCAGTCGTGTCAGTCGTCTGCATCGGGAGCTCGGCGGGATCGTCGTCCTTGCCGCCGAGCGAGTCCTTGAACTCACGCATGCCCTTCCCCATCGACTTGCCGATCTCGGGCAGGCGCTTCGCGCCGAAGAGCAGGAGGGCCAGCAGAAGAAGGAGGACGATCTCCCATGGGCCGACGTTGGGCATGAGCCCAGGGTAGCGCGTTTGGAGGGGCGAACGGGGGAAAGACGTGCGCGAATGGCCCGCAAACGGCCCCTCTCGGAGCAGGTCGTCGTCGTCGCCGGCGGCTCCTACGGCCTCGGCCGCGCAATCGCCGAGCGCGCGAAGGCACGCGGCGCCCGAGTCGTGATCGGAGCGCGGACGCGGGAGGCGCTCGACGCGGCCGCGGCCGACATGGCCCTCGAGACCGACGTCTCCGACCGCGCGCAGGTCGAGCGGCTGGTTCAGGCTGCGGTGGAGCGCTTCGGCCGCATCGACACGTACGTCGCCAACGCGATGGTCACGGTCTACGCGGAGGCGCACCGGCTCGAGGACGAGGAGCTGCGGCGGGTTTTCGACGTGAACTTCTTCGGCGGCGTCTACGGCTACTGGGCGGCGCTGCCGCACCTGCGCGCGTCACGCGGGACGTTCGTCCAGATCGCCTCTGCCCTGTCCTACCGCGGCATCCCGCTCCAGGCGGCCTACTGCTCGACGAAGGCGGCTCTGCGGACCTTCTTCGAGTCGGCGCGCGTCGAGCTCGAGAAGGAGCGCTCTGGCGTCGCCGTCTCGGTGATCCTTCCGGGTGCGATCGACACGCCACAGTTCGACCGGGCGCGCCAGAAGGTGGGCTTACAGCCGCAGCCGGTTCCGCCCATCTACGAGCCGGAGCCGTTCGCCGATGCCGTCCTGCACTGCTGCGAGCACCCCGTCCGCGAGCTGCCGCTCGGATGGGGTGCGCAGAAGCTGCTGTGGGGACAGAAGCTCTCGCCGCGGGCGGGCGACCTCGTGCTCCTGCGAAACGGCTGGAAGCAGCAGCACACGGACGAGCTCAAGCCGACCGATTCGCCGGACAACCTCTTCACGCCGATGCCGGGCGACCCCGGAGCGCACGGGCGCTTCGAGCGGCGCTCGCGGGACACGACGGCCTGGACGTGGCTACGGCTCCACCGTGGGCTGATCGGAGCCGGGGTCGGGTTGGGTACGATAGGGCTACTAGCTGGCTGCTCAGGCCGCTTCCTTCCACGTAACAGGACGTCACAAAGTTGGCACTTCTGGAGTTGAAAAACCTGCACGTCGCCCTCGAGGACGGCACCGAGATCGTCAAGGGCGTCGACCTCGCGGTGAACACGAACGAGGTGCACGCCGTGATGGGCCCGAACGGCTCGGGCAAGTCCACGCTCGCCTATGCCCTCATGGGTCACCCGGCGTACGAGATCACCGAGGGCGACGTCCTGCTCGACGGAGTTAGCGTGCTGGAACTGGAGGCGGACGAGCGCGCGCAGCGCGGCCTCTTCCTCGCGTTCCAGTATCCCCACGCCGTTCCGGGCGTGACGGTCACGAACTTCCTGCGCAGCGCGATCAACTCGGTGCGCAAGGCGCGCAACAACGGCGAGGACGACCCGATCCCGATTCCGCAGTTCCGCAAGGAGCTGCTCGCCGAGATGGACCGGCTCAAGGTCTCGCGCGAGCTCGCGTCGCGCTACCTCAACGACGGCTTCTCGGGCGGCGAGAAGAAGCGGATCGAGATCCTGCAGCTGGCGATGCTGAAGCCGCGGATCGCGGTTCTGGACGAGACGGACTCGGGGCTCGACATCGACGCCGTGCGGGTCGTCGCAGGCGGCGTCCACGAGCTCGTCGGGCCGGAGATGGGAGCGGTCGTGATCACGCACTACCAGCGCATCCTCAACTTCATCAGGCCCGACTTCGTCCACGTCATGGTGAACGGGCGTATCGTGGAGGAAGGCGGTCCCGACTTGGCCCACAAGCTCGAGGCCGAGGGTTACGAAGCGTTCATGCCGGAGGTGGTAGCGGTTGGCGACTGAGACCGACGTCGTCAAGCAGATTCGCGAGGAGTACAAGTACGGCTTCTCCAACCCGGACGAGGCCGAGGCGTACTTCTTCAAGTCGCCGAAAGGGCTGTCGCACGCGACGGTCGAGGCGATCGCCGAGCACAAGAACGAGCCGGAGTGGATGCGCAAGTTCCGGCACAAGTCGCTCGACTACTTCCTGGCGCGGCCGCTGCCGATGTGGGGCGGCGACCTCACGCACATCGACTTCGACGACATCTACTACTACATCCGCCCGACCGAGAAGCAGGCCTCGTCGTGGGAGGAGCTGCCGCCCGACATCAAGGACACGTGGGACAAGCTCGGCATCCCGGAGGCCGAGAAGAAGTACCTCGCGGGCGTCGGCGCGCAGTACGAGTCTGAGGTCGTCTACCACAAGCTGCAGGAGGACCTGGAGAAGCAGGGCGTGATCTTCCTCGACATGGACTCGGGCCTGCGGGAGCACGAGGACCTCGTCAAGCAGTACTTCGGGACGATCATCCCGCAGAACGACAACAAGTTCGCGGCGCTCAACTCCGCGGTCTGGTCGGGCGGCTCGTTCATCTACGTGCCGCCGGGCGTCCGCGTCGAGATGCCGCTGCAGGCGTACTTCCGCATCAACGCGGAGAACATGGGCCAGTTCGAGCGCACGCTGATCATCGTCGACGAGGGCGCGTACGTGCACTACGTCGAGGGCTGCACCGCGCCGATCTACTCGACCGACTCGCTGCACAGCGCGGTCGTCGAGATCATCGTCAAGAAGGACGCGCGCTGCCGCTACACGACGATCCAGAACTGGTCGAACAACGTCTACAACCTCGTGACGAAGCGCGCCGTCGCGTACGAGGGCGCGACGATGGAGTGGGTGGACGGGAACCTCGGCTCCAAGCTGACGATGAAGTACCCGGCGATCTGGCTGCTCGGCGAGCGTGCGCACGGCGAGGTGCTGTCGATCGCATTCGCGGGGAACGGACAGCACCAGGACGCCGGCGGCAAGGCCGTGCACGTCGCGCCGAAGACGTCGTCCGTGATCACCTCCAAGTCGATCTCGAAGAACGGCGGCCGTGCGGGCTACCGCGGGCTGCTCGAGGTTGCCAAGAACGCCGTCGGCTCGAGGTCGAAGGTCGTCTGCGACGCGCTGATCCTCGACGAGGACTCGCGGTCGGACACGTACCCGTACATGAAGATCGACGCCGACGACGTCGACATCGGCCACGAGGCGACGGTGTCGAAGATCGGCGAGGAGCAGCTCTTCTACCTGATGTCGCGCGGCCTCTCCGAGGCGGAGGCCTCGGCGCTGATCGTCTCCGGCTTCGTCGAGCCGATCACGAAGGAGCTGCCGCTCGAGTACGCGGTCGAGATGAACCGGCTGATCCAGCTGCAGATGGAAGGTTCGGTTGGCTGACGGCGCCGGCTTGCCGGCGCCGCAGAGAGGTTGCGCGCGCTACGCGCGCGCGACCGTCTGACCCAACGACCTGGTAACAGTTCGTGAGCGAATCTCAAGCAACATCACTTGCAGGCGTTGGCGTAGAGCGCGTCGACTACATCCGCATCCCCGTCAAGGACATCGAAGAGGCGAAGCACTTCTACGGCGAGCTGCTCGGGCTGTCGCTCGACCCGAACTCCCCGCATGACGACTGGGTGGAATTTCAGGCCGGCAACGTCACGCTCGCCGTGATGACGCCCCACACGCACGAGTACGAGTTCTCGCCGCTGCCGCCCGGGGCGATCGCGCTGCGTGTGCGTGACGTCGCGGAGGCGAAGGCGAAGCTCGAAGCTGAGGGCCTGCAGGTCAACGAGATGTGGGACTCCGGCCAGTGCCGCGGCGCCGGCGTCAAGGACCCGTCCGGCAATCCGATCCTCCTGCACCGGCGCTACGCGCCCTATCCCGACGGAACGATGCCCTGATGCAGGTCGAGCAGGTCGACTTCGTTTCCGTCCTGACGCAGGACATCGCGCGCGCGAAGCAGTTCTACGGCGACACGCTGGGGCTGCCGATCGAGACCGAGGGCGAGAGCGACCTCGAGTTCACGCTGGGCCAGGTGACGCTCGACGTCTTCAACCCGGCGAGCATCGGCCAGGAGTTCGAGCCGAGCCCAGCCGGAATCGCCATCCGCGTGCCGGACGTCGCGGCGTCGCGTGCCGAGCTCGAGGCGAAGGGCGTGCAGTTCGACGGCGACATCGTCGACACGGGCGTGTGCCACTTCGCGTTCTTCAAGGATCCCGACGGCAACCAGCTCATGCTGCACCGGAGGTACGCACCGCGTGAACACTGAAGCGCTTGCCCGCTACCAGGAGCTGCCACTTCCGGACACGACCGAAGAGCACTGGCGCTTCACCGACCTGCGCGGCTTCGATCCCGACTCGTTCGAACACGTCCCCGTGTCTGGCACCGGGACAGCGCCCGCCGAGACGATGCTCGATCTCGACGTGGCCGGCTTGGCCACGATCACGGAGGGCGGTATCGCCGTCGAGCGCGCGCCCGAAGGGATCACGTTCCAGCGGCTCGACGAGGCTGACGAGCGGCTCTACTCGCTCGTCGGGTGGGACGAGAAGTTCGCAGCGCACAACGCGGCTGTCTGGCAGCACGGGCTGCTCGTGCACGTCCCGAAGGACCTGGTGCTCGACAAGCCGCTCTACGTGCGCATCACCAGCTCTGCCGCCGAGTCGGCGCTGTTCTGGCGGCTGCTCGTGATCGCCGATCCGGGCGCGCGCTTCACGCTCGTCGAGGAGATCGTTTCCACCGAGCCCGAGCTGCCCGCCTACACGAACGAGGCGGCCGAGCTCTTCGTCGGGCAGGGCGCCAAGCTGGAATACGTGTCGCTGCAGAACCTGTCGCGGGAAACCTGGCACTTCGCCTCGCACCACGCGCGCGTCGACCGCGACGCCGAGCTGGACTGGGTCGCGGGGGGCTTCGGCTCGAAGAGGGGCAAGGTACGCATCCAGAACGACCTTGCCGGCGAGGGCGCGACCTCGCGCGTCACCGGCGCGTATTTCACCGACGGCGACCAGCACCTGGACTACGACACGTTCCAGGAGCACATCGCGCCGAACACGACCTCGGACTTCGCGTTCAAAGGTGCGCTGCGCGACCACTCGACCGCTGTATGGCGAGGGATGATCCGGGTCGAGCCCGACGCGCAGAAGACGAACGCGTACCAGGAGAACCGGAACCTGATGCTGTCCCCGACGACGCACGCCGTCCCGATTCCAGGACTCGAGATCATGGCGAACGACGTCCGCTGCACGCACGGCGCAACCGTCGGGCGGGTCGACCGCGAGCAGCTCTTCTACCTGATGGCCCGCGGTCTCTCCCGCGGCGAGGCAGAGCGGCTGATCGTCCGCGGGTTCTTCGAGAACGTGCTCGCCCGCGTCGAACTCGAGCCGGTGCGCGAGGCGCTTGCGAGCGCGCTCGAGGCGCGCATCCCGCAGGGCTAGCAACAACCGCCTCAAAGCCTCATACTCGTGCGGTGCGCCGAGCCCCGCTGCTCGCGGTGGTGGCCCTCTTGGCAGCAGTCGTCCTGCCGTCCGCAGGAGCGGCTCCCAAGGCGAACGAGCGCGTGCTCGTCGTGCTCGCCTCGACGGGGTCGAGGCCTTATCCCGTCGCGGACGTCCAGCAGGCCTTCGCGCAGACGAACGCGTTCATCCAGCGCGCCTCGTTCGGGCAGGTGCACCTGAGCGCCGATGTCACGCCGTGGCTGACCGGGTTGACGGCGAAGCCCGGTTGCGGCGCGCTCGACGGGTCGATCGACTCGGTCCTCGCGCCGGCGCGGACGGAGGCGGCGGGCGCCGGCTTCGACACTTCCCGCTACGACACCGTCGTCTACGAGCTGCCGGATGCCCGCTGCGGATTCTTCGGCGCCACCTTCGGCCGCCAGATCATGCTCACCCGGGAGCCGACGGTCGAGCTCCTCGCCCACGAGCTCGGCCACAGCTTCGGGCTCGGACACGCGATGGGTGCGAACTGCCTCGACTACCTCCGCTGCTCGCTCGAGGACACCGGCGACACGCTCAGCCCGATGGGCTCGGGCTCGCTCGACTACAGCGCGTACGAGAAGGCGCTGCTCGGCTGGATCCCTCCGCAGCCGCACGTGGCATCGCCCAAGAGCTACGTGCTGGCGCCGCCTACCAGCCGCTCGACGCTGCCGCAGGCCCTCGTCGTCGAGACCGCCGGCGGCACATGGTGGATCGAATACCGCGCACAGCCGTTCCGCGGACTGGTCTTCCGCTACGTCGACGCCGGCAACCACTCCGCGCCCTACTCGCCGTCCGCGATCCTCATCCTCAGGCCGACGAAGAAGGCTCGGCCGTACATCGTGAAAGGGGAGACGTACCGCCTCCCCTCCTCGTTCCGTGTCACGCTGACCAAGGTGTCCGCGAAGCAGGGAACGGTCCGCTTCCGCCCGTAGGCCCTCGGTACAGTGAGCCGGTGGCCGTAAAGACCGAGGCGAAGCTCGATGCGCGCAAGGTGCGCGCAGACTTTCCGATCTTCGAGCAGGAGATCAGGGGCAAGCCGCTGGCGTATCTCGACTCCGCCGTCAGCGCGCACAAGCCACGGCAGGTGCTCGACAAGCTGCGCGAGTTCTACGAGTCCCAGTACGCGAACGTCCACCGCGGCGTGTACACGCTGTCCGAGATCGCCACGGCGGAGTACGAAGGGGCGCGCGAGAAGGTCGCCCGTTTCGTCAACGCACCCGCTGCTCGCGAGGTGATCTTCACGCACGGTGCGACGGAGAGCCTCAATCTCGTCGCATACGCGTGGGGGCTCGACAACCTCGGGCCGGGCGACGTCGTCCTCGTCACCGAGCTGGAGCACCACTCCAACTTCGTGCCGTGGCAGTACATCGCCAAGCGCACAGGCGCCGACTTCAAGGCGATCCCGCTCGACGACCGCGGCGAGCTGCAGCTCGGTGCACTCGACGAGCTCGGCCGGAGCGGCGACGTGAAGGTCGTCGCCAACAACCTCGTCTCGAACGCGCTCGGGACGATCAACCCGATCGAGAAGCTCGCGGCCTGGGCGCACGAGCGCGGCGCGATCATGGTCGTGGACGGGGCGCAGGCCGCTCCGCACCACGCGATCGACGTGCAGGAGCTGGATTGCGACTTCTTTGCGTTCTCGTCGCACAAGATGTGCGGCCCGACGAGCGTCGGGGCGCTATGGGGGCGGGCGGACCTGCTCGAGTCGATGTCCCCGTTCAACCTCGGCGGCCACATGATCCGCTCGGTGAAGCTCGAGGAGACGACCTGGGGCCAGATCCCGTTCAAGTTCGAGGCCGGGACGCAGCCGATCGCCGAGGCCGTCGGCTTCGGCGCCGCCGTCGACTACCTCACCGACATCGGCATCGAGGCGATCGAGGAACACGAGCGCGAGCTGCTCGTCTATGCGCTCGAGAAGCTCTCCGACGTCCCCGGCCTGACCGCGTACGGCCCGGCGCCGGAGCGTCGCGCCGGCATCGTGTCGTTCAACCTCGAGGGCGTGCACCCGCACGACGTCGCGCAGATCCTCGACATGGAGGGGGTCGCGATTCGCGCCGGGCATCACTGCTGCCAGCCGCTGATGGCGAAGCTCGGCGTCGCCGCGACCAACCGCGCAAGCTTCTACCTGTACACCATCCCCGACGAGATCGATCGCCTCGTCGCAGGCCTCCAGAAGGCCCATAAGCTTCTATCCGCATGAGCGAATTCGACCAGCTGTACCGCGAGGTGATCCTCGATCACTACAAGAACCCGCGCGGCCACGGGCTGCTCGAGGACGCCGACGCTGAGGCCGAAGGCCAGAACCCGCTGTGCGGCGACGAGGTGTCGATCTACGTCGCGTTCGGGGAGGACGGCGACACGATCGACGAGGTCAAGTTCTCCGGCCGTGGCTGCGCGATCTCGCAGGCGGCCACGTCGATGCTCACCGAGCTCGTACAGGGCCGGAGCGCACAGGAGGTGGCGACGCTCCCGCGCGAGGAGCTGCTTGACGAGATCGGCATCCCGCTGACGCCGGTGCGGCTGAAGTGCGCGCTGCTCGGCCTGTCGACGCTGAAGCTCGCGCTGCACAAGGCGAAGGGGACGCCGCTGCCGGAGGAGTGGGCCGGCGCTTCCTCCGACCTCGACCTGAAGTAACACGTGCCCGAGCTCGACGTCTGCCCGGTCGAGGAGCTGCCGTCATGCTCCGTGCGGATCGTGTGGGCAGGCTCGCTGGCCGTCGGCGTCTACAACCTGAACGGCGAGTACTACGCGCTCGAGGACCGCTGCTCGCACGACGACGGGCCGCTCTGCGAGGGCGACTTCGAGTGTGACGACGGCATCGCGATCTGCCCGCGTCACGGCGCGAACATCGACATCCGCACCGGCCGCGCGCTGTCGCTTCCGGCCGTCGAGGCAGTTGCGACCTATCCCGTTCGCGTCGTCGACGGGATGGTCAAGGTTCAGGTTTGACCCAGCCGGAGCCCAAGCGCTGCTGGACGACCTCGGATCCGGCGTACACCGCGTATCACGACGACGAATGGGGCCGGCCGGTCACCGACGAGCGCGGCCTGCTCGAGCGGCTCTGCCTCGAGGGCTTCCAGTCGGGGCTGTCCTGGCTGACGATCCTGCGCAAGCGCGACAACTTCCGTGCCGCGTTCGCGGGCTTCGAGCCCGAGAGGGTCGCGCGCTTCGGCGAGCGCGACGTCCGGCGCCTGCTCGGCGACGCAGGCATCGTCCGGCATCGCGGCAAGATCGAGGCAGCGATCGCCAACGCGCGCGGGACGCTCGAGCTGCGCGAGCAGGGCACGCCGCTGCACCAGCTCGTCTGGTCGCACCGGCCCGAGCAGCATCGACCGCCGCGCGGCAACGGCGACTGGCAGGCGACGACGGCGGAGTCGGTGGCCCTGTCGAAGGCTTTGAAGCGTGCGGGGTTCCGCTTCGTCGGCCCTACAACCGTGTACGCCGCTATGCAGGCCTGCGGCGTCGTCAACGACCACCTCGGCGACTGCTTCGTCCGCGCCGCCGTCCAGAAGGAGATCGACGCTGTTGCTCGATGATCGCATCCGCCGAGTGCTGGCCCGTCTCGAGGAGGAGGACGCCGGCGAGCGAGCGGCGGGCCTACCCGCCGCGGAGCGGTCGCGCGCGGTCGAACCGACCACCGGGCGGTTCCTCTTCTCGCTCGTCGCACCGCAGACGGACTGCGAGGTGCTCGAGCTCGGCGGCTCGCGCGGCTACTCGACGATCTGGCTCGCCGCAGGCGTCCGCTATCTCGGCGGGCGGGTCCTCTCCGTCGAGCACGACCCACGCAAGATCGACGCGTGGCGGAAGAACGTCGCCGAGGCCGGGCTCGAGGACTGGGCCGAGCTGGTCGAGGGCGACGCGAAGGTGGCCCTCCCAGGCATCGAGGATGTCTTCGACGTCGTCTTCATCGACGCGGAGAAGGACGATTACGAGGAGCTTTTCGCGCTCGCGCGCGCGAAGCTGGAGCCGGGCGCGCTCGTCGTCGCCGACAACGTGCTCTCGCATCAGGAGACCCTCGGCGCGTACTCCCAGGCGCGCCAGAGCGACCCGAGCCTCGTGTCCGTGACCGTCCCGCTCGACCGCGGGCTGGAGCTCAGCGTCGTGCTCCGCGGGGGCTGATATTCTGGGGCCTAACCGCGGAAAGGAGGTGGTCCGAGAGTGGAGATTTCCAGTACGGGCAGTGGAGGTACCAGCGGGTAGAGGTGCGTCCCCGGGACCTACGGGGAATCGCCTAGCCAGCGTGGGGGACGACGCGTTACGCGCCGCCCGGCCATGAAGTAACTCTCGGGCCGAGGCAGGAAGCGCCTCTACTAATCCATCGCTGGTAACCGGATCGGGGCCGCCGCAAGGCGGCCCCTGTCTTTTCAGATGGCGCGGCGGAGCTGGTCGTCGAGCGGCACGAGGGGGAGTTGAAACGTCCGCACGGCTTCGTCGTTCGAGACGACGTTGTCGCCGTACTCGAGCATCTTCAGCAGGTCGCGCGTCAGCGGGATGTTGCCGGGCAGCCGCTCCGTCACGAGCGCGTTCGCCCGCATGAGCGCCATCGGGACGTGCAGGCTCGGCCGCCGCTGTCCGAGGGTGCGCTTGAGCCGCGACCAGAACTCGTTCCACGTCACGGCGTCGGGGCCGCCGAGCTCGTACAGGCGGCCGGAGACGTCGTCGCGCGTGGCCGCCTCGCAGAAGTACGCCGCGACGTCGTCGGCCCAGATCGGCTGGATCCGCTGCCGGCCGCTGCCCGTGATCGGCGTGATCGGCGAGAGCCGCGCGAGCTTCACGAACGTCGGCAGGATCCCGCCGTCGCGCCCGAAGACGAAGCTCGGCCGGAAGACGACGTACGGAGTCCCGGAGTCGCGGACGAGCTCCTCCGTCTCCCACTTCGCACGGTAGTAGGGAACGAGATCCTTCGTCTGCTCGCTCGTCCCGAGCGCGCTCATGTGCACGAACCGGCCGGCACCGGCCTCGCGCGCCGCCGCGAGAAGGCTGCGCGTTCCCTCGACCATTATTCGCCGGAAGTCGCCCTCGCGGCCCTGTCGGATCGCGACGAGGTGGACGACGGCTTCGGCGCCTTCGACCGCGCGGCGCAGCACAGCCGCGTCCGTCAGGTCGCCCTGGACGAGCTCGCATCCCAACGCCGCGAGCTTCGACGCCTTGCGCCGGTCGCGTACGAGACAGCGCACCGGCAGCTCGCGGCCGCGCAGCTCGTGGACGACGTGGCCGCCGACGAACCCCGTCCCCCCGGTGACGAGGATCAACCGGCCGGCTCGCGCTGGAAGTTCTGCCAGTAGCGCGACGGCGTCGGGCCGCGCTGCCCCTGATACTTCGAGCCGATCTCGCCGGTGCCGTACGGCGTCTCGGCCGGCTCGCTGAGCTGGACGAAGGAGATCTGCCCGATCTTCATGCCTGGATAGATGGTGACCGGCAGGTTGGCGACGTTCGAGAGCTCGAGCGTGACGTGGCCGTCCCAGCCGGGATCGATGAAGCCGGCCGTGGAATGGATGAGCAGTCCGAGGCGGCCGAGACTGCTGTTGTGCGTCGCGATGAACGCCTTCGTTGCAAGGTAGAGGCCGTTCGGAGAGGACACTTCGATACATCGGACGGGAACGCTCGGGACTTCTCGCGCTGCGACGATGCCGCGGAAGGAGTGGAAGCGTCCGTGAGTCTTTTGCCGCCGCCGCTTCCGCGAGAGCCGAAACACGGGCCGCTCCGGGACGAACTGGACTTCGAACTTCGGCCCGACGTCGCGGCCGTCGAGAGTCGCGCGCTTTCGGGCAAGCGTCGGGCGAAAGCCGAGGCTCGCCACCAGCTCGCAATACTGCTCGGCGAGATCCTCTTTGACGGTCGTCAGATCGCAGCGACCATAACGGTCGACGTAGCCGTCGGTGTCCATCAGCCCCTGTAAGAGAGCTTCTCTCTGCTCGATGGACGCCTCGAGATACTCGGCCGGGATGCGCTTTCGCCCGAGCAACTCGAGATCTCTCAGGCGGCTAGAGAGGGAATCGTTCCGGGTCATCCTGCCGGTCACCGCACAACGTGTATGGCCAGTCCCGCCGATGCGGTACACAAGTGGACGCATCCGCTGGGCTGCGACCCGATAGCCGGCTGCGGCGACGTTGTCCAAGGTCTCTTCGTCAGCGCATGTGACCTCCGCCTTTGCCGTGGTGCCGTCGCCGAGCCAAACACCCAAGACATACGGGTCGATCGGCAGCTCGCGCTCGCGGTACCAAGGCGCCCCTGCGAGAGGAATGTGATGGTTGACCTCACCCCACGCTCGCAGAGTCTGTGAAATCTGCGCAGTCGTCACGACGCGATCCACCGTCAGTTCCGGGTGTCCTCGGTCGTTCTTGCTGATCGTCCGCCACTGGTGGTCGCGATCCGTCACAACGGTGGTTCCGTCCGAAAATCGCAGCTCGTAACAGGGCCGACCCGTCATGACCGGGGTGGCGTCCAGAACACGGGCCGGAAAACCGTCCTCGTCGAAGACCCAATCTCCCACCTGGACGTCAGCCATCGTCCTCCAGCCCTGCGTCGTGGCGATTGGCGTGTCCACTGCGAGTGCCTTCCCCTCCAGGCGCGCGACAAGGTCGTCCGGCAGGCGCACACGCTCCAGGGTCGAGCCGAGCACGAACTCACCGGGATGCAGGACGAACGGCGTGTCGTCCTCCACCTCGACCAGCTCGGTCAGGTCCTCCTGCTCCTCCCGCACGTCGATGTACGGATACCGGTTGTTGTGGAAGACCCTGAAGTAGCGGTCGACGCGCACGTCGACGCTCGACGGCTGCAGGAGCGAGTCGTCGTACGGCTCGATCTGGATCCGGCCCTCCCCTAGGAGGCGCGCAATCGTCCGATCCGAGAGGACCACTGGGCTGTTAGTTTTCCACACCTTGCCGCAGGCCAGGCCCCCCAGGCCCCCGAGGACGCCTCGCAACGTCCTCCAGCCGGTCGACCCGAACGCGCATTACAAGATGCGCCGGGCCGAGGCGCGGCAGCGTCGGCGCAAGCAACGCCTCCGCATCGCGGGCGCGCTGCTCGCGCTGATCGCCGCCGGCGTGATCGGCGGCGTGATCGCGACGCACGTGCGCGGCCACGACCCGGTGCGAGCGGCGGCGCGGTCGCACCCGGCCCCAAAGCAGGCCAAGGTCCTGCAACCGCGGCCGCTGCCGAAGGAAGTGCGCGGCGTACACGTGACGATGGCGCTCGCCGGCATCCCCGGGAAGCTCGAGCAGTACATCGCCATGAAGAACAGCGGCCTGAACACGATCGAGCTGGACGTCAAGGACGAGAACGGCGAGGTCGGGTGGCCGGTGAACGTCCCGCTCGCGCACACGGTCGGGTCGGCGATGCGCTACTACAACCCGCAGCAGGCCGTCGCCAAGATCCACGCGGCCGGGCTCTACCTGATCGGGCGGATCGTCACGTTCGAGGATCCCCTCCTCTCGGCGAATGCGCCGCAGCTCGCGATCCGCCGCGCCGACGGCTCGCGCTGGGTGACCAACGGCGGCCTCGGCTGGACGAACGAATACGACAAGCGGGTGTGGAAGTACAACGTCGACATCGCCGCACAGGCGGCGAAGCTCGGCTTCGACGAGATCCAGTTCGACTACGTCCGCTTCCCGAGCGACGGCGACCTCTCGCAGATCCGCTACCCCGGGGCGCACACACAGCCGCAGGGCTGGACGATCCCGGCCTTCCTCAAGTACGCCCGCTCACGGCTGCACCCGCTCGGGGTGCGCCTGTCGGTCGACGTCTTCGGGCTCTCGGCGACGCGCGACCTTGGCATCGGGCAGTTCCCGGCGCGAATCGCGCCGCTCGTCGACACGATCTACCCGATGGTGTACCCGTCGCACTACGTCGCGGGCGAGTACAACCTCATCAACCCGGACGACCGCCCCGGAACCACGGTCGCCTACTCGCTCCGTGACTTCCGCACGAAGGTGGAGGGCCGAAAGACGCTGCTCGTTCCGTGGCTCCAGGATTTCTCACTCGGCCGCACTTACACGCTGGCCGACGTGCAGGATCAGATCCAGGCCGCGCGGCTCGAGCACGTCAAGGGCTTCATGCTCTGGAACGCCGCCGGCGTCTACACGGTCCGGGCGCTGGCGACAAAGCCGTTCTGAAACCGAAGAGCTGGGGTCAGGCCCCCCGCGGGGGTTAGACCCTGTAAGAGGTTTATGCATGTATGCAGCGCGGCCGGTCGCTGCGTTATCGTGGACGGTGATGGCGGCCACGAAGGCAATCGAACTGCGGACGGCCGTTCCGGGGCCGCGCTCGCAGGAGATCCTCGCGCGGAAGGCGCAGGTCGTCGCGGACCCGCTCTCCGTCTACATGCCTGTCGTGATCGACCACGGCGACGGCGCGACGCTGACCGACGTCGACGGCAACACGTTCCTCGACTTCACCGGCGGGGTCGGCTGCCTCAACGTCGGCCACGTCAACGCGCGCATCACCGAAGCGGTCCAGGAGCAGGCCGCGCGCTTCCTCCACACGGACTTCACGATCGTGCCCTACGAGGTCTACGTCACGCTCGCCGAGCGGCTCGTCTCGACGGTCCCCATCTCCGGCCCCGTGAAGGCGGCGTTCTTCAACGCGGGGACGGAGGCTGTCGAGAACGCCGTCAAGTTCGCGCGCGCGTACACGAAGCGACCGGCCGTGATCGCCTTCGAGGGCGGCTTCCACGGCCGCACGCTGCTGTCGCTCTCGCTCACCTCGAAGACGCACCCGTACAAGGCGGGGCTTGGCCCGTTCGCGCCGGACGTGTACCGCGTCCCGTTCGCTCAGGACTACCGCGGCCCGAGCACCGCCGACGCCCTCGCGACGCTCGAGCGCGCGCTCGTGACCCAGGTTGCCGCCGAGAGCGTCGCCGCGATCGTGATCGAGCCCGTGCAGGGCGAGGGCGGCTTCGTCGTCGCGCCGCCCGACTTCCTCGCCGGCGTCCGCAGGATCTGCGACGACAACGGCATCGTCCTCGTGGTCGACGAGGTACAGACGGGCTTCGGCCGCACCGGCAAGTTCTGGGGAGTCGAGCACTACGACGTCGAGCCCGACCTCATGTGCGTCGCGAAGTCGATCGCGGCCGGCCTTCCGCTCTCCGGCGTGCTCGGACGCGCCGAGATCATGGACGCGCCAGGCGACTCGGCGATCGGCGGCACGTACGTCGGCAACCCGGTCGCGCAGGCGGCGGCGCTCGCCGTCCTCGACGTGTTCGGCGAGGACGGTCTCTTGGAGCGCGCGGTTCAGGTCGGCGACGCGATCCGCGAGCGGATGCTCGGCTGGCAGCAGCGTCATCCGGAGATCGGCGACGTCCGCGGCCTCGGCGCCATGCTCGCGCTCGAGCTGGTGGAGGATCCGGTCACGAAGCGACCCGCCACGGAGCTCGCGACGAAGGTCGTCGAGGCGGCCGCCGAGCGCGGCCTGCTCCTCCTCAAGTCAGGGATCTACTCGAACTGCATCCGCGTCCTCGTCCCGCTCGTCATCTCGGAGGCGCAGCTCGACGAGGCGCTCGGCGTCTGGGAAGACGCCCTCGACTCAGCACTCGGCGCCTAGGCGCCGATAGAAGCCGGGATGGCCGGCTTCGTCATCGCAGTGCTCGGGTGCCTTCTTTCGTTCGGGCTAGGTGCAGTCGGGCTCGCACGAAGCCGCGTGCTCGTCATCGGCGGGGTGCTCGCGTTCGCGTGGATCGTGTCAATGGCGATCGGGGATCGGGGCGGGGAGCAGCCGCCGCTGTGGTTCGGCATCGGGCTTGTCCTGCTGCTCTACGGAATCTGGTGTGGAGGTTTGTGGCTCGGGGTGCGCCTCAGACGTCTACGGCGAGCGACCCCTGGGTAGCTTTTCGCTCGTGGTCGGGGAGACGATCGCAGGACGATACGAAGTCGAGGAGCTCGTCGGGCACGGCGGCATGTCCAGCGTCTACAAGGCGCACGACGCCCTGCTCGAGCGGCACGTCGCGCTGAAGATCCTGCACGAGCAGTACAGCAACGACGAGGATTTCGTCGAGCGCTTCAAGCGCGAGGCGCGGTCGGTCGCGCAGCTCCAGCACCCGAACATCGTCACGGTCATCGACCGCGGCGAGGAGGAGGGGCGCCAGTACATCGTCTTCGAGTACATCGACGGCGAGAACCTGAAGGAACGCGTGGTCCGCAACGGGAGGCTCGACGTGCGCGAGGCCCTCGAGATCACGCTCGAGGTCGCGCGGGGGCTCGCGTTCGCGCACGAGCAGGGTCTCGTCCATCGTGACGTCAAGCCCCAGAACATCCTGCTCAACGGCGACGGACGCGCGAAGGTGACGGACTTCGGGATCGCGCGCACGGTCGACGTCGATGGCATGACGCAGACCGGGACGGTGCTCGGAACGTCGAACTACATCGCCCCGGAGCAGGCGAGCGGCAAGAGGGTCGATGCGCACAGCGACGTCTATGCGCTCGGCGCGGTGCTGTACGAGCTGCTCGCCGGCGAGGTGCCGTTCCCCGGCGAGAGCTTCGTGGTCGTCGCGATGAAGCACATGCACGAGCCGGCCCCGAGCCTCCTCGACGTCCGCGGCGACATTCCGCTGCGCGTCGCTGCCGCCGTCGACCGCGCGCTCGAGAAGGATCCGGAGCAGCGCTTTCCGACGATGGACGCCTTCGCGGCCGAGCTCGAGGCGGCCCTCGCGGAGCTCGAGCACGGCGAGGACGGCGATGCGACGATGGTGATCCCGTCGGCGGCGGCGCCGAAGCCTCGCCGCCGCAAGGTCTCGCGCTGGCCGATCGTCATCGGCGTGCTCGCGCTCGTCGCAATCGCGGCGATCGTCATCGGCCTGCTCGCGATTCCCGGAACCAACGACAACAGCCCGCCGCCCGCGACCACGCGCGTGGCGCTGACGGGCGTCACGTCGTACGACCCGTACGGCGACAACAAGGCGGAGAACTCCGCGGCTGCTCCCAACGTCACCGACGGGGACGAGGCGACGTACTGGTCGACGGAGCACTACAACGACGCGCCGTCACTCGACAAGCCGGGTGTCGGGGTGGTCGTCGACGCCGGGACGCTCGTCCAGCTCACGCGCATGACGATCGTGACCGACACTCCCGGGTTCACGGCGCGGATCGAGGCGACGAACACGCTCGGCGGAACGCCGGAGAAGGTGTCTGCGACCAAGATGGTCGGCACGACGACGTCGTTCGTCGTCTCGTCGAACGGGCCGAAGCGCTACTACGTCATCTGGATCACGCAGCTCCCGCAGGACCGCAGTTACGCGCACGTCAGCGAGGCGCGCGCCTTCACGAGCTAGTACTGCAGTCTCGCGCGGCGCTGCTGCCGCTCGAGCGCCAGGTCGATCAGCCGGCCCAACAACTCCCGGTACGGCACCCCCGAGGCTTCGAACAGCTTCGCGTACACGCTCGTCGCCGTGAACCCGGGGATGGTGTTGAGCTCGTTGACGACGACACGTTCGCCGTCGACGACGAAGCAATCGACACGCGCCATTCCCTCGCATTCGGTGACGCGGAACGCGTCGACGGCGGTCGTCTGGACACGCTCGAGCACGTCCGCGGGGAGATCGGGCGGAACGACGAGATCCATCCCGCCCTCCTCGTATTTGGACGAGTAGTCGTACCACTCGTGCCCGAGCGGCACGATCTGCCCCGGCAGGGACGCGACGGGCTCGAAGTTGCCGAGGACGCCGACCTCGACCTCGGTCCCGTCCAGGAACTCCTCGATCAGCACCTTCTCGTCGTGCCGGAACGCGAGCTCGACCGCCGGGCCCAGCTCGCCTTCGTCGTGCACCTTGCTGATCCCCACGGAGGAGCCGAGCCGCGCGGGCTTGACGAAGCAGGGATATCCGAACGGGTTCTTCGCGGCGTCCCCCGGTCGCAGCGCAACGTGACGCGCGACGGGGATGCCACTGTCGCGCAGGACCTTCTTGAACAAGTCCTTGTCCATGCACAGGGCGGAGGCCGCGACGCCTGCGCCGACGTATGCGACACCGGCGAGCTCGAGCAGCCCCTGCACGGTGCCGTCCTCGCCGAACGGGCCGTGCAGGATCGGCAGGACGACGTCGACCGACCCGAGGGTTGCGGGGGCATTCGCGGCAGGAACGGGCAGCGTCTCCGCGACCGTGCCGTCGCCGGAGCCGAGCTCCCAGCGACCGTCCCGGCCGATTGCGACGGTCACGACGTCGTACTGCTCCGCATCGAGGGACTCGAGCACGGACCGCGCCGACGCGAGCGAGATGTCGTGCTCGGAGGAGCGGCCGCCGGCGAGGACTGCGACCCGGAGTCGCGGCATTACGGCGGGCCGGGCTCCGTCGTGGTGGTGCCGGTGAACTTGCCGACGGCGATCGTCACCACCGTCCCGGGCGGCGCCTGGCCGGTCGGGTCCTGCGTCTGCACGATCCCGTCCTGGTTCGGGTCGTTGACGGATTGCGTGACGATCTTGACACCAAAGCCGGAAGCTTTCAGCTGCGTGACCGCGTCGGCCTGCGCCAGGCTCGTGACGTCCGGGATGGTCGACGTCTTCGGACCGCGCGAGACGGTGAGCGTTACCGTGGTGCCCGGCGGCTGGTACGTGCCGGCGTCGGGCGACTGCGCGATGACGGTGTCCTTCGGCGCATTGTCGTCGACATCCTTGCGCCGGACGGCGAAGCCCGCGCCGAGCAACGCCGAGTTCGCGCTCGCGAACGTCGAGCCGACGACGCTCGGGACGATCACCGGCTGCGGCCCCTTCGAGACCTTCAACGTCACGCTGGCGCTCTGGTCGACGCGGGCGCCCGACTTCGGCGCTTGCGCGATGACCTGCCCCTCCGGCGCATTGTTGTCGACACGCTGGATCTTCCATTTCAGATTCGCCGCCCGGAGGTCTGACAACGCCTGGTCGAGCGGCTCCCCGACGACACTCGGCACGTTGGTCTGCGGCGGCCCGGCCGACGAGAAGATGGTGACGTAGTTGCCCTTCTCGATCTTCTCGCCGGGCTGCGGGTCCTGCTTGAAGACATACGTTTCCGCCTTGTCGCTGTACTGGCGCACGACCTGCACGCGCAGGCCCTTCGCCCGGATCTGCTTGACGGCATCGATCTCCCGCAGGCCGACGTAGTTCGCGACGGCGACCTTCGAGTTCGTGAGCTGCGTCTGCACTTGGTTGTAGAGGAAGTAGCCGCCGACGATCGCCGCGCAGACGAACAGCAGCGCAACGATCCACGGCCAGATGGCGCGGCGGCGCGGCTCGTCGTAGTCGTAGTACGCGGCAGGCGGCGCGTACGGCACCGGTTCGCCCGTCCGCGGCGGCGTGACCGCCGTCACCGCCGTCGGCGGCGGGCGCGAGATGATCGCCGTCGCGGCCTCCTCGGTCGCCTGCGACACGGCCGCGCCGGCCGCCACGCGCGCGAGGTCGGCATCCATCTCCTCCGCGCTCTGGTAGCGGTCGGCCGGATCCTTGGCGAGCGCCCGCAGCACGACCATGTCCAGGTCACGCGGGATCTCCGCACGCCGCAGGGACGGCGGCTCCGGCGCGCTCGAGAGATGCTTCATCGCGATCTCGACGGGCGTGTCGCCTGTGAACGGGACGACGCCTGTGAGCAGCTCGTAGAGAACGACACCGACGGAGTAGAGGTCGGACGTCTGGTCGACCGGCGCGCCCTTGGCCTGCTCGGGCGAGAGGTACTGCGCCGTGCCGATGATCGACCCCGCCTCCGTCATCTGGCTCGCGCCCGCGCGCGCGATCCCGAAGTCCGTCACCTTCAGCCGGCCCTCGGCGTCGACGAGCACGTTGTGCGGTTTGATGTCGCGATGCACGATCCCGTGGCGGTGCGCAAAGCGCAGCGCGGCGAGAATCTGGCGTGCGTAGTCGATCGCGACGTTCACGGGCGCGGGCCCGCGCGCGACGATCAGCTCCTTCAAGGAACGCCCGTCGAGGTACTCCATCGCGATGTAGTAGGTGCCCTCGGCCTCGCCCCGGTCATAGATCGAGACGATGTTGGGGTGCGAGAGGCTCGCCGCATTCTTGGCCTCGCGCCGGAAACGCTCGACGAACTGGTCGTCGCCCGCGTGGCGGTCGTTGAGGATCTTGATCGCGACGCGGCGGCCGAGCACCTCGTCTTCCGCGAGGTAGACGTTCGCCATCCCACCGGTGCCGAGCTTCCGCACGATGCGGTAGCGCCCGTCGAAGAGGGTGTTCAGGAGGGTGTCGGATACGGCCATCGTGGGCTGTCTCAGAGTAGGGTTCGCCCCTACCGGAGCGCTGCCTCCATCAGCTGCTTGGCGATCGGCGCCGCAACCGTTCCGCCGAAGCCGCCGGCCTGGTTCTCGACGACGACGGCGACGACGATCTTCGGTGCATCGGCGGGCGCAAAGGAGACGAACCACGTCGTGTTGATGTTGCCGCGGCCGGTCTCCGCCGTTCCCGTCTTGCCGGCGACGCGGACGCCGGGGATCTGCGCAGACGTACCCGTGCCGCCTTGGACGGCAAGCTCCATCATCTGCGTGAGCTCGGCGGCCGTCTGGCGCTTGATCGGCGTCGCGAGGCGCTCGGGCGTGAAGTGCGTCACGGTGTTGCCGCCCGGTGACAGGATCCGTTCGATCATTTGCGGCTTCATCTGGACGCCGTGGTTCGCGATCGTCGCGCCGACCATGGCCATCTGCAGCGGCGTCACCTGCAGCCGCTCCTGCCCGAACGCGAGCCGGCCGGGATCGACCTGCGTCGCAGGATTCGTCGGCGCGAACAGCTTGCCGTGCGCGTACAACCCGCTCGGCACGCGTTCGTTCTCGGGCGTCTCGAGCGGCGGCGTCTTGTAGAAGCCGAAGCGCTCGGCGTACCGCAGCACGGTGCCGGCGCCGAGCGTCTTGCCGACGTTGCAGAAGACGGAGTTGATCGAGTGCTCGAAGCCGGTCGCGAGGTCGACGTGCCCGAAGGTCTCGGGCGCCTCCGGGTTGCCGGCGTTGCGCACGGGCTTGCCGTACTCGATGCAGTACCCGGGGTCGTAGAACGGCGAGCTCGGTGTGAAGCGGCCAGTGTCAAGGGCCGCGGCCGCGGTGACCATCTTGAAGGTCGAGCCGGGCTGGTACTTGCCGGCGGTCGCGCGGTTCAGCAGCGTCGCCCCGCACGGGAGGTTCGTCCTCGTCGCCAGCTTGAAGTGCTTCTCGACCAGGTTCGGGTTGAACGTCGGGTTCGTCGCCATCGCCAGCACCCGGCCCGTCGAGGGCTCGAGCGCGACGACCGCGCCGCACTTGCCCTGCAGAGCGCGGCGCGCGAGCGCCTGCAAGCCGGGGCGAATCGTCAACACGATGTTGTTGCCGGTGACGGTGGAGCCCTTGAGCTTGTCGAGCGTCGAGCGGAAGACCGTGTCGAGGTTCGCGTTCGAGCCGGTGAGGAAGTCGTTGAACGACTGCTCCAGCCCGGTGCGGTTGCGTGACTGCGTCGAGTAGCCGACGACGTTGGCGAACAGCGGCCCCGTCGGGTAGCGCCGGAAGTAGAGCGTCTGGCCGCCGATGTTCTTCCGAACGTTGGTGGCGACGAGCGTACGCCCGTCCGCCGCGGAGATCTTCCCGCGCTTGATCGTGAACGACGCAACGAGCTTGATGTCGTTGTCCTGCCGCGCGGACAGGCTTGCGTTGGCCCACGTCTGCCAGTACGTCACGCCGACGATCAGCGCGGCGAGCAACACGAGCGCGGCAACGCCGAGGTGGGAGATCTGCTTGTTCAACGCAGCATCTCCCGATTTGCACGGTTCGAGACGAGCAGCAGGCCCGCGAGCAGGAGGAAGTTCGCGACGACGCTCGAGCCGCCGTACGACACGAGCGGCAGCGTGATGCCCGTCAGCGGGATCACACGCAAGACGCCGCCGACGATGATGAACGTCTGCAGCGCAAAGCCGAACGTGAGCCCGGCGGCGAGCAGCTTCGAGAACCCGTCCTGGGCGAGCAGCGCGATGCGCATGCCGCGCAGCACGAAGATCATGTAGACGAGCAACAGCCCGGCAGCGCCGATCAGCCCGATCTCCTGGCTGATGACCGAGAAGATGAAGTCGGTGCTGGCGCCGGGGATCAGCGGATGGCCGTCGATCGTCGTGAACGTTCCCTTGCCGAGCCCTGTGCCGGCGTAGCCGCCGTGGCCGATCGAGTAGAGCGACTTGACCAGCTGGAAGCTCTGGCAGTTCTGGCGGAGCGCCATCTCGCCGCTGAGCGGGCAGTAGACCTTGTGCTCCGTCCAGGGATGGAGCCAGATCGTCACGCGATCCTGCACGTGCGGCGTGACCTTCCAGACGCCGACGGCCCCGATCAGGAAGAGGCCGAGCCCGGCCGCGACGTACGACAGCCGTGCCGTCGCGACGTAGAGCATCGCGAGGAAGATCCCGAAGTAGAGAAGACCGCCGCCGAGATCGCGCGTCTCGAGCAGGACGAGCATCGCGAGCGCCCAGATCACGAGCAGCGGGCCCCAATCCTTGAGCCGTCCCTGCGCGAGCACCTCGCGCTTCTCGCGCATGTAGCCGGCGAGGAAGATGATCAGCGCAATCTTCGCCAGCTCGCCCGGCTGGAAGCGCAGCGGGCCGAAGTGGACCCACAGGCGCGCGCCGTTCACCGTCAGCCCGATCACCGGGAGGATCGGCAACAGCAGGAGACCGATCGCCGTCAGCCCGAAGATGTACTTGTACGACTCGAGCCGGCGGTAGTCGTAGCGCAGCAGGAACAGCGTCAGCGCGAACAGCGCGACGGCGACGACGATCCACGTCGCCTGCTTGAACGCGTCGGCCGGGCGCAGTCGGTAGATCTCCGTCAGCCCGACCGCCGTGAGCAGGCCCGCGATCGGCAGCAGGTACGGGTCCGCGAACGGCACGGTGAAGCGCGCCACCATGTGCGCCGCTGCGTAGAGGAGGAAGAAGAAACCGGCATACGCGAGCGAGGCCGACGAGACGACGTCCTGGCGCGCGATGTAGACGCTGGCGAACCCGACCGCCGTGAAGACGCCGACGGCGATCAGGAACACGAGCTCTCTGTTGCGGAGACTGAGGGTCAGCGCACGAACCCCACGTAGAGGAGGACGGCGACCGCGGCGACGAGCAACAGGATCGCGAGCCACGCGAGGAGGCGTCGGCGCCGGTGGCGGCGGCGAATCGCATCGTCCTCGACACGGATCTCCTCGACCGGTACGACGCCCGTGTCGACGACGGGCACCGCATCGGTCTCGTCGAGGGTGTCCTCGTCCTCGACGGCCGGCAGTGCCTGCTCGCGCGTGTCGCCGTCGTTCGCGAGCACGCCGTCGGCGATCTCGAAGGCGACGACGGTGATGTTGTCCTGGCCGCCGCCGCGGTTCGCGGCCTTCACGAGCGCGCGAAGCGCCGCGTCGATGTCGTCGCGGTTGCGCTCCACGACGGCGAGGATCGAGTTCTCCGAGACCATGTCCGTCAGCCCGTCCGAGCAGAGCAGGAAGAGGTCGCCGTCCTCGGCGCGGACGCTGAAGGTGTCGACGTCGACGTCAGGGTCGGTCCCGAGCGCGCGCGTGATCACGGAGCGCTGCGGGTGCGTCTCGGCTTCCTCGCGCGACAGCTTGCCCGTCTTGAGTAGCTCGTTGACGAGGGAGTGGTCCTCGGTCAGCTGCTCCATCCGCGCGTCACGGATCAGGTACGCGCGCGAGTCGCCGACGTGGCCGAACGCGACCTGGTCGTCCTCGACGAGCGCGACGGTGATCGTCGTGCCCATCCCGGACGTGTTCGGGTCGCTGCTCGAGCGGTCGTAGACGCGGCGGTTCGCCTCCTGAATCAGGTCCGCGATGCGCTGCTCGCCGCCGCCGTTCGCGCCGGCCTCCTTCAGGGCGGCCGTCGCGAGCCGAGACGCGACTTCGCCCGCCTGTGCGCCGCCCATGCCGTCCGCGATCGCGAAGAGCGGCGGCTCGACGACGTACGCATCCTCGTTGTGGCGGCGCGTCCGCCCCGGATCCGTGACGGCGGCGGCGCGCGCGATCACGCCTCGTACCTCAGGTCGGTCTCGCCGACGCGAATGACATCGCCCGCGTTCAGCCGGCGCGGACGATCCAGCCGGGCGCCGTTCAGGTAGGTGCCGTTCGTCGAGCCGAGGTCCTGCACCCAGACTCCGTCCTGACGCGGCTCGAACCGCGCGTGCCGCGCGGACGCGTACTCGTCGGAGCGGATGGGGATGTCGTTCTGTCCACCGCGCCCGATCGTGAGCTGCGCCGAGTCGAGCTCGAAATCGCGCCCTTCGACGAGATCGGGGCTCTTGACCACCACCAACCTGCCGGTGACGCGACTGCGCGCCTGCTGGACGCCGGCCTGGGCCGAGGGGGCGAGGATGAAGCTCTCCTGCGGCAGACGCAGGTCTCGGCTCGCCGTCCGAACGATCCGCCAGATGAAGAGATAGAGCAGGACGAGGAACGCGATCTTGAGGACGAGCAGGACCTCATCGACGGCGGCGGAGTCGTAGACCACGCCTACTCCGATTCGCGGGCGAAGCGCAGCTCGGTCGAGCCGAGCGTGATCGTGTCGCCGCTGTGCAGCTTGGCGCGCTTGACGCGCTTGCCGTTGACCTCCAGCCCGTTGGTCGACCCGAGGTCGACGATCCAGTACGAGGCCCCCTCCTGCCGCAGCTCCGCGTGCCGCCGCGACACGTTCGCGTCCGCGAGCTGGACGTCGCAGTCGCGCGAGCGTCCGATCACGACGCGCCGCTGCTTGACCTCGTGGCTGCTGCCGTTCCAGCTGAGCGTCACGAGCTCGGGCTCGACGCCGAGCTCCTCGGCGGAGACCGCCTGCGTGGGCTCCGGAGCGGCCTTCGGCTTGTAGATCATCGTCGCGCCGGGCGCGACGTCCGGCACCGGCTCCTCCTCGCCGCGGCGCCGCTCCGGGTGCATCATCCGGGTCGCGATCCCGAACTCGCCGACGTCGAGGTCGGCGTCGGTCTCCATCAGCACGCGCGGCGACGAGAGCAGGGCGTAGTCCTCGCGGCGGGCGTGCTCGGACAGGTACTCCTGGAGCTCCCCGCGCAAGTTCTCCTCGTAGCTCTCGAACTGCTCGCGGTCGTTCGGCGAAAGGTAGACCGTGTACTCGTTGGGGACGTACACGCGTGAGACGGAGACCGTCCGGTGGTCGTCCATCTCCTTCGCAAGCTTCCGGGCCAGCTCGACCGGCTGCACGTTCGTCCGAAACGCGCGGCCGAAGACACCTTCGAAAAGGGCTTCGATCTTTTGCTCCACTGCGCGCAGAACCATGTGCCGGAAGTACCTTAGGCGCCGGCTCGGCGGCGCCGTTGTAAAGGCCGTGCGGGCCGCGCCCGCGCGGCCGCCCTCGCTAACCGTCTCGGTCAGTTTCCACTTGAGACCCGCGGGTCAAACCGCCGTGCGCGCCGATGCTAGCGGACGGCCACCGCGGCGCAGGTCACCCAGACCGCGAGGACGAGGGGTACGGCGGCAACCACCGGGACCGCGAGCAGGGCCGCCGCGAGGAAGCCGGCGCCGAGCAGCGCGATCGCCCAAAGGCCGCGGCTGCGGGCAAACGGCAGAAGCACCGCGACGGCGGCCAGCACAACCGTCTCCACGGCCAACGCAGGAGTCAGCGCGTGCCACAAGCCTCCCGCGACGCTGAAGGGGTCGCCGCTGGCGGCGACACCGAGGTTGCCGGCCGTAGAGCCGTCGAACGGGAGGGTGCCGCCGCGAACGCCGGCGACGATGCCCGCGGCCAAGACCGCGGCCGCGACCTGCAGGGCGCGGCGGACTGGGGAACGTACCGCGAGCCCGCCGAGCGGCAGGAGCCCGAGCGCCGCAAGCGGCGCCAGCAGCGGGCCGAGGACGAACAGCAGCCCGTGCTGCGCCTCGCGCCAGCACACCACGAGGAGGCAGACGGCGACCGCGGCGTACAGGACCGCCGCGCCGAGGGCGTAGTTCCCCAGCGGCAGAACCGGGACGAGCAACGCGAACGCCAGGCCGAGCCGCGGCTGGACGAACGTCGCACCGGCGGCAAGGGCGGCGAGAGCGAACGGCCAACCCGCGGGATAGAACGGCAGCGCGAGCGTCGTCCAGAGGACGAACAGCGTCGCGAGAAGGACGGGCACGACCCGCGGCACCACGGCCGGGATCGCCAAGACGTCGCCGCGGCGCCTGCGTCCGCGGCGCTTGCGGCCGCTCAGCCGCAGCGACGCCGCCAGCGACGCGGCGTCCGGCCTGTGCAGCGGGTTCACGTCGAGCGCTCGCCCGATCGCGTTCAGCAACGGCTTCGGCAGGTCGGGCCGCTGCGTCTCGAGCGGCGGCGCGCCCCCCTCGATCGCGCGCGCGGTCTCGAGGAGCGAGCTGCGCCAGAAGGGATGTCGGCCTGCCAGCGCCTCCCACAGCATCACGCCGACCGCCCAGATGTCGGCAGCCTCTGTCGTCTCCGCGCCGGCGAGCCGCTCGGGCGCGATGTAGGCGAGCGTGCCGGGAACGTCGCCCTGGGCCGTCAGCGTCTCCGCCTCCTGGATCTGGGCGAGCCCGAAGTCGAGAACGCGCACGGACACGCGCGAGCCTTCGGCCAGCAGGACGTTCGACGGCTTCACGTCTCGGTGCACGACCCCGCGCCCGTGCGCGTGCGCAAGCGCGTCGAGGATCTGGATCGCGGCCTCGATTGCCGCCGCGTCGTCGAGCTCGCCGCCGCGCATCGCCTCGCGGAACGTGCGGCCGGGCACGTACTCGTACGCGATGTACACGTGCTGCGAATCGCGTCCGAACCCGTAGGCGCGCTGGCAGCCGGGATGGCGAAGGCGCGCGGCGGCCTCCGCCTCGCGCTCGGCGCGCGACGCCGCCTTGCCCTCGCGCGGGATGATCTTGAGCGCGACGTCGAGCCCGTTCTGCTCGTCGCGCGCGAGCCAGACGGACCCCGAGCCGCCGCTGCCGAGCGGCTTCAGCGGGCGGTACCGCCCGAGGACGAGCTCGCTCTGGAGAACGGCTGGGGCGGCGTTCGACATCAGCTTTCCTGGTTTGGCCGGGCCGTTTCCAAGTCCTGCCCGGCCGGGGTCTGCGGCGGCGCTTGCGCTGCCGCTGTCAGGACAGGCGGGCTCTGTCCGCGTGTCCGTCGGAAACCGACAAACGACCCCCTTGAAGGCAATAACAACATGTCGACGGGTTAGAGTGACAACGCTTTCGGCTGGGCCCCGATGCTTCCATGACCGAGCGCGATACAGACATCGAGTTCGACTTCTTCGACGAGCCCGAGACCGAAGAGGCCGGCGAACGCGTCCGGGCGCCGCGACGGCAAGGCAGGCGCGGGCCGCGGCGGCCGGTCCGCCCACCGTCGGGCCTCATCCCGATGCTGCGCCTGGCGGGCCTGATCGCGTTCCTGATCCTCGCCGTCGTCCTGTTCGTCGTCGCCGTTCGCGGGTGCGCGTCCGACAGCAAGCACGCCCGCTACGAGAACTACGTCAACGACGTCAGCAAGGTCGCACACAGCTCGACGGCGATCGGAACGCAGCTCAACCAGGCGCTCTCGGCGACGGGGATCAAGGAGAGCCAGCTGGAGCAGAAGCTGAAGGGGCTCGCGGCGCAGCAGCAGCAGGGTGTGGCGCAGGCGCGCGACATCGATCCGCCGGGTCCGCTGCGCGTCGAGCACGATCAGCTGATCCAGGTGCTCAGCCTCCGCGCCAGCGGCCTGAGCCGGCTTGGCGATGCGTTCCGCCAGACGGCGACGGCGAAGAACGCCAGCTCCGCGGGGCAGCTCCTCGCCGCGCAGGCACGACTCCTCACCGCGAGCGACGTCAACTACGACTACTACTTCCGCCAGCCGACGGAACAGGAGCTACTGAAGCAGAACGTCAGCGACGTCGGCACCGTGCCGGACTCGAACATCTTCCCGAATCCCGACCTCGCCAGCTCCCAGGCGATGATGTCCGTCTGGCAGCGCGTGCACGGTGCGGCCACCGGCGGTAATCCCGGCGGCAAGCACGGGAGCGCGCTCGGGCCGGTGAAGGCGCTCCCCGACGGGAAGGTGTTGCAAGCCGGGGCGAGCGCGAGCCAGAACCAGATCACGGCGTCGACCGACCTCGCATTCCAGGTCTCGGTGGAGAACTCAGGCGACTTCCAGGAGTTCAACGTCGGCGTGACGCTGACGATCCAGAAGTCGCCGAAGCCGATCGTGCTGCGCAAGAAGATCCCTGTCATCAACGCGGGCGAGTCGAAGACCGTGACCTTCACGAACATCGACATCAACGGGCTCTTCGGTTTGCCGACGACGATCAAGGTGGACGTCGAGCCGGTGCCGGGCGAGGTGACGACGTCGAACAACTCGGCCGAGTACAGGGTCATCTTCTCGCTCGGATAGCGCATGAGCATTTCCACCGCCGAGTGGATCGCGATCGGGGCGTGCGTCATCGCCGCGCTCGCGCTGCTCGTCGCCGTGCTCGCGTGGTGGAAGCTGCAGGCGGTGCGCGCGACCCAGCTCGTCCTGCTCGGTGGCGGGAAGCAGGATCTCGTCGACTTCGCGGTTTCGCTGCAGGGACGGATCGACGACCTGCACCGTGCCGTCGACGAGATCGCGGCCGGGCTTTCCCGTGTCGACCGCCGCGTCGACACCGCGGTGTCGAAGACGTCGCTCGTGCGGTACGACGCGTACGAAGGCGCCGGCGGGCACCAGTCGGCCTCGATCGCGCTGCTCGACGCAGGGCGAAGCGGCGTGGTCGTCAGCGCGATCCAGAGCCGGGACTACGCCCGCATCTACGTCAAGGAGCTCGACCGGGGCCGCCCCAACGTCGCGCTCTCCCCGGAAGAGGAGGAGGCGGTCGAGCGGGCGATGGCGTCCTGAGGCGCCGCTTGCGGCGCCGACCATCAGGACGCGCCGGCTCCCGGCGCGTCCGTCTGAAACGACCGGTCGACCCGACCGAAGCAGCCGAGACCGCTCGCGGCACGTCCATCCGAAGCGACGGGTCGATCCGCGAGACCGAGCCGCCACCGCTCGAGTCGCTAGATTTCCCGCAGATGCAGCAGGTTCTGGTCCTGAATGCCAGCTACGAGCCGCTGAACGTCACAACAGTTCGGCGCGCCCATGTGCTGGTGTTCAAGGGCAAGGCCGAGGTGATCGAGGAGCTCGAGCAGAACCTGCACTCGGCGACGGACACGTATCCGTGGCCGCACGTGATCCGGCTCGTCGCGTACGTGCGCGTGCCGCGGGCCGTGCAGCGCAAAATCTCGCGCCGCGCGCTGTTCGCACGCGACGGCTGGAAGTGCGCGTACTGCGGGACGACGTCGGGACGCCTCACCCTCGACCACGTCGTGCCGCGCTCGCGGGGCGGCGAGTCGGTCTGGGAGAACGTGGTCACGGCGTGCGCGCCGTGCAACCACAAGAAGGGCAACCGGCTCCTGGAGGAGGTGAGCATGGAGCTCCTGCACCTGCCGAAGGCGCCGGCGCCGGTGCTCTTCATCCGCCTGGCGGCCCCTAAGATCCCCACCGGCTGGCAGCCGTACCTCGCCAGCTGGGGCTCGGCCACGGCCGCGGCCTGAACTGACCGGTCGACACGTCGGAAGGTCACGTCGCGGCCCTAGCCCCTTTCAACCGGCAGATCGAGCTGCTCCCACTCGCTCCACGAGCCGGGGTAGAGCTTGCCCTCGCGCCCCACAAGGTGGAGGCGGTGCAGGGCGACGGTCGCCGTGACGCCGGAGCCGCAGTAGGCGACGAGCTCGCCGTCCGGTAACACGGGGAGCGGCTCGACCCACGGTGCATTGAGCGCGCCCGGGACCCGGCCGGGCTTCTTGTCGATCGGGTTCGGCTCGCCGCGCCAGCGCTCCGGGAGGCGCGCATCGACCACGACCAGTTCCTCGAGCCGCCGCGCGAGCTCGTCCGCCTCGATTGTGTCGTCGCGCCGCTCGCGCAGGACGAATTCGCCCGGCTCGATCTCCTCGTCGCCCTCGGCGAGCGGTCCGTGCCACCCTCTGAGATCCATGACGGCACATGCGTCGTGGCCGAAGTGGCGCAGCAGCCACCAGAGGCGCTCGGCGCCGCCCATATTCCCGTACGCGATGACGAAGACGCCGTCGCCGATGCCAGCTCGGCCGGCCGCGCGTGCAAACGTGCCGGCGTCCGGCAGCGGGTGCCGTCCGCGCGCGCCGGGCACTGCCGACAGGTCGTCATCGACGTCGAGGAAGCTCGCGCCGGGAACGTGGCCGGCGAGATAGAGCTCGCGACCGCGTCCGGCGGTGTCGAGCTCCCAGCGGCAGTCGACGAACTGGTAGCGCAGCGCTACCAGTTGCCGCGCGGCGACGGCGGCAGCGGCACGGATGCCGGATGGATCACGTAGACGACCCCGCCGGTGGCTGCCATCCACGCCTTCTCGAACTGGGCGCGGTCGTAGACGTGACGGACGGTGTCGTCGCTCGACGACGCGGGGTCATAGGAGATGACGTCGCCGCTCGCCGTGAAGCCGCCGATCACGAGCAGGTGCCCGTCGGTGCCGCGGAAGAGGAAGCCGTCGAGCTTGTTCGGTTCGAAGGCGATCGACGCGACGAGCGGGATGCCGGCCTTGATGAACTGCTCTGCCTCCGCGAGCGAGTGCAGCTGCGTCACCTCGCTCTCGAGCCCGAAGTGCGCTGCGTATGCCGTGTTGAACGGCCAGTTGCCGGCGCCGTTGTAGTGGTAGTCGAACGTGTAGCGCGCCGCGTAGTCGACCCATGGGTCGGCAGTGCCGGGATAGTCGCCGAGCACGTACGCGTAATCGGCAGCCGAGGGTCCCTTGCCCCAGTACGCGACGACCATCGACGTCGACGTCGGGCTGCACCATGCCTCGCCGCCGCCGTCGAACTGCGGATACTCGCCGGCGTGGATCTCCTGCGAGTACGACGGGACGTGCAGGTCGATCTTGCGGGTCATCGTCGTCGTGCTCGGCACGTACGGGTTGACGTTCACCGGGTCGGACGCGACCGCGCCGAGCCGCGTGACCGTCGCGCCGGAGCCGGACAGCGTGACGCTCAGCTGGTAGGCGGCCAGCGGGTGGTCCTTGGCGAAGAAGGTGTCGATCGAGACGAAGCCGTCGGCATCACCCTGACCGCCGACCGAGGTGCGCTGGATGTCCCCGTCGCCGTACGCCCAGCGTCCCAGCGTGTACCACTTGGTGAGCGCTCCCTTGTCGGTGGTCGCGCGCATGTGCACCTCGATCCAGGAGCCGGCGGGAGTCGAGGCGTTCCACGACGCGACCAGCTCGGTGAAGCCGAAGCCGGTCGGGTACCACGGCGACGCCCACGTCCCGCTCGTGACGCCGCCCTTCGGCAGCGGGAAGACGTGGTAGCTGACGTTGTACGTCTGCGCGGCCGATGTGGGGGCGGCCAGGACCAGCGCGAGCGCAAGCGCCGCGAGCGTGCCTCGGATCACGGCGCGACTCTACTACCGATGTGTCAAACCCGCTACGCGCTTTAAGGGCCGTCCCCGATGCCCCGCCGCCCAGCGGCTGCGATGCTTTTCTCGGCTCAGGAGGAGGTGATAGGCATGCCTACCGAGACCCTCACGCGCGACGAACGGACGACTCCGGAGCAGGTGCCGCCGAGCGCTGAGGTCGAGAGCGAGGAGGCTCTGCGGACAGAGGCGGTCGAGCAGATCCGACTGAAGCGGCGCTTCAGGATGCACGCGCTCGTCATCGGCGTCGTGACGCCGCTCGTCGGTCTGTCGTGGGTGCTGACGGAGTACTACACCGCGCACACGCACCACAGGTGGCCGAGCTCGTTCGCCGACGCTCCAGCAGATCGGCCCGGCGTGTGGAGCACGTGGTTCTTCTACTTCGCCGGCGTCATGGTGCTCGTGCTGGCGATCGACGCGTATCGGACCTACGCGAGGCCGTATCTGCGACGGCCGCCCACGAAGGCCGAGATCGACCGCGAGGTGACGCGGCTGCAATCGCGCGGCTGAGCTACGCCGCGTCGGCTTCGACCGCCGCCGGGTGCGGACGCACGTGCCCGAGCAGGTGGCTGTGGCTCTCCGTGCCGTAGCCACCGGGAACCGGGATGTAGAACTCGGGATAGCCCCACATGCCGTGTTCGGACACGTCGAGGCCGGCCGTCTCGACGTGCTCCTCGACGCGGATGCCCCAGAGCCGCTTCATCGTCCACAGGCACGCGAACGAGGCGGAGAACGTGAAGCCGCCGACGGCGAGGAGGCCGAGCGCCTGCACGCCGAGCTGGTGGAACGAGCCGGTGTAGACGAGGCCGCCCGTGCCGGTCGCGAGGTTCGCAGCCAACGCCGGCACGGCGAACAGTCCCGTAGCGAGAGTTCCCCACACCCCCGACATGCCGTGCACGGCGACGGCGCCGATCGGGTCGTCGATGCCGATCCCCTCGACCCAGAGCACGCCGACCACCGCGATGAAGCCGGACACGAGCCCGATCACGACCGCGGCCCAGGGCGCCACGAAGCCCGACGCCGCCGTGATCGCCACGAGCGCGGCGAGCACTCCGTTCAGCATCATCGACACGTCGGGCTTGCGGAGGATCACCCACGCGCTGACGATCCCGCCGAGCGCACCTGCCGCCGCGGCCAGGTTCGTCGTCAGCGCGACGTAGCCGAAGTAGCCGACCTTGTCGCCGGTGATCACCGCAAGCGTCGAGCCCGGGTTGAAGCCGAACCACCCGAACCACAGGATGATCGTCCCGAGCACGGCATACGGCATGTTGTGACCGGGGATCGGGTTCGCGCGCCCGTCGTTCCCGAACTTGCCGATGCGCGGCCCGAGCAGCAGCGCGCCTGCGAGGGCAGCGAGCGCGCCCTGGTAGTGCACGACGGTCGAGCCGGCGAAGTCCTGCATCCCGAGGCCGAAGAGCCAGCCGCCGGCATGCCAGATCCAGTGCGACGTGACGGAGTAGATGAGGGTGAAGCAGACGCCGAACGCGAAGTAGACCCAGAACTTCGCGCGCTCGGCCATCGCGCCCCACACGATTGCGAGCGAGACGCCGGCGAAGACCACCTCGAACAGGTACGCGCTGGCGCCGGGGATCGATGTGAAGAACGAGTAGGGCGCGTGCCCCACCGACAGCAGCGCGTCGGTCGACGGGAAGAACCCGTGCGTCCCGATGACGGCATTCCCGTCGCCGAAGGCGATTCCGAAGCCGACGGCCCAGTACACGAGTGAAGCGATCCCGAAGATGAGAACGTTCTTGCCCGCGATGTGCGCGGCGTTCTTCATCCGCGTCAACCCCGCCTCGAGCAAGGCAAAGCCCGCCTGCATGAACATCACCAGCACCGCTGCGACGACCACCCACACCGTGTTGGCGGCGATCAGCAGGTCGCCCGTCTTCATCCGACCTCCAGCTCCTCGAGCCGGATGCCTGTGCGGTTGTGCGTGACGTTGTCGACGCGGCTCGTCCAGACGAGCCCGTCGCCGGAGTCGTTGCCGCTGCGCGCGGCGTCCGCGATCGCGGCGACCACGGCCGGCGCAATTCCGTCCTCGACGACGAACGTGAGCAGTGCCTTCGGCAGGAAGCGCGACTCGAACACGCGGCCGCGGTACTCATGCGTGACCCCTCGCTGCCGCCCGTGCCCGATCGCCTCGACGACGGTGACGCCGACATGACCGGTCTCGTGCTCGACCGCGTCGATCACCGTCTCGACGCGCTCGCGGATGACGACGGCTTCGACCTTGATCACAGCCGCTTCTCGAGGAGCACCGTGTCACGCCAGAGCCCGTCGCGTCTCCCGATGCGCTCGCGTGTGCCGACGACGCGAAAACCGCAGCGCTCATGCAGCGCCAGCGACGCGCGGTTCTCCGGGAAGATCGACGTCTGGATCGTCCAGGCGCCCGTCTTGCGCGCGCGCTTGATCAACTCGTCCAGCAGCGCGCGGCCGACGCCGAGTCCTCGGACATCGCGATCGACGTAGACGCTGTTCTCGAAAACGCCTTCATAGCAGCGACGGTTCGACGCCGGCGACAGCGCCGCCCAGCCGACCACGTCGCCGCCGGCCTCCGCGACGATGCGAAACGGGTGGCCCTCGACCCACGCGTCCCACGACGGCACCTCGGTCTCGAACGTGGCGAGGCCGTCACGCATGCCGTCCCAGTAGATCTCCGCGACGCGCGCCCAGTCGTCCGGACGCACGTCGCGGATCTCGACAGCTGTCGCGGTCGCTAGCAGTCGTAGTACAACGAGAACTCCGCCGGATGCGGCCGCAACCGCACGACGTCCGTCTCGTTCTCCCGCTTGTAGGCGATCCACGTGCGGATGAGCTCCTCGCTGAAGACGCCGCCCGCCGTGAGGAAGTCGTGATCGGCCTCGAGCGCGTCGAGCGCCTCGTCGAGCGAGCCCGGCACCTGCACGACACCGCGGTCCTCCTCGAAGAGGTCCCAGTCGGCCGGCTCGCCCGCGTCGAGGCCCTTCTGGATGCCGTCGATGCCCGCCATCAGCATCGCGGCGAACGCAAGGTACGGGTTCGCCGACGCGTCGGGGCAACGGAACTCGATCCGCTTTGCCTTCGGCGAGTCGGAGTACATCGGGATACGGATGCACGCACTGCGGTTGCGCTGCGAGTACACGAGGTTGACCGGCGCTTCGTAGCCCGGAACGAGCCGGCGGTACGAGTTCGTCGTCGGCGCGCAGAAGGCGAGCAACGCGGGCGCGTGCGCGAGCAGCCCGCCGACGTACGTGCGCGCCAGCTGCGAAAGCCCCGCGTAGCCGGACTTGTCGGCCATCAGCGGCGTCCCTTCCTTCCAGAGGGACTGGTGCGTGTGCATCCCCGAGCCGTTGTCGCCGAAGATCGGCTTCGGCATGAACGTCACGCTCTTGCCCGCGGCACGCGCGACGTTCTTGACCACGTACTTGTAGGTCATGACCTGGTCGGCCATGCGTGTCAGCGTGTCGAAGCGGAGGTCGATCTCGCACTGGCCGCCCGACGCGACCTCGTGGTGGTGGGACTCGCACAGGATCCCGAGCCGTTCGAGCGTCAGCACCATCCGCGTCCGTAGGTCGTGGAGGGTGTCGTGCGGCGCCGGCGGGAAGTAGCCTTCCTTCTCGCGCACGGTGTAGCCGAGCCCCGGTTTGCCGGAGTTCCAGTGGCCTTCGCCGGAGTCGACGAGGTACCGCGCGGCGTTCGGGCCGAGCTCGTACGAGACCTCGTCGAAGACGAAGAACTCGCACTCGGGGCCCATGTACGCGGTGTCCGCGATCGCGGTCGACCGCAGGTACTCCTCCGCCCGCCTCGCAACGCGCCGCGGGTCTCTCGCGTACGCCTCGCGCGTCAGTGGATCCGCGATCTCGCAGACGAGCGAGAGCGTCGGCGCCTCCGTGAACGGGTCGAGGATCGCGGACGACGCGTCGGGCAGCAGCAGCATGTCCGACTCGGAGATCCCCTGCCAGCCGCGGATCGAGGATCCGTCGAAGCCGACCCCGTCATCGAAGGCGGACTCGTCGAAAGCGGCGATCGGGAGCGTCATGTGCTGCCACGTCCCGAGCAGGTCGCAGAACTTCAGGTCGACCATCTGCGCGGTCGTCTCCCGCGCCCACTCGAGCGCCTCGCGTGCGTCGGGCGCAGTCGCCGCGCCGTTCGCGAGGTAGTGCTTCGTCTCTTCGGCTGCCATGCCGCTCCTTCCGATTCGGGACCACAAAAAAAGAGCCCAGGACTCCGCAAGTCCTGAGGCTCCATTGCCTCGGCGCCCGCCTGCACCGGCGGACGACCTGGCGCTGACCCTAGCGGACCCCGCGGACAGCGGCATCGCTCGCGATGCCGCTTTCAGGTCGTGGCGGCTCTGCCGCCGCGATCGTCTTACCCAACTTCCTTGGCAAGCCGGCGTACCGAGCAGAGTCGGCGCCGTGGTCGCGGTACAAGCCGGCGACCTCACGCGCCGCGGCTCCGATGCGGTCCCGGAGCTCGGGGGGCTCGAGCACCTCGGCGTCGGGGCCGAACTTGAGCAGCTCGCGGAACGCGTCCTCGAGGCTCTCGAACCCGACCGTGTAGACGCCGTCGCCCCCCTGCAGGTCGCGCGGCAGGTGGCGGAGGACGAGCTCGCTCGCACGCAGCTTCACGTCCACGCGCGGCCGCGACGCCTCGAACGTCCGCGACCACTCCTCCCAGAAGGCGGCAAGGTCGAAGTCCTCCGGCCGCTCGAACGTATCGTCGCGGAGACGGACCGACACGAAGCGCGAGACGCGGTAGACGCGCATTCCGGCGGAGCGCCGGGCGACGAGGTACCAGGCTCCCGCCTTGAGCACGAGACCGAGTGGATCGAGCGTCCGGCGGACGACGCGGCGGCCTTCGCGGTAGCGTGCGCTCAGCCGCTGCTCCTGCCACGTCGCCGAGGCGATCGTCGGCAGGTGCGGCACGGTGTCCTCGGCGCGGAACCAGCGGCGCGCGTCGAGATGGAAGTACCGCTCCGCGCGGCTCGCGCGCTCCTGCAGCTCCGCCGGCAGGGCGGCCAGGACCTTCAGCCGCGCGTTCGCCAGCACCCCGCCGAGGCCGAGCTCGGCGGCCGGCGCGGGCGCGACGAAAAGGGCTTCCGCCTCCGCCGCGGTGAGGCCTGTCAGCTTCGTCCGGTAGCCGCCCGCCAGGCGGTAGCCGCCGGCCGGGCCGCGGACTGCCTCCACCGGGACACCCGCGGCCGCCAGGGACTCGACGTCGCGATGCACCGTCCGGACCGAGACCTCGAAGTGCGACGCGAGCTCCTGCGCCGTGAGCTGGCCCCGCATCTGGAGCAGGAGCAGCAGCGAAACGAGCCGCGTCGCCCGCATCGAGCGAGAACATACATGACAGAAGCTGGCATGTTTGTCTGTCAGGCTTGAGGCATGAACGAGGAGCAGCAGGAACAACAGTCGGAGCTCGAGCGCGAGGAGCGCCGCCTCGAGCGCCTCAGGCTCGTGGTCGTCCCGCGGCCGGAGCCGTGGCTGGAGGAGGAACAGGACCCGCAGGACGCAGCGTGAACGTCTTCCGGGACGAGTGGGACGAAGGCGAGGACTGGTCCGGCGGCGGCGCCAAGTCGAGGCGGCTCGTCACGCCCGGCGCGCAGCTCGGGGCGAACGGTCTACGAGCTCGGGCCGGGCAACTTCGGCGTCTACCACTTCCACCACGGATCGGAAGAGCTGCTGATCGTGCTACGCGGCCGGCCCACGTTGCGCACGCCGGAGGGAGAGCGGCAGCTCGCAGAAGGCGAGGTCGTCCACTTTCCGGGCGGCCCGGACGGCGCCCACGGCATCCGGAACGACACCGACGAGCAGGTGCGCTTCGTCGTGGCCGGCATTCGCGTTTCGCCCCGAGGTCGTCGAGTACCCGGACGTGAAGCAGATCACCGCGCAGGCCCGCACGGGCTCGCAGACAGGAGAGCGGCTATGGCTGATTCACAGCGTGTGAACGTCTTCGACGACGACTGGAGCGATGCGTACCCGATGAAGGACGGCTGGCGGGCGAACTACAAGCGCGCGAAGGCCGGCTCGCTCGCAGTCGGCATCTACGAGCTCCTGCCGGGGCAGACGCAGTGCCCGTACCACTTCCATCACGGCAACGACGAGCTGCTGATCGTGCTGAGCGGGGCACCGACGCTGCGAACGCCCGCCGGCGAAGAGCAGCTTCGACCCGGTGACACCGCTCCGTTTCCTGCCGGACAGGCCGGCGCGCATCAGGTCGTCAACCGGACGGACGAGCCGGCGCGCTACCTGATCGCCGCGCATCACGTCAGCCCGGAGGTCGTCGAGTATCCGGACAGCGGCAAGCTTGCAGCGATGGCCTTCGACGAGTCGCAACGCGGCGGGCCGCTGTGGACGTGGCACCGCCTCGACAACGAGGTCGACTTCTTCGACGGCGAATTGCCGCGCGCTTGACACGACTGCTACGGTCTCCCGGGATGAAACTCCTCTTCGGCTGAGCCCTCACGCCCCGTGCGCCGCCTGCGTTTGCAGGTGCTGCGTGCCTGTTCGTGTT
>DATIDT010000037.1:0-43936 GCA_035456125.1 Gaiellaceae bacterium
TCGTCGAGAGTCCAGCCGGTGACGCCGAGCCGAGTCTGGAGCTCCGCCCAGATCCGATCGTCCGGCCACTCGTCGAGATCCTCGTCCGGTGCGCACTGGAGATAGAGGCGGCTGAGCTGCGCCGAGCGAAGGCTCAGGAGCGCAAAGCCGTTCGGATGGTGCGCATAGACGAGCTCGTCGTTCGAGGGCGCCACCTCGGCGAGGATGCCCAACCAACCGTACGGGTATTCACGCGAGAACGACGAGAGCAGCCCGGCGGGAATACTCGGCCGGCAGACGCCGTGGAAACCGTCGCAGCCGGCGATCACGTCACAGGTCAGCTCGTGGTCGTGGCCGTCATGACGGAAGCGGATCCGCGGCTCCGCCGAGTCGAGCTCGTGGACGCTTACGTCGTCGGCTTCGAACAACAGCGGCAGCCCGCTGTCGAGGCGGGCGGCGATGAGATCCTTGACGACCTCCGTCTGCCCGTAGATCACGATCGAGCGGCCGCCGGCCAGCTCCGTCAGCGGGATGCGGTGACGTTCGCCGTCGAACTGCAGCTCGATGCCGTGATGGACGATGCCCTCGCGCTGCAGCCGATCGCCGACGCCCGCGCCCACGAGCAGGTCGGCGGTGCGCTGCTCGAGGACGCCGGCGCGGATCCGATGCTCGACGTACTCGCGGCTGCGATCCTCGAGCACCACCGTCTCGATGCCGGCCAGCTCGAGCAGGCGGGCCAGCGTCAGGCCCGCCGGGCCGGCGCCGACGATCCCGACCTGCGTACGCCCCTGCCTCACTCCTCCTCGAGCACGCGGCGGAAGACGGCGAAGGCCTGGTTTGCCGCGGGGACGCCGCAGTAGACGGCGGAGTGCAGCAGCACCTCCTTGATCTCGTCGTCACTCACGCCGTTCCGCCGCGCGCCGTGAATGTGCATCGCGAGCTCGTCGAAGCGGCCCAGCGCAACGAGCGCCGTCAGCGTGATGCAACTTCGTGTGCGCCGGTCGAGCCCCGGACGCGCCCAGACCTCGCCCCAGGCGTAGCGCGTGATGAAGTCCTGGAACTCCTCCGTCTCCGCGTTCGCGCGCTCGAGTGCGCGGTCGACATGTTCGTCGCCGAGCACTTCGCGCCGGATCTGGAGTCCGCGTTCGTAATCGCTCATAGGCGTGCCAGCACGGCCTCGTTGAACTCGCCGGCCCGCTCGACGTTCACCAGGTGCCGCGCGGCGTCGATGACGAGAAGCTCCGCGGCCGGGATCTTCGAGACGATCGCCTCCAGGTCGGCCGGCGGAGTCGAAGGATCCTCGGCGCCGGCGATTGCGAGCGTGGGCGCCGTGATGCCGCCGAGCCCGCCGCGCACGTCCCAGTCGCGCACCGCCTCGCATGCACGGGCGTAGCCCTCGCTCGGGATTGAGAGCAACATCTCGCGATAGCGTCGCACGTCGCGAAAGGCGGGACTGAACCAGCGCTCGAGCACGACGTCCGCCACCGCCTCGACGCCGTCGCGCCGGACCAGCTCAGCACGCTCCTGCCAGAACTCCCGAGTCGCAAAGCGTGCCGAGGTCGAGCAGAGCACCAGCTTCTCCACGCGCTCGGGCGCGTCCAAGGCGAGGCGCATGCCGACAGCGCCGCCGAGCGACAGGCCGCAGAACGACACACGCGCGACGGCAAGCTCGTCGAGGAGCGCGACGACCTCCCGCGCGAAGCGCGAGACGGTCGTTTGCGGCAGTGACGGGGATCCACCGTGTCCGGGGTGGTCGTAGCGCAGGACGCGAAAGTGCGAGGCGAGAGCCGGCACCTGCGGCTCCCACATTTCGAGCGTCGAGCCGAGCGAGCCCGAGAGCACGACGACGCGATCGCCCTCGCCATCGATCCGGTAGTTCACGCGCGGCGGTAGAACTCGAGCGCGCGGTCGACGAACACCGCGGCGCTGCCGAGATAGTCCTCCGGCCGCGTCGCGTCGCCCTTCGCCTCGGAGAGTGTCTCGTCACGGACGTTCTCGCGCATGCGCTCGACGTCGACCTCCAGGCCGTCCAGCGCACGACCGAGCGACGCAGCGGCGCCGCCGGTGTACGCAAGGGCATCGCTGAGGGCGCCCCACTCCGCGTGCCAGGCACCGGCTGCGCGCTCGTGCTCCTGCACGAGCGCCGTCATCAGGATCCCGGCCTCCGCCTGGGCTCGCAGCGCGCACGCCCGCGCAAGCGTCGCCCCGATCGGATTCCGCTTGTGCGGCATCGTGGACGAGACGCCGCCGTCCCGCTCGCGCACCTCCCCCACCTCGGTCTGCGCCGACAGCACCAGATCGAGCGCGATCTTGCCGACGAAGCCGGCGGCGACCGAGAGCGCGGCACCGAGCTCCGCGACCGGCAGGCGCCGGGTGTGCCAGGGAACGACCGGCTCCGGAAGCTCGAGCCGAGAGGCGTACTCGTGCAGGACGTCGATTCCCTTGTCGCCGAGCGCCGCGAGCGTTCCCGCCGCGCCGCCGAGCTGTGCCGGCAGCTTCGCCGCTCGCAACCGCTCGCGGGCGTGCACGACTCCGACGAGCCAGCTCGCCGCCTTCAGCCCGAAGGTGATCGGCACCGCCTGCTGCAGCAGCGTGCGGCCGGCCATCACCGTCGTGCGGTGCTCGTCTGCGAGCCGGGCACAGGAGGCCGCGACTCCGTCGAGCTCCTCGTCGATCAACCGCGTCGCGTTCCGCGCAACCAGCGCCGCCGCCGTGTCGAGGATGTCCTGGCTCGTCGCACCGCGATGGGCGTCGGGGCTCCGCACGCGCAGGCGCCGGGCGAGCGGCTCTGCCGGGTTCCCGGCGTTCCGGGCCTCCTCTACGAGCTCCGAGACGTCGATGTCGTCGGCGTCGAGCTGGATCCCCCGTGCAGCCGCCAGGGCTCGTTCCGCCTCCAGCATCCCGGCCAGCCAGGCCTCGTCCGACACCGCCTCCCGCAACGTGTCCGGCACGAACAGCGCGTCAAACGTCAAAGAACACCGTCTGGTCGTCGCCCTGGAGGTGAACATCGAACTGGACGACTTCGTCGTCGCCGAACTCGCAGCGCGTGACGACATGCCTGAGCAGCCCGCGCGCGAACACCATCACGTCGGCGTAGCCGCCCTTCGGACGCTCGGTCAGAAACTCGAAGCTGCCTGCCGCGTCCGTGCCGCACCGGCCCCAGCCCTCCGGCTGCCACAGCTCGATCAGTGCGTCCGAGACCGGCTCGCCGTTGCCGTCCAGCACGTGACCGACGACGTGAACGGACCCGCCGGGCACGACCTCGTTCTGCGCTTCGCGGCACAGGCCGATCGTGAAGAACGGCCCCACGGTCTGCGACGGCGTCGGCTCGAGCGTCATTCGAACGGCGTCTTGCGCAGGACGATGTCGAAGCGGTAGCCGAGCGCCCACTCCGGCTGTGTCAGCTCGAGATCGAAGTCGGCGATCAGGGTCGCCCGTGCCTTCTCGTTGCGCACGGACTGGAAGATCGGGTCGAACTCGAAGAGCGGGTCGCCGGGGAAGTACATCTGCGTCACGAGCCGGCTCGAGAACGTGCGCCCGAACACGGAGAAGTGGATGTGCGCAGGGCGCCACGCGTTCGGGTGGTTCTGCCAGGGATAGGCTCCGGGCTTGACGCTCACGAACCCGTAGCGGCCCTCGTCGTCGGTGAGGGTGCGTCCTGCGCCGGTGAAGTTCGGATCGAGCGGTGCCGGGTGGCGGTCGCCGTCGTGGCGGTAGCGGCCGGCCGCGTTGGCCTGCCAGACCTCGATCAGCGCGTTACGCACCGGCCGCCCGTCCTGTTCCAGCAGCTGCCCGGTGACGATGATCCTTTCACCGAGCGGCTCGCCCTCGTGCTGTCGCGTCAGGTCGTTGTCGAGCTCGCCGATCTGCTCGTGGCCGTAGACGGGGCTGGCAAGGTCGCGGAAATCCTCGGGCCTCGCGACCAGTGGACGCTTCGGGGCGCGCGTCTGGGTCGACCGGTAGTCGGGATACAGAAGCGGTGGGTCGACGCTCACGCCGGCGCTCCCTTCGTTCGCAACGAGCGCAGCGCGCCGAGCTCGGCGTCGCTCGGCGGCTCGGTCACGGCGAGGTCCTCGGAGACGCGGAGCTCCCACCCGGTCGCCGCCCGCACCTCGTCGGCCTCGACACCGGGATGTACGTGCGTGAGCGTCAGCTCGCCGTCGTCCGGCTCGAGCACGCCGAGGTCGGTGACGACGACGCGCACGCGTTCGCCGACGCTCGTCTTGAAGTCGAGCCGCTCGACGAACGAGCGCGGCGATTGCTTCAGCATCACGAAGACGTCCCGCACCGACGTCGCGATCTCCGGCGCGCCTCCCCCGCCCGGCAGGCGCACCTTCGGGTGGTCGTACTCGCCGATCACGGTGCTGTTCAGATTCCCATGGCGGTCGATCTGGGCGGCGCCGAGGAAGCCGATGTCGATCCGCTCGCCCTGTAGCCAGTACGCGAACATCTCCGGCACCGAGACGACGGCGTCGGCGGTCTCCGCGAGCTCGCCGTCGCCGATCGACAGCGGCAGCTCGGTGGGCTTCGCCCCGATCGTCCCACTCTCGTAGATCAGGACGCAGCTGGGAGCGTGCGTCGCTCGCGCGAGGTTCGCGGCAAGGCTCGGCAGGCCGATCCCGACGAAGCAGACGTCGCCGTCCTGCAGGCGGCGAGCGGCCGAGATCGCCATCAGCTCGCTCACGCGAGCACCCTCTCACGCAGCACGTTGTCCTCCATCCACTGCGCGAAAGCGTCGCGGTCGCGACTGATGTCAGCCCAACGGACGTAGAACTCGTTGTCGCGGTCGTAGTAGCCGAGCGCATACGACGGCTGCGCGCCGCGGGGCACGTGCGCGACGGCATCGATCACCCAGTGCGGCAGAACGACCGCGCCCGGCCGCGGCTCGAGCTCGTCGACGACCTCTTCGACGGTCACGAGGCTGCGCTTCGACGCGAGCACGACCTCCTTCTGGACGCCGGTGATCCCCCAGAGCTGGACGTTGCCGCGCGTGTCGGCCTGTTGCGCATGCACGATCCCGACATCGGGCCGGTGCGCCGGCACAGCAGCGAGCTCCTCTCCGGTGAACGGGCAGGTGACACGCCGGACGTTCGTGTGCGCGGGCAGATCGTTGTCGCCGTAACCACGCAGGACGCCGAACGGCAGATTGGCGGCGCCGGCGGCGTAGGCCGCGGCCATGCCGGCGTGCGAGTGCTCCTCGAGCTCGAGCGGCCTCGGCCACTCGTGCTCGACCGCGTCGCGGATGCGATAGAGCGAGCCGACGCCCGGGTTGCCGCCCCAGGAGAAGACGAGCTTGCGCGCGCAACCCATCCCGACGAGCTGGTCGTAGATCACGTCCGGCGTCATCCGGACGAGGGTCAAGTCGCGCCGGTCCTGTCGAATCACCTCGTGCCCCGCCGCGTGCGGGATCAGATGCGTGAAGCCCTCGAGCGCGACGACATCGCCGTCGCGAACGAGCTGCTCGATTGCGGTGCGGAGCGGAACGAGCTCGGCCATCGGTCAGAACGGGAAGGGATGCGGCTTGCCGACGGTGACCCAGTGCAGCTCGGTGAACTCGTCGATCGCCGCGGTGCCGCCGAACCGGCCCCAGCCGCTGTCCTTGACGCCGCCGAACGGCATCTGCGGCTCGTCGCCGACAGGTTGGTCGTTGACGTGCACGATCCCCGCCTGGATTCGTTGCGCGAGCTCGAGGCCGCGGTCCGCGTCGCTCGTGATGATCCCCGAGGCGAGCCCGTACGACGTCGCGTTGGCGCGCTCCACGGCCTCGTCCGCGCTGTCGACGACCTCGATCGCGGCTACGGGCCCGAACGTCTCGTTCTGCGCGAAGTCGGACTCGTCGGGAACGTCGGCGAGCAACGTCGCCTTGTAGACCGATCCCTCGACCTCGCCGCCTGCGAGGAGCTTGGCGCCCTTCGCGACGGCGTCGTCGACTCTGCTCTTGACCACGTCGAGGGCGCTCTCGTTGATCAGCGGGCCGATGATCGTGTCCTGCTCTTTCGGATCGCCCGCCTTGAGCGACCTCGTCTTTTCCGCGAGCTTCCGCGTGAACTCCTCGGCGATCGGGCGCTCGACGACGATCCGACGCGCCGACATGCAGATCTGGCCCTGGTGGAGATACGCACCGAAGGCCGAAGCGTTGACCGCGAACTCGAGGTCCGCGTCCGCCAGCACGATCAGCGGGTTGTACCCGCCGAGCTCGAGCACGACGCGCTTCAGGTTGCGGCCTGCCGCCTCGGCGAGCTTGCGTCCGACGGCGGTCGAGCCGGTGAAGTTGATGCGCCGCACCGCCGGGTTCTCGACGAGCTCGTCGCCGATCTCGCCGGCTGCGCCGGGCGCATGCGTCACGACGTTGAGCGCTCCCGCGGGCAGCCCGGCGTCGGCGAAGACCTCGCCCCAGATGAGGCCGCCGCTGTACGGCGACAGCTCCGAGGGCTTCAGCACGACGGTGTTGCCGAGCACAAGCGGGGACGCGATCGAGCGGGCCGAAAGGATCAGCGCCGCGTTCCACGGAGCGATCGCGCCGACGACGCCGACCGGACGCCGAAGGCCCATCGAGAACGCCCCCACGTCCGACGGGATGATCTGCCCGATCGGCGCGTACGCGAGCGCGGCCGCCTGCCGGAAGAGGCCCGCGACGAAGTGGAGCTGGAACATGCCGAAGCCGAACGTCGATCCGGTCTCGCGCGCGAGCCACGAGACCACGTCGTCGCCACGAGCCTCGAGCAGGTCGGCAGCCTTCAGGAAGACGCCCTGACGCGCGGCCGGCGGTGTCTGCGACCAAGCCGGGAACGTTCCGCCCGCGGCCTCGACGGCGCGGCGCGCATCGTCGCGTCCACCGGCCGGCACCCGCGCGACCACGTCGCCGGTGAAGGGATCGAGGTCGTCGAAGGTGTCACCCCCGGTGGCTGCGACCCATTCCCCGGCGATGAATTGCTGTTTCTCGGCGGCTTCGGTAGGCGCTTGCGTGGCCATGGGCATGCTCCTTTCGGCGGCGACTGGCGCGGCGAACGTACGACCGTCCTGATTCACATGTCAAGACACAGTTCTATTATCCGGGACATCGAAGCGGGCTTCTCGCAGTCCCTCGAGCGCGGTCTCGGGATCCTGGCAGCGTTCACGCCGACGCAGCCGTCCCTCGGCGTGAGCGAGCTGGCACGCGAGGTCGGGCTCAGCCGCAGCACGACGCACCGCTACATGTCGACGCTGACGCGGCTCGGCTACCTCCAGCAAGATCCCTCCTCGCGCCGCTACCGGCTCGGGCCGCGGGTTCTCGACCTCGGCTTCTCGGCGATCAACTCGATGGAGCTCCGGGTCATCTCCTCGCCGTACCTGCAGCGCCTGAGCGACGAGACGGGCTTCACCGTCAACATGGCGATCCTCGACGGTGCCGACATCCTCTACGTCGAGCGGTGCCGCAGCTCGCTGGCGGGGCAGCGCGAGATCGACCTGAACCTGCACGTCGGGTCACGGCTGCCGGCGTATTGCACCTCCATGGGCAAGGTGCTGCTCGCCTACCTGCCGCCGGAGCGGCGGGGCGCGCTGCTCGACGGGGTCCCGCTCGGCAGGCGGGGACCGAACACGCTCACGAGTCGCAAAGCGCTCGAGGCCGAGCTCGCTGCGATACGGGAACGCGGCCTTGCGTTGAACAACGAGGAGCTGGCGTACGGCCTGCGCTCGATCGCCGCGCCGGTGCGTGGCCCTGGCGGCGACGTCGTTGCCGCGATCAACCTCGCCGTGCACAGCTCCATGGTGTCGATGCGCGATCTGGTCGCGCGCCTGGGGACGTCGCTCCGGCGCACCGCAGCGGAGATCTCCAGACAGGTCGGTTATCGCGCATGAGCGAAGGAATCGTCGACATGACGACGACGGGGAAGCGGACGAGACCGCCGTTCCGGGCCGACCACGTCGGCAGCCTGCTGCGCCCGCCGCGGGTCCTGCGGGCGCGCGACGACTTTGCGGCCGGCCGTGTCGACGCGGCGGGACTGCGGGGGATCGAGGACGAGGCGATCCGCGAGATCGTGCGCAAGCAAGAGGAGGTCGGTTTGCAGTCGGCGACGGACGGTGAGCTGCGCCGCGCCTCGTGGCACATGGACTTCATCTACCAGCTCGACGGGATCACGAAGGAACCCGGTGAGATCAAGGTCAAGTTCCACAACGACCGGGGCGACATCGAGTTCACGCCGGCGGCGCTCCACGTCGACGGCGAGCTCGGCGTCTCGCAGACGATCTTCGGCGACGACTTCGGGTTCCTCCAGCAGACCGTCACGAAGAACGTCCCGAAGCTGACGATCCCGTCGCCGAGCATGGTCCACTACCGCGGCGGCAAGGCGGCGATCGACCCGCGCGTCTATCCGGATCTCGACTCGTTCTGGGCCGACCTCGTCGCCGCGTACCGCGAGCAGGTGCGCCGTCTCGGCGATCTCGGGTGTACCTACCTCCAGTTCGACGACACGAGCCTCGCGTACATGAACGACCCGCACCAGCGCGAGTACATCGCCTCGATCGGCGGCGACGCCGAGCGGCAGCACGTCGACTACATCCAGCACATCAACGAGGCGCTCGCAGACCGCCCGGCAGGGATGAGCGTCACGACGCATTCCTGCCGCGGGAACTTCCGGTCGGCGTGGGCCGCCGAAGGCTCATGGGATTTCGTTGCCGAGGCGCTGCTCAACGAGCTCCAGGTGGACGGTTTCTTCATGGAGTGGGACGACGAGCGCTCGGGCGGCTTCGAGCCGCTGCGCTTCCTGCCGAAAGGCGAGAAGTGCGTCGTGCTCGGGCTCGTCACGACGAAGAAGGGCGAGCTCGAGTCCAAGGACGAGCTGAAGAGACGGATTGAAGAAGCGGCCAAGCATGCGCCGCTCGACCAGCTCTGCCTCTCGCCGCAGTGCGGCTTCTCGTCGACCGTCGAGGGGAACGAGCTCACGCACGAAGACCAGTGGCGCAAGCTCGCGCTGATCGTCGAGGTCGCCGAGGAAGTCTGGGGCTGAGCTCGACCGTCCGCGAAGCGACGTTCGACGTCTTCCGGCGCCACGGGCTGACGACGCTCTTCGCGAACCCCGGCTCGACGGAGGTTCCGTTTCTGACCGACCTGCCGCGCGACATCGAATTCGTGCTCGGCCTGCACGAGGGCCCCGTCGTCGCGATGGCGACCGGGTACGCGCTCGGCCGCGGCGCGGCGTCCCTCGCCCTGCTCCACACGACCGCGGGCCTCGGGAACGCGGTCGGCGCGATTGCAACGGCGCGGGTGAACCGCGCTCCGGTGGTCGTCGTCGTCGGTCAGCAGGACCGCCGGCATCTCGTCTTCGAGCCGTTCCTGACGGGACGCCTCGAGAGGCTCGCCGGCGACTACCCGGTCTGGGTCGACACGCCAGTGCGCGCCGGCGACGTGCCCGGCGCGATCGCCCGTGCTGCACATGAGGCCGAGACGCACCGCGGCCCGGCGCTCGTGATCGTGCCGATGGACGACTGGTCCGCGAGCGTGGACGACGACCGCGAGGACGCGGCGCCGGACCGCATCGTGCGGTCGAGGGGAGTCGACGCCGCAGCCGTCGACGAGTTCGCCCACGCGTTGGCGAAGCTCGAGTCGCCGGCGCTGGTCGTCGGCGCGGGAGCGGACGATGCCGAGGCGTGGACTGCTCTCCAGGAACTGGCGGAGCGGCTGGTTGCGCCCGTCTTCCAGGAGTCGTTCGGCGCGCGTGCAGGCTTCCCGCAGGACCACCACCTCTTTGCCGGCTTCCTGCCGGCGGACCGTCCGCGCCTGCGCGAGAGGCTCGCTCCGTACGACGGCATCCTCGTCATCGGCGCGCCGGTCTTCCGCCAGTCCCCGTACACGGCCGGACGCTTCACCGACGCCGAGACGCGCATCTTTCTGCTCGGCGAGAACGCGGACGAGGTCCACCGCAGCCCCGCGGCCCTCGCTGTCCTCGGCCCACTGGCAGCGACCTGCCACGCGCTCGCGCGACGCATCGAACAGCGAGACGCCGATCCGCCGGAGCAATTCCGCCCGCCGCCCGCGCCCGAGCCGGCCGATCCGATGCTCGCCGGCCACGTCCTCGCCGCGCTCGCCGAGCGGCTGCCGCCGGAGGCGACCGTCGTGGAGGAAGCTCCCGTCGATCGTCCCGAGCTGCACGACCGCCTCCCCGCGCGCCGGCCGCTCGGCTTCCTCAGTGCCGCAATGGGGGGCCTCGGCTTCGCCCTCGGCGGGGCCACCGGGCTGCGCATGGCGCAACCGCACAGGCCCGTGGTCGCCGTCGTCGGCGACGGCTCGTCGCTCTACGGCATCCAGGCTCTCTGGAGCGCAGCGCACTACAGGGTCGGCGTGCTGTTCGTGATCCTCTCGAACGGCGGCTACGCGATCATGGACCGCCTCGCGGAGCGGGCCGGCGGCGAGGCGCCGTGGCCACAGTTCGCAGACGTCGACATCGCAGGCATGGCACGAGCATTCGGCTGCGAATCACGCCGGATCGAACGGCACGACGAGCTGCTCGCCGCGCTCGACGAGGTCGTTCCCGACCTGGCCGCGCGGGGCGAACCGCTTCTGCTCGACGTCGCGATCGCTCCGACCGCGACGTTCGCGCCGTAGTTCTCTCTAACTCAAGACGCGGAACGTCTTCTTGAACCTCGGGGTGCCGGTCGAGCTGTACGTGTACTTGCCCGGTGCGAGCGACAGCGTCCACGTGTAGCGACGGACAGCCTTCACGCTCGTCTTCCGCAGTACGCCCGGCCCACGCAGCACGAAGCTGCCCGTCTTCGATCGGTCGCTGACGACGAGGGTGTACTCGCCCTGGGGCAGCGTCTTGATCGCCTTCCCGTCGAGCAGGAGCTTGATCGCCCTCGTCGTGATCTGACCCTGCAGGGTCTTGCCGCCGGTGATGTTGCGCGGGACGAGTTGCAGCATGTTCGGAAGCTTGGTGATCACGCCGAAGTCCTTCGCGTACTGCGCGGTCTGACGAAGCTTCGCGCGATCGACGATCGGGCTCCAGATCGGCAGGCGCACGTTGCCCGTGCCGGCAGGAAGCAGCGCCCGAATCTCGTCGGGATGGCTCTGCGCGTACGTCAGCGACTGATTGATCGCCGTCCGGAACTTCTTCGCGAGCGCGGGATTCGACTTCACCCAGTCCGTCAACGCGCCGTAGCCGCCGACCGGCCAGAACTTCCCGAGCACCGGGCCGGGCGCCATCACGATGCGCGCATTGTCGAGGTTGAGCGCCTGGGAGAGGAACGGCTCCGGCGTCCAGATGGCGTCGACCTGGCCGTTCCGCAGCGCGGCACGCATGGTGGGAAACGTCAGCGGCACCAGATGGATCGAGTTCGGGTTGACGCCGACCTTCCTCAACGCCGCCTTGATCATGACCTCGCCGACGCCCTTGAGCGCGTTCACCGCGATCGTCTTCCCCGCAAGGTCCGCCGGCGTGCGAATCGAGCTGTCGCCCTTGACGAGGATGTTCTGCCAGTTGTCCGCGACGGAAGTCCCCTCGACCTCGCTCGGCGCGACCGCGCTGATCGCGATGCCCTGCGTGCTGGCGATCATCATCGGAACCCAGCCGAAGTAGCCGACCTCGCCGTTGTGGTTCGCCAGCGCGAGGACGATGTCGTTCCCGCTCTGCAGCGTGCGCTTGTTGATGTCGATCCCCTGTGCGGTGAAGAAGCCTTTCTTGACGCCGAGATCGAGCGGAAGGGCGTTCGCGATCGGCAGCGTGTCGACGGTGATCGTGACGAGGCCGCGTCCCTGCGCGCCCGACACGAGTCCTCCGAGGAGTGTCAAGGCAGCGAGCAGCGCAGCAAGGACAACGGCAAAGCGGCTCATTGGTTCCGTCCTTTCGGTCGCAGCGACCGCGCGATTATCTCCGGCGCTTGTCCGAACGTCTAGACCGGCGTCCCAGTATTCGGGACAGCCTCGACCGAAGTCACCGGAGCTAGCTCACGGCGGATCAATCGGTAGACGTGACCGCGCAGGTTCACGAACTCCGGCAGCTCCTTGGTCGCGATCTGGTCACGGGGCTGCGGGAGGTCGACGGACACGATCTCCTTCACCTTCGTCGGAGAGTGGGTCAGGACGACGACGCGGTCGGCGAGGTAGACCGATTCGTCGATGTCGTGTGTGACGAAGAGGATCGTGATCCCGTATTGCTCGCGCACGCGCAGCACGAGATCCTCGAGGTCGCCGCGGGTCTGCGCGTCGACGGAGGCGAACGGCTCGTCCATCAGCAGCACACTCGGCTGGTACGCGAGCGCCCGTGCGATTGCGACGCGCTGCTGCATGCCGCCCGAGAGCTGCCACGGATAGTGGTCGATGAAGCGCGTCAGGCCCACCGATCCGAGCGACTCCTCGACGAGCTCTCTGCGCTGCGCCGCCGACAGCTTCTTGTGCCGCAGCGGCAGCAGCACGTTGTTGCGCACCGTCGACCAAGGCATGAGCGAGCGGCTGTAGTCCTGAAAGACCAGCGCGAGCTCGTCCGGCGGGTCGATTACGCGCTTGCCGCGCAGCAGGATCTCACCGGCCGTCGGACGCATCAGGCCGGCCATGCACTTGAGCAGGGTGGTCTTGCCGCAGCCCGACGGGCCGACGACGCACACGAACTCGCCGTCCTCGACCGTGAAGGACACGTCCTCGAGCGCGTGCGTCGCCTTCGGCCCGGAGCCGTAGACCTTTGCGATGCCTCGCGTCTCGAGCATCAGGCGGATGCGGTCGCGCGCCAGCCGCGGTGCCATGCGAGCAGGCGGCGTTCGACGGCGAGGAAGAGGAGGTTCAACACGTATCCGAGCACGCCGATCAGCAGGATCGCCGCCCACATCGGTCCGAAGTCGAACGTGTTCTTGGAGATGAGCAGCACATAGCCGACCCCGCTCGTGCTCGAGAAGTACTCCGACAGGACCATCATGATCACGGCGAGCGAGAGGCCGATGCGCATTCCCGCGACGATCTGCGGGAACGCGGCAGGCAGCACGATGCGCCGGATGCGCTCGATGCGCCCGAGGCCGTACGAACGGCCCGTCTCGAGAAAGCTCGGATCGATGCCGCGCACTCCGTCGATCGTGTTGAGCAACACCGGGAAGAGACAGAAGAAGGCGATGAACGAGACCTTCTGCAGGTTCCCGATCGAGTGCAGCAGGATGATCGAGATCGGCAGCAGCGCCGGCGGCGGCATCGCACGCCAGTACTCGATGTGAGGCATCGCCCACACGCGTGCCGGTCGCGAGAGGCCGAGGGGGATGCCGATCGCGATCCCGGCGACGACCGCGATCGCAAAGCCGAGGCCGATCCGCTCGAGGCTCGGTACGACGTGCGTGCCGAACTCGGAGAAGAGCCACATGTCCTGGAACTTCGCCAGGATCGTCGACGGCGGCGGAAACTTCGGGTCGTCGCGGTTCGTGGCCCACAGCTGCCAGAGCGCGACGATCGCGACCGGGACCGCGATCTCGGCGGCGACTTTCAGCACCCGTCTGCTCACGTCGTCCCCAGTCGCTGCGACGGGTGCCAGCGCAGCACGCGCCGCTCGGCCGCGGTCGAGAGCAGGTGAATCGCGAGGCCGAGGAAGCCGGTCGCGAGCGCATACGCATAGAGCTGCGTCTCCAGGCCGAACGACTGCGCGAAATTGACCTTCTGGCCGAGGCCCGGGTTGCCCATGAAGAGCTCTGCCGTGAACGCCAGGATCAGCGCGACACCGGACGAGATCCGCATGCCGGTCGCGATGTACGGAACGGCGCTCGGAAGCTTGATGCGGTAGAGACGCTCCGACGGGCCGACCTGGAAGGAGCGCGCGGTGTCGAGCGCGACCGGATCGACGTCGCGCACGCCGTACATCGTCTGCACGAGCAGCGGCCAGAACGCGCCGAACGCGGCGAGGAAGATCTCGCTCTGCAATGTCGTCCCGAGCGTCAGGAAGAGCACGGGAATCAGCGCCGCGCTGGGAATCGGGCGCAAGAACTCGATCGGCACGCGGAAGGCCGCCGCCGCGAAATCGCTCGACCCCAGCAGGATGCCGATCGGCACGGCAAGCAGCGCCGCGACGCCGAGACCGAGCGCCCAGCCGCGGACCGTCTGCAGGACGGCGTGCCAGAACGATCCTGTCTGCATCAAGCCCCACAGCTCATCGACCGTCGTGGACATCGAAGGCAGGTCCTGCTGCGAGATCGTGCCGGTCCGCGAGATGAGCTCCCAGAACACGAGCGCGGCAACGATGGACAGCACGAAGATCAGAACGTCGATGACACGCCTGCTCCGCACGCCGACGATGTATACAGCAACGGAATTTGGCGACCGAGGCCGCGTCCCGCCTGGTGGAACCTGGACGGATGCGAAATTGCGGGTAAAGTACCGGTAATGGCGACGCGCCCGTACGAGGCGACCACCCAGGAGGAGCTGGTGTCGCGGCTGATGCATCTCTTCGCGCGCACGCTCGACCACCAGGGGACGTGCCTCGAGACGCTCGAGCTCACGTACGCGCAGGCGAAGCTGATCTGGCGGCTGGAGGCGCGCGACACGCCGTCGCTCAAGGAAGCGGCGCGCCGGTGCGGCGTCGATCCGTCGAACCTCTCGAGCGTCGTCGACCAGCTCGTCGAGCGCGGGTTGATCGCGACCCGCCCGGCGCAGCACGACAAACGCGTCCGCATCGTGCGCCTGACCGGCGAGGGAGTGCGGATGCGGAAACGTCTGCTCGCCTGTCTCGCGCAGAACCCGGCAACGGGATCGCTCTCCGCCGCGCAGCAGCAGCGGCTGCTCGAGATCCTCCGCAACGTGGCATGAGCCGAGACTTCGCCAAGTTCTGGGTCGGCCAGACCATCTCGAACCTCGGCAGCTCCTTCACGCAGTGGGCCGTGCCGCTGCTCGTGTTCCAGCTCACCCACTCCGCCCTCAATCTCGGCGCCGCAATGGCGGCGACGTTCCTCCCGTACCTCTTCTTCGGCCTGCCGCTGGGCGCCGTGATGGATCGCGTCGACCGCAAGCGCGCGATGATCCTGCTGGACTCGCTCAACACGCTGGTGATCCTGTCGATCCCGCTTGTCGCGCAGTTCGGGCACCTGAACGTCTGGCTCATCTACGCGGTGGCATTCGTTCAGTCGTCGATCTTCATCGCGTTCAGCGCGGGCGAGTTCGCCGCGATTCCGAGCCTCGTCTCGACCGACGACCTCGTCACCGCGAACGGGCGGATCCAGGCGACGTACTCCGCCGCTCAGGTCGCGGGGCCGCTGCTCGCCGGCGTGCTCGTCTCGTTCCTGCCGCTGGCGTGGGTGATGGCGTTCGACGCGGGCTCGTTTGCGATCTCGGCGTTCTCGCTCTCACTCATCCGCGGCAGCTTCAACGTCGTCAGCGACGAGCCGAAGAAGGCGACGACGATCCTGCACGACGTCCGCGTAGGCCTGCGGTACGTGCTCGGCCATCCCGTCCTGCGGAACATCTCCGCGATGATGGCGCTGATCAACTTCGTGAATGCAGGCGTCTTCGCCGAGCTCGTCCTGTTCGCGACCGAGCGGCTCGACGCGAGCAAGTTCCAGATCGGTGTACTGTTCGCGGCCGGCAGCGCCGGCGTCGTCGTCACCGGCCTGCTCGCCGGCGGCCTGCGCAAGCGGTTCAGCTTCACGGCGCTCGCGCTCACCTCGCTGATGTTGATGGGCGCCTGCCTCATCGTCTTCGCGGGGATGCGCTGGTACTGGGCGGCGCTGCCGTTCTGGGCGGCGTCGAGCGGCCTCGGCATCCTGTTCAACATCAACACGGGGGCGCTCCGGCAGGCGATCGTCCCGAACCACATGCTCTCGCGCGTGATGTCGATCGCGAGCGTGCTCGCCTGGTCTGCAATCCCGGCCGGCGCGCTCGTCGCCGGCTGGGTCACGAGCGAAACCGGCAACGTCGCCGCTGTCTACGGCGTGATCGGGATCCTGATCATCGGCATCGCGGCGTTCTTCCGCTTCTTCACCGCGCTCGGCGACGCGCAGCGCTACGTGGACGAGCGCCAGGCGCAGGAGGCCGCCGAAGCCCAAGCCGCGACAGGCTCGGAAGCTCCTGTCGGAGCGTAAGCACCGGCTCACCATGGCAGCCGTCGCGTACCAGGGGGAGGTCGGAGCCTACTCGGAGGAGGGGGCGCAGGCGCTCTTCCCCACCGCCGAACACCGGCCGTTCCCGTCGATCCGCACGGTCTTCGAGGCCGTCGAGGTCGGGCGCGCGCCGTGGGGGCTCGTGCCGATGGACAACTCGCAGGCGGGCAGCATCAACGAGACGTACGACCTCTTCCTGCGGCACGGGCTTCATCTCGTCGGCGAGACGATCGTCCGCGTCGACCACTGCCTGCTCGCACTCCCCGGAACCGCGATCGACGACGTCCACGAGGTGATCTCGCACCCGCAGGCGATCGCCCAGTGCGAGGAGTTCCTGAGCGCGCTCGACGCGAACGTGCGCGCGGAGTACAACACCGCCGGCGCCGCGAAGAAGATCGCCGAAGGCCGGCTCGAAGGCATCGCAGCGATCGCGTCGCGACGCGCCGGGGAGCTGTACGGGCTCGCGCCGCTCGCGGAGAGTATCCAGACCTTTCCCGACAACTCGACGCGCTTCGGCGCCCTGTCACGGGACCCCGCGCCGCTCGGCGAGCCGGACAAGTCCTCGCTCGTCTTCGGCGTCGGGCACATCTCGGGCTCGCTCTACCGCTGTCTCGGCGCGTTCGCGGAGCGGCATCTCAACCTCACGAAGCTCGAGTCGCGCCCGCGTCCGGGCCGCCCGTGGGAGTACGTGTTCTACGCGGACGTCGAGGCGCCCGCGCAGCAGCCGGCGATGGTCGACGCCCTCGAGGCGCTGAGCGCGCACGCCACCTTCACGCGGCTGCTCGGGACCTACGCCAAGGCGTCGGCGAGCTCGCGGAGGTCTGCGCCGCGACCGACGGCAACGCCGAGCAGGTAGCAGAGCAGCGGCGCGTTCGTCCGCTCCCCGCTGTCGTGTGCGGCAACGCGGGCGAGATCGAGGAGCGTACGCATGTCGGCCGCCGAAAGCTCGAGCTCCGGTCCGATCTTCTCGCGCGCCGCCTGCAGCCAGGGATCCAAGGCTGGCAGGCTATCCGCGTGAGCAAGGCGCCGCCGCACTCAGCTGCGCAGATCGACGTCGTTCGCCTTCCAGGCGCGCGGGCGGAGCGCGATGCCGTCGCGGTCGAGGAGCCGCTCGAGATCCGCATCAACGGAGAGGCGGTTGCCGTGACGATGCGGACACCGGGTCACGACGAGGAGCTCGCGCTCGGCTTCTGCCTGACCGAGGGCTTCGCTCCGCGCAGCGCGAGCCTTCCGCCCGACCTCGCCGCCAACACGGTCGACGTCGACGCAGACGGCTCGCCCGCGCCGCGGAACTTCTACACCTCGTCCTCGTGCGGCGTTTGCGGCAAGGGCGCGCTCGAGGCGGTCGCCGTCGAGGCGCCGCACGTCGACAGCGGGCTCCGCGTCGGCGCCGGGCTCGTCACGCAGCTCCCGGATCGGCTGCGCACCGCGCAGGCGGCATTTGCCGTGACCGGTGGCCTCCACGCCACCGGGCTCTTCGCTCGTGACGGTGAGCTGGTGTGCGTGCGGGAGGACGTCGGCCGGCACAACGCGATGGACAAGGTGATCGGTTGGTCGTTCGGCGCCGGCCGGCTGCCGCTGTCGGAGGCGATCCTCTGCGTGAGCGGCCGCCTCTCGTTCGAGCTCGTGCAGAAGGCCGCCGTCGCCGGGTGTCCGCTGCTCGTCGCCGTCGGCGCGCCGTCGACCCTCGCCGTGGAGCTCGCCGCCGACCGGGGCGTGACGCTCTGCGGGTTCGTGCGCGACGGCCGGATGAACGTCTACACGGAGCCGTGGCGGATCGAGGAGTGACGGGCGTCCTGCTCGTCGGCGGCGCCAGCACGCGGTTCGGATCGCCCAAGGCGTTGGCCCGCCTGGGCGACGAGACGCTCGCCGAGCGGGCGTGGCGCGTCCTCGGCGAGGCATGCGGCGATCGCATTGCCGTCGGCAAGACGGCCGACGGCCTGGACCTCCCGTTCGAGCTCGTCGACGACGCAACGGATGTGCGTGCTCCGATTGCCGGGGTAATCGCCGGCCTCCGCGCGGCGACGGGCGGCGTCTGTGTCTTCCTTCCCGTCGACGTGCCGCTCGTCTCGGCAGCGACCCTGCGGCGGCTCGCCGTCGCTGCGCCGGCACAACCGCAGACGGGGCCTCTACCCGGCGCCTACCGGCGTGCCCAGCTCCCGGAGCTCGAGCGCAAGCTCGCGCGCGGCGACTACTCGCTTCGCGACGTCGAGGCGACGGTCATCGAGTTCGACGAGCACGAGCTCGCAAACGTCAATACGCAGGCTGATCTAGCTGCTTTGAGAAGAACGACGTGATCGCGTCGTAGCAGCGGACGCGGTTGTGCAGCTTCAGCACGTCGTGTCCCTCGTCCTGGAAGACGAGGTACTCGACGTCCTTTCCGAAGGAGCGGAGCTCCTCGACGACGTCGTGTGACTCTTGCTCGACGACACGCGGGTCGTTCTGGCCCTGGATCACGAACAGCGGGCAGGAGATGTTCGCGATGTGCGTCTTCGGCGAGCGCTCGACGATGAAGTCGCGGTCCTGCTCGGGGTCGCCGAGCGCCAGCAGGAAGTACGGCTTCCAGGTCTCCGGGATCCGCTCCATGAACTTCGCCAGGTCGTACGGCCCGAACATGTCGACCGCCGCGCGCCACAGCTCGGGATGGCGGCCGGCGAGCGTCAACGTCATGTAGCCGCCGTACGAGCGGCCGATCACGCCCGCTCGCTCGACGTCGATCCGCTCGTCCTTCGGCAGCACGTGCGTCATCGCGTGCACATGGTCGAGCCGGTCCTGGCCGCCCCAGTCGCGATCGACCTTGCGCGTGTACTCGAGGCCGTAGCCGGTCGAGCCGCGGACGTTCGGGACGAACACCGCGAACCCCTCGAGCGCGAGGATCTGGATCAAGGGCATCGAGAACCAGGCGAAGTTCGGTCGCTCCTGCCCCTGCGGGCCGCCGTGGATGTAGTAGACGAGCGGCCGCGGCCCGTCGTAGCCGAGCTCGGGCGATGGGAGATAGAGACGCGCCGACACGCGCAGCCCGTCATGCGACTGGAAAGACGCGTCCTCGCCGAGGGAGAGCAGCTCGGGCGGCAGGCCGAGCGCGCGCTCGCGCGTGCGCGGCGCCGGCGGCTCGCCGGGCTCGAGCACGTACAGCTGCGTCGGCATCGTCGCGGTGCAGAACGAGACCGCGAAGCGGCCGCTGTCCTCGTCGAGGTCGAGACCGTGCAGCATGCCGTCCGCGAGGTCGCCGTCCCCCACGAGCACGTGGTCGAGCGAGAACGTGCGGGCCTGCTCGTCGAAGCGCGCGTCGTAGACCCACGACACGCCGTCGATGTTGTAGATCGCGGCGAAGCGGTTCCCTTCGAGGTGGTGCAGCCGCTCGAGCTCGCCGACGCCCGCGTGCACGACGCCGGTGACCGTCACCCGCTCGACGTCGCCGCCGTCGAGCGGCAAGTAGGCGGGCGTGCCCTTATCGTCGAACAGCGTCGTCACGACGACGAGGCCTGTGTCGCTCGCGGCCATGCGAGCAGAGCGGAAGCCGGGCCGTGGATACTCGCGCCCTTCCTCGCGCGTCTCGAGCGGCGTCCCGTGCAGGACCCGGCGCGTGCCGTCGACGATCTCGTAGAGGACGTTGTCGCCCTGGAGGTACTGGTCTTCGAAGACGACGCGGCTGTGGTCGCTGCTCCACGCCACGGGAATGGCGCCGTACGGGCTCGCGTGCAGGTCCTCGACCTCGCCGCTGCGCAGGTTGCAGCGCATTCCGTGAATCAGCGACTCAGCGCGCGATTCCGCCGCGAAGTAAGCGATCGCGCCCTCGCGCTCGACGTCGACGAGGTGCGAGCGGAAGCCGTCAAGGCGGTCGCCGCCCAGCGGCTCGGGGAAACCGCCTTCGACGGGAATCGTGAACGGACGGTAGTTCTCGTCGCCGTCACGGTCGATCATGACGGCGATCCGGTCGAGCTCCGGCAGGACGAAGAACGACAACCCGCCGATCAGCTCCGGATTCTGCAGCGCGATCTGCGGGGGCAGCAGCGGCTCCGGGACGCCGCCGTCGGCGTCCATGACGAACAGGCTCAGCTGCCCCGAGAGATTCGAGAGGAAGTAGAGCCGGCCGTCCAGCAGCCGCGGCTCGAGGAACAGGCGCGCAGACAGCAGCGACTCGATCCGGTCTGCCGTTTGGCCCTGCAGCGTCGCGCGCTGCGCAACCACCTGCGGCACCCTACCGGAGCTCGGGCAGCACCGACTCGCCGTACACGCGGATTGCCGCGTGCGGGTCGTCGCCGGAGACGTTCATCAGCACCATCTTCGTGGCGCCGAGCTATTCCAGCAGCTTGCCGCGCCTGAGGTTCTGGCCGGGGTCGCTCGACGTGATGATCTCCTTCGTGAACTTCGAGTCCGAGATCTCGGACTCCCCGTGCCGGTAGATCTCCGCGGGGTCGACGACCGAGTCCGTGTAGTGCTCGTCGACGAGCGCCCCCTTCCACTCGCGCGCCTGCTCGAGGGCGTGGTCGTCCGACTCCGCCACCGAGAAGACGCCCTGCAGGATGATCTCCCCCGGCGCGCGCCTCGCCTGCTCGCAACGATCATCGCCTCCTCCGTCCGCTCGAGCTGCTCGGCCGGTGACGGCCAGTCCATCCCCGCCGGCACCTCGTTCATCGCCTCGCCGGAGCCGACGCCGAGGAAGGCGCGGCCCGGCGCGAGGAACTCGAGCGTCGCCGCGTTCTGGGCGACGACCACCGGGTTGTAGCGGTGGACGATCGCCGTGACGGCGCTCCCGAGCTCCGCGTGGTCGGTCGCGTGCGCGGCGGCCCCGAGCCAGACCCACGCGCTGCCGAATTCGTCGGCGCCGTGTCCGCCGTCCACCAGGGCACGAGATGGTCGCTGCAGCAGATGCCGTCGAAGCCGGCCTGCTCCGCCTCGATCGCCTGGCGCAGGAGATCGTCGGGCGGGAAGCGCTCGTGCGCGAGCGCGCTCCAGTAGGCCACCTGGTCGGGCTGGTGCTTGCGCGCCCACCCGACGGCACGGACCGACGAAAGTACGCCCATGACCGCCGAGTACCCCAATTCGGGCCGACCAAACGACCTGCGTCCCGCCGCCCCGCTCGAAGGGCGAATCGTCCGCGTCGAGCCGATCGCCGAACGCCACCGCGAGGGGCTGCGCGAGGCGGCGGAGCGCGAGCCGCAGATCCACCGCTTCACGAACATGTACACGCTCGGCTTCGACGGCTGGTTCGACCTGGCGCTGACGCACGAAAGCGAGATCCCGTTCGTCGTCCACGTCGACGGGCGGCCCGTCGGCTCAACCCGCTACCTCAACGTCGAGCCTGCGCACCGCCGCACGGAGATCGGCTGGACGTGGCTCGAGCGCTCGCAATGGGGCACCGGCGCGAACATCGAGACGAAGTACCTCCTGCTCCGGAACGCCTTCGAGAGCTGGAACGCGATGCGGGTCGAGTTCAAGACCGACGCGCGCAACCTGCGCGTGCGCGGCGCGCTCCTCGGGATCGGCGCGACGTTCGAGGGCGTCTTCCGGAAGCACATGATCTTGCCCGACTCGATCCGCGACTCGGCGTGGTACGCGATCGTCGACGACGACTGGCCAAGCGTGAAGGAGCTACTCGAGCGGAAGATCGAGCGTCACGCGCGCGACTAGCACGGGCCGAACGCCGCGGCGACAGCGGCCGTCCGGTTGTGCACGCCGAGCTTCGCGTACGCGTTCTCGAGGTGCTTCCGGACGGTCTCCGGCGAGATCTCCAGCAGCCACGCGATCTCGGCGTTCGTGCGACCGTCGGCCACGTGCTCGAGCACCTGACGCTCGCGCGGGCTCAGGCGGGCGAGTCGCGCGCGCGGACGCGCGCGGCGGGCGAACTGCCGCAGGTGCGGCAGAAGCAGGTCGAGCACGTCGCGGTCGCGCGCGCCGAAGTCCGACTCGGCGCGGTCGAACTCGAGTCGGGCGTCGCTCACCTCGGGATCGACGTAGAGCTGCAACATGTGAGTGATGCCGAGCGGCCGGTCGACGTCCTGGTAGAGGCTCGTCCGCCGGTAGGTGCGGACGTCGACGAAGTCCGAGATCGTGCGCGCGCCGACAGCTGGACGGAACGGATCCTGGTGCTTGTAGCGGCGATGCGCGGCGCGGATCTCAGGCGTGAGCCGGCCCACCGGCTCGCCGACGTGCACCAGGACACGCCTCCGGCTCTCACTGTGCTCGTGGAACGCGACGACGTCGCACGGGACGAGCCGCCGGAGTGCTTCGAGGACGGGCTCCGGAAACGCCACGGCGCCGGTTACCTCGCCGGCCGTGTAGACGACCTCGAGGGCGTTTCGATAATCCGACGAGCGCAGGGCAGCCACGACCGAACCCTACGACGAACGTCGTATGGCGTCGAACGTCGCGACGGCGAATCATTGCTCTGTGGGAGCGGCGCGCCTCATTCTTTCGGCCGTGGTGCTGCTCGGGCTCGTCACCTGCGCCGCAGCGAACGGCGCGCCTGCGACGTTCCACCTCGTCTTCGAGGGGCACCACAACGCGTCGTTGACGCACGAAGGTAGCTTCACGTCGTCTCTCGCCTCGTGCGGCTCCGGGCTCGCAGCAGACGTCAGCGTCGACTCGGCCACCGATAACGCTCTCCGCCGATTCATCTGCCCCGGCGGCAGTGAGTTCACGGCGACGGTGTCGCCGCTTCCCGCCGAGCATGGTGGGAACGGTGTCTGGCGAATCGTCTCCGGAACCGGAGCGTTCGCAAGTCTTCGCGGCAGAGGGACCTTCTCGAGCACCCGCCTCGAGGGGCGGTCCGACGACCCGGCGACGATCACCTTTCGCAGCACATGGGATGGCGTCGCCGATTTCGACACCGTCCCGCCGGCGATCGCCGTGACGAAGGTGACGATACTCAAGCTCAAGAAACCGAAAGGGGCGTACAACCTTCGAGTCGTGGTGACGTTTCCCGGCGACGACGCCGTTTCGTACGTATTGCAGGTCGTTGACCCGAGGAAGCCGCTCAACGCGCTCGTCTACAAGATCGGACAGACCACGAGCGGATCCTTCGCCTCGGCCGCACGGATCCGACCGGCCAAGTCCACGCGGACGCTCGAGATCGAGGTCGAAGCCGAGGACGCCGTCGGGAACGACGCGAACGCCTCCAAGACCGTAAGACTCAGATAGCGCGGGCCCAGCGGTGAGCTGCCACCGCGGCGAGCTCGTCCGGGCGCGCCGGCGGTGACGAGCACGCGGCGGTGACGAGCCTCCGGCCGTCCTGCTCGAGCAGCGCAACCTCGTGCCGGACGGTGTCGAGCTCGCCCGACTTGGCGGCAACGGTCACCTCAGGCAGGAGGAGCGGCAGGTACGACTCGGCGTCGGCGGCGACGCGCAGCGCCTCGAGCAGGTCGTCGGCGTACGGCTCTTCGAGCAGCCGTGCGAGACCGTGCGCCAGGTCCAGCGGCGTCGTCTCGTTCTCCGGGCCCCGCGACATCATGAGTCGCCGAACGCGCGTGTCGTGGAGCCCGAGTCTCTCGAGCTCCTCGGCGACCTTCTCGAAGCCGAGCCGCTTCAGGAGAACGTTGGTGCTCGCGTTGTCGCTGACCGCCAGCATCAGGAACGCGTGGTCGTCGAGCGCGAGCCCCGTGCGCAGGTACTCGGAGACGCCCGACCCGCCAACGCGCGCAATCGCTTCGACCTTGGTGGGATCGAGTGCCGAACGGCGGTAGGCGGAGTAGACGAACAGCTTGATCGTCGACGCCGCCGCGAAGACATGCGAGCCGTCCTCCTGCTCCACGTCGCCTGTCGCCGGATCGACAGCAGCCCACGCGATCAGCGGCGCCTCGCCTCCACTACCTCTGCCATGAACCGTTCGGCGCGTTCGGGGTCGACCGGGTTCCACGTCCCGCCGTCGACCTTGAGGTCGGAGCCCACGACGACGCCGTCGGCGACGAACAGGAAGTCCGCGACGTTCGTCGACTTCACGCCGGTGTTCGCAAGCACCGGCGTGTCGGGACATGCGCTCTTCGCGGCGCGCAGCGCGTCGAGCGACGGCTCCGCGCCTGCCATCGGGCCCGAAACGAGGATCCCGTCGGCGAGGCTTGACACGCTCACGGAGCGAGCAGTCGTGGCGACGTCGCGCGTACCAACCGACGAGGCGAACTCGGGCGTGACGTTCATGAATACGCGCACGTGCTCGGCGTGGAGGCTGCGGCGACGCCTGAGGAGCGTCGCGGCGTCGGGGACCCACAACCCCATGTCCGACTCGTAGACGCCCGTCGCCACCTCGCGGATGAACGAGGCGCCCGTCGCGACGGCGACCGAGAGAGCCGCCTGCGCGTCCCAGAGGTAGTCGACGCCGAACGGGCGGTCGCGCGGCGCGACCTCCGTGACGACGCGCGCCATGGTCGCGACACCCTCGAGCGTCGCGCTCAGCTGATACGGCCGGTCGTTCTCGTTGCAGAAGAGGATGGCGTCGAAGCCGCAGCGCGTGAGGATCTCGACGTCGCGCCGGACCGATTCGACGATCGCACCAGGGCCGCCCCGCTCGTCGTACAGCGGCGTGCCCGGAAGCGCAGGCAGATGCGCCATTGCGATAGCCGGCTTGTCGACGTCGAAGAGCGGGGGAGCGTCGCTCCCCCGCCCCGACCGCGTACTACGCAGCAAGCCGGCGGCGAGCTGCCGTCACCGACGGAAGCGCCGCCTTGGCCTTGGCCAGCGGCCGCGCCTTCACCGTCACGGACGCGGGCTTCGGCGCGATCGTGATCTCCTCACCGGTTGCGGGGTTCCGTCCCTTGCGAGCCTTCGTCGGCTCCTTGACGCGGACGGTCAACTGAACGACACCGCCGATCTTCACCTTCTCGGCGTCGGCGAGCTGGTCGAGCACGACCTCCTCGAGCGCGTCGAGGACGGCCTTGGCCTCGGACTTGGACAGACCGGCTCGCTCGGCGACTTCGCCGACGAGCTGACTCTGGGTAAGCGGCATGAGGCTCCTTCGGTTGGTTGCGATTCGCGCCATTGAAACGGAAGGAGGTGACGCCGTGCGGAGGTCCGCCGCCAGGGCGGCGTCCGTTTAGTTACACGCGCGCGCGTGAGATCATCTCGTGCGTGCACCTGTTGCCGTTCCTCGCCGTCTCGGCGATCGTCGTCGTGACGCCGGGCGTGGACATGGCGCTGGTGACGAAGAACGCGCTGCTGCACGGCCGTCGCGCAGCGCGCGCGACGGCGCTCGGCGTGAACACCGGGATCTTCCTGTGGACGCTCGCGGCGGCACTGGGCCTTGCCGCCGTCATCGCGGCATCGGCGGCCGCGTTCACGGCGATCAAGCTCGCAGGCGCGGCGTACCTCGTGTACCTCGGCGTGCGCACGCTGCTCGGCTCGCATCGGAGGGTCGCCGTCGCGGCGCGCGGCAGCGCGTTCCGCCAGGGCCTCGCGAGCAACCTCCTCAATCCGAAGATCGCCGTCTTCTTCACGAGCCTCCTTCCCCAGTTCGTCGACGCGCAGCACGCCGAGCCGCAGGACCTGCTCCTGCTCGGCGTCCTCTTCAACTGCCTCGGCGTCGTCTGGCTCCTCGCCTACGCGTCGCTCGCAGCGCGGGCACGCGAACTGTTGGCACGGCCGCGCGTCAAGCATGCGCTCAACCGCGTCAGCGGCGTCGCGCTCGTCGGCCTCGGCGTGCGGCTCGCGTTCGAGCGGCGCTGAGCACCGAATGACGCATGTGCGTCATGCGCAGCGTCGCTGCGCGCCGCGATCCTGATTGCATGCCGGCGGGAGAGCTCAACGAGACCCTCGTGTTCGAACTTTCCAGTCAAACCGAAGCCGAGAGTCTTTGCGAGCGACTGCGGCCCCGCTGGCACGTCGATTCGTATGACTGCACCGACGTCGTCCTCGTCGCGGCTGAGCTGAGACCGAGCGCCGACGACCTCGCCGTCCTCCTGCGCGCGGTCAAGCTCTGGGCGCTCGATTCGGCGGTCGCGCTCTTGCGCTTCCACCTGGACGCCCGGGCCTACGTGCTCGAGTCTGGCCTAGGCCTCGAGCACGCGGCGTAGTTCGCCTGCCACGAGCTCGGCGTCGTCCAACGTGACCGCGATTGCGCCGTAGGCGGCGCCCGGTTTCACGTGCACGACGAGCGTGCGTGCCGGATCTCGCACGTCCATGAACCACTTCCGGCCGCGCCACCAGAAGATCCCGGCGCGGCGCGAGCCGATACCGGTGCTGTACCCGACGCGCCGGGTAAACCACGGCGGCACGCTGTCGAGGCCGACGTCGACCGACGCGATCGCCTCGTAGCGGATCGCGACATCGCCGACGATCGTCAGCAGGCGGTGCGCTCCACGATTGCGGATGACGAAGTGGTCGTCGAGGAGCTCGATCCGGTCCACGGCCGCACGATAGTGTCGTCGCGTGCCACGGGGACTACGAGTCGAGCCTGGCTCCGGCGCCGAGCTGCGGGCCCGCAGCGCCGGCGATCACGCCGGGCTTTCCGGCAAAGCCGACGCGCGCAAGAAGCTCGCGAAGCTCGTCGACGAGCTCGCGCTTCTGCACAACCGGCTCTACGCAGAAGCGAGCCGGAGCCTGCTCCTGATCCTGCAGGGGCTCGACGCATCCGGGAAAGACGGAACGATTCGCAGCGTCCTCACGGGCGTCAACCCGCAGGGCTGTCGCATCGTCTCGTTCAGGGCTCCGAGCACGACGGAGCTAGCGCATGACTACCTCTGGCGCATTCACCAGGTCACGCCGCTGCGAGGCGAGATCGGGATCTTCAACCGGTCGCACTACGAGGACGTCGTCGCCGTGCGCGTCCACCGGCTGGCTCCGAAATCGGTCTGGAGCCGGCGGTCACGGCACATCCGCGAGTTCGAGCGCATGCTGTCGGACGAAGGCACGGCACTCGTCAAGGTCTTCCTCAACGTGTCGCGAGACGAGCAGCGGAAGCGCCTGCAGGAGCGGCTCGTGAATCCGGAGAAAGGTTGGAAGTTCCGCCGCTCGGACCTCGACGACCGGGCGAGGTGGGACGAGTTCATCGACGCGTACGACGACGTGATCGGCGAGACGTCGACGAAATGGGCGCCGTGGCACGTCGTCCCGGCCGATCACAACTGGGTTCGCAACCACCTTGTCGCGCGGATCGTCGTCGACGAGCTCCGGCGCATGAACCCCCAGCTGCCCAAGCCCGAGGCCTCGCTCGAGGACGTTGAGATCGACTAGCGAGCAGGCGCGCCGCTTCTTCGTGGCGCGTCACCTCCTCGCCCCTGCACGTTCCCTCGAGGGAGGCCGGCAGGCCGTGCTCGACTTCCTGGAGAGATTCGGGTCGATCCAGTACGACCCGATCGCGGTCGCCGGCCGCAGCCACGACCTCGTGCTGCACGCGCGTATCGCGGACTACGACCCCGCGTGGTGCGACCAGCTCTACGAGCGCCGCGAGATCTTCGAGGCGTACAACAAGGGTCTCTCGCTCGTCCCGACGAGCGAGTTCCCGTGGTTCCGCGGCGGCATCTGGCGGCGCTCCAAGCTCCTCCTCGAGGAGAACGACGACGTTGCGAGGCGGGTGCTCGAACGCATCCGTGCGGACGGGCCGCTGTCGTCCTCCGACTTCGAACGCGAGCAGGGACCGACGAAGGACTGGTTCGGCATGCCCACGAACACCGTGCGCGCCGTGCTCGAGGCATACGCGGCCACCGGCGTCCTCGGTCTCGCCCGCCGCGACGGGAACCGCCGCTGCTACGACCTGATCGAGCGTCTGCTAGCGGCCGACGTGCTCGCGCAGAAGGTGCCGCTGCACGAGCAGATCCGCCACAAGATGCTCTCGCGCTACCGCGCACACGGCTTGCTCGCGGCCGGCGGCTCCGGCGACGTCTTCGGCGGCCTCGGTACCGCGAAGCCCGATCCGCGCTGGCCCGGGCTGCCGGGCAGGAACGCCCTGCGCAACGAGTTGGTCGAGCGCGGCGACATCGTGCCGGTCGACATCGACGGCTTGCGCGGAAAGCGCTTCGTCGTGAAGGAGGAGACGGAGCTGCTCGCCGATCCGCCGGAGTCGCCGCCCTGCGTCGTCTTCCTGTCACCGTTCGACCCGGTGATCTGGGACCGCAAGCTGCTGGGAGGGCTGTTCGGCTTCGACTACGTGTGGGAGCTCTTCGTGCCGCCCGCGAAGCGGCGTTGGGGCTGGTACGTCCTGCCGATCGTCTTCCGCGGCCGCCTCGTCGGGCGGTTCGAGCCGCGAATCGACCGCGACAACGGACGCGTGCAGGTGCTGGACGTGTGGTGGGAGGAGCGCTTCGCGCCGGGCCGGGCGAAAGGCTTCGCCGACGCGATGCGCGAGGCGCTGCGTGCCTACCTCCGCTTCGCCGCCGCGGCGGAGATCGACTGGGCGTCGCACCTCCGAGCGGAGAGACGACTGTTCGGCGCGAAGCCGTGAACCGCTGGGAGTGGCGAACGTTCGGAATCGGCGGCGACGTCGTCGGCGAGCGCTCGCCGGAGCGCGTGCAGGAGAGCGACGAGCTCTACATCCTGTCGGTCGCGAACGGCGACACCGTCAAGGTGCGGGACGGCCTGATGGACGTCAAGCGGCTCGAGCAGGTGAACGACGACGACCTGCAGCAGTGGGCGGTGGTCATGAAGGAGGAGTTCCCGCTCTCGGCCGAGCACGTGCGGTCGATCCTCGAAGGCCTGCACGTGCCGGTCCCGCGGCTCGACCGCGACCACTACGACCTCGAGGACTTCGTCGACGGACGGCCCGACCTGCTCGCCGTGCCCGTCCACAAGCACCGCGCCCGCTACACGATCGGCGGCTGCATGGCCGAGCTCACGGAGGTGACAACCGAGCACGGCTCGACGCGCACCGTCGCGGTCGAGTCCGAGGACGCAGACAGCGTGACCGCGGCGGTCCGCGAGCTCGGGCTCGAAGACCACCCGAACACGAGCTATCCGCGCGGGCTGAAGACGCTGGTCGGCTTCGGTGCCGGCCGCTACGCGGTGGTCGACGTCGGCACGAACTCGGTCAAGTTCCACATCGGCGAGCGGACGGCGGACGGAACCTGGCAGGCCGTTCTCGACCGAGCCGAGGTGACCCGGCTCGGCGAGGGCCGCGGCGAGGACGGACGTCTGCGTGCGGAGCCGATCGAGCGAACCGCGGACGCGGTTACCGGGATGGTCGCCGAGGCGGGGGAAGCGGGCGTGCTCGCCGTCGCCGCCGTCGGAACGGCGGGGCTGCGGATGGCGCCGAATGCCGCCGACTTCGTGGACGCCGTGCGTGCACGTTGCGATCTCGACGTCGAGATCGTGTCCGGCGAGGAGGAAGCTCGCCTGGCCTACGTCGCAGCGACGTCGGCGCTGCCGCTCGCGCGGGGATCGCGCGCCGTGTTCGACACGGGCGGCGGCAGCTCGCAGTTCACCTTCGGCCGCGACGGCCACGTGCAGGAGCAGTTCAGCGTCCCGGTCGGCGCGGTTCGCTACACCGAGCGCTTCGGGCTGGCCGGCGCGGTCGAAGAAGACGTCCTGAAGCAGGCGCTCGACGCGATCGACGGCGACCTGTCGGCGCTCACCGCCCGAGCCGTCCCCGACGCTCTTGTCGGGCTCGGCGGCGCGCTCACGAACATGGCTGCCGTCAAGCACGAGCTGGCGACCTACGACCCCGCCGTCGTCCAGGGCACCGAGCTCGACCGTTCCGAGGTCGACCGCCAGCTCGAGCTGTACAGATCCCGTGACAGTGACGAACGGCGCGGGATCGTGGGGCTGCAGCCGGGGCGCGCCGACGTCATCCTGGCCGGCGCATGCATCGTCCGCACGGTGCTGGCGAAGCTCGGGATCGAGTCGCTGACCGTCAGCGATCGCGGCCTCCGCCACGGCCTGCTCGTCGAACGATTCGGCTAGAGCGCGGCGTAGATGCGCCACCGGCCCGGCACGCCTTTGAACTCGTGCTCGCCGCGGTCGTCGAACTCGAGGCCGGAGCCGGCGACGAGATCCTTCACCGTCTGCGAGACGAGCACCTCGCCGGCGCCCGCAAGCGCTGCGACCCGCGCCCCCGTGTGCACTGCGATCCCCGCCACCTTGCCGCCGAGCAGCTCGCACTCGCCGGTATGAACGCCCGCGCGCAGGTCGAGGCCGAGCCCGTGTGCGCGGGCACCGACGGCGAGCGCGCAGCGGATTGCCCGCGCAGGCCCGTCGAACGTCGCGAGGAAGCCGTCGCCGGCGCTGTCGACCTCGTGGCCGCGCCATCGTTCGAGCTCCGCTCTGACGTCGGCGTGATGCCGTTCGAGCACGTCCCGCCAGGCGTGATCGCCCAGCGTGGCCGCACGCGCCGTCGAGTCGACGATGTCGGTGAAGAGGACGGTCGCCAGCACGCGGTCGGCTTCGCGAGTCGGGCGTGCGCCCGTCATGAACTCCTCGATCTCGTCGAGGACGGGGTCCTGGTCGCCCACCCACGGGATGTGGTCGTCGCCCGGCAGCTCGACGAACCTCGAATTCGGGATGCGCCCGGCGATCCAGCGCCCCTCGTCGACGCTCGACTCGCGGTCGCCGCTGCGATGCAGCACGAGCGTCGGCACGTGAATCGTGGGCAGGACGTCGCGGACGTCGATCTGCGTGTTCATCCGTAGCAGTGCGGCCGCAGTCGCGGGGCTCGCGCTCCGGCGAAAGTACGAAAGGAGCTGTCGCTTGAACGCCGGATCGGCCGCCGCGCTCGGGGCGAGCACCTCGATGTCCATCTCACGGCCCCATTCGCGCTCGACGAGCTCGATCTCGCGACTCCGCGCCTCCGGCATCGGCGCCCACGGGTAGTCCGGGCTCCAGACCCGCTTGGCGAAGACCCCGAACGTCACGAGCGCGACGGCGCGGTCGGGATACGACGCGCAGAACATGACGCTGAGCAGCCCGCCCTCGGACCAGCCGAGGAACGCTGCCCGCTCGGACTCCGCCGCGTCCATGACGGCGCGCACGTCGTCCATCCGCTGTTCGAGAGTCGGCAGCTCCGGCGCCGGCAGCGGGTCGGAGAGCCCGGTGCCGCGCTTGTCGAACAGGATCACCCGCGAGAAGCGCGTGAGCCGGCGTAGGAACCGCTCGTGGGCGGGGAGCTCCCAGTTCCCTTCGACGTTCGAGACCCAGCCCGGCACGTAGACGAGGTCGAGCGGGCCGTTGCCGACGACCTGGTAGGCGATGTTGAGCCCACCGCTCCTCGCGTAGCGCGTCTCCGGCACGGCGGTCACGCGGGCATGGTCACATGTACGCATGCTCGAGCTCCAGACTCCTCACGGGCCGGCGCGGGCTCACCTCCAGGCCGTCGACCTGCCGGTGGCCGCGCTCGTGCTCGGCCACGGAGCAGGCGGGGGCGTCGAGTCGCCCGACCTCGCCGCCGCGGCAGGCGCCGCCCGCTCCGCCGGGCTGAGCGTTGCTCTCGTCGAGCAGCCGTACCGGGTGGCAGGACGGCGGAGCCCTGCTCCGGCCCCGCAGCTCGACTCCGCGTGGACCGCAGTCGTCGAACAGCTACACGACGGCCCGCTGCGGGGACTGCCGATTCTCACCGGCGGCCGGTCGTCGGGCGCACGGGTGGCGTGCCGCACCGCCGCCGCGACGAGCTCGGTTGCCGTCGTCTGCCTCGCGTTCCCGCTGCACCCGCCGGGACGGCCTGAGAAGAGCCGCCTCGCCGAGCTCGACGGCGTCGACGTCCCGGCCCTCGTCGTCCAGGGCGAGAAGGACCCGTTCGGGATTCCGCCTGCAGCACCCGGCCGCACCGTCACGCGCATCCCGGGGACGCACTCGCTGAGAAACGCGGCCGCCGTTGCGGCGGCCGTCTCCGAATGGCTCGCGAGTCAAGCGGCGATTCGGGCCGGCTGACGTGTCAGCGTGCTGACCAGCCGGTCGGCGTCGGCGGCCATGCCGTAGAGATTCGCCGAGGACCGGTGCGTGAGCCACGGCGCGCCGACGACGTGGAGGCCCGGCAACTGCGGGCGCCGCCGTGAATCGAGCGCTCCGGTCGGAAGCCACCCGGTGCTCGGTCCGAAGCCGGTCGCCCAGATCACCGTGCCGATCCCGTGGCCTACGAGGTCGAGCGACCGCGGACCGGCGACGCCGTAGAGCTGGGGCGCCGGCTCGTCGGCCGGGTCGACCACAGGAGCCGCCCCGCGCAGCCGGGCGCGTTTCTCCCACGTCGCGCGGAAGAGGCTCGAGACGTCGTCGGCGAAACGAACGTTGTCGCCGAGGTCACCGGCGAGCTCGAGCGCCCCGCCGTTCCATCCCCGCACCCGTCCGAGCAGAGTTGCACCACGTGCTGCCAGCGCCTGATAGCTGACCGTGCGGCCGCCGCCGACACCGGACACTTGCGGCGTGGCCACGCCGATCGCCGCCGGGTCGGCGTCGTCACGCCGGACATCGAGCTGCCCGGTCTCGAGCATCCACTCAAATGCATCGCGGCCGGCGAAGCGGCGCGGCATGCGTCCGACACGGCTCGTCGCGACGTACACGCGCTTGCCGGCGTCGAGCAGGTCTTCGGCGATCTGAACGCCTGACTGCCCGCCGCCGACGACGAGCACCGCGTCGCCGACTTGCCGCGGCGCGCGATAGCCCGCGACGTGGAGCTGCTGGATCCGTTCCGGTAGCTCGGACGCGTACGCAGGCATGCGCGGCACGTTCTGGAAGCCGCTGGCGACAACGACGGCATCGGCCGCGATGAGGCCGTGGCTCGTGTGGAGCCTCCAGCCGGGGCCGCTGCGTCGTGCCGCGAAGACCTCGACGCCTTCGGCGACCGGGAGGCGCCGTGCGAGCCGGTCGAGGGCGGAGACGAGCGAGACCGGAGACGGGAAGCTCTCCGCTCGGCCACGGATCCCTTTACCGGGGACGCGTGTCGCCCAGAGCGGCGTGTTGAGGCGGAAGGAGTCCCAGCGCTGAGCACGCCACGTCCACCCCACCTGGTGGCGCTCGAGCACGACGTGCGGCACACCGGTGCGCGCGAGTCTCGAGCTCACGGCGAGACCTGCCGGGCCTGCGCCGACGATGACCACTGACGATTGACGGGGGGCGCGCTGCATACGGAAAACCTCGCGGAGCAGGGCATCTGGGAAAAGGGAGCCTGCCCGTGTCTCGCAGTACGGTCAGCCGCACAGCGGGTGCGTCAGCTCGGCCGGGGCCCGACCGCCGTCGCGAGCCAGTACGTCTCCCACTCGGCGTATTTCCGGCAGACGTAGTCGCACTGTTGGAACCGACCGAAGACGACGCTGCCACGCGGTGGGATGCCGCCGTCCGGCAGCGTCTGGATCCGGTCGACCGGCACGCCGTCGTCGGCCGCATGCCAGCGCGCCTCCGTCTGCGCGTCACGGTCGTCGTAGTCGACGTAGATCGTCTTCCGGCCCGCGAACGCCGGCCGAAGCAGCTGTTCGACACCCGCGTCGAAGAGGACGAGGCGCCGCGGCCCGCGTGTTCGGTACGAGTCGAAGAACTGGAAGAACTGGACGATCATCGTCGCGGCGAGGGCAGTCGAGACGACGACAAGAACGACGCGTGGGCGCGCGAGCAGGAGCTCGAACGCCGGGATCGCGAGGACGATGCAGAGAACGGGCAGAGCGGCGAGCCGGATGGCGTTGTGCCGGTCGACTGTAAGCGCCGCAGGAATCGGGGCCAACAGCGTCGCTATGAAGACATAACGCCACCAGAGGTCCGCCCACCTGCTCCTGACGACGATGACGAAACCGGCGATCGCAAACGCGACGACGACGGCGTAGAGCGACCCGTAGCCGCCGTTGTGGACATACGGCGCCGGGTCGCCGGAGGTCGCCCAGAACCAGGGGTCGATGTCGTGGAACCAGTTCGCGATCGCCTGCATCGCGACCCACGCCACGGAGTGGCCGCCCCGCGCGATCGTGGTCGCCTCGTAGCGCGCCGACACCGCGCCGGGATGGCGCACGACGTAGGTCACCAGAACCAACACGAAGCAGCCGAACGTCGTCCACGCCGCCGCCAGCCAGCGCCAACGCCCGGCGCCGGCGAAGACGACAAGAGCGACTGCAAGCAGCGGCGCCAGAAGCCGGCTGCCCGTGTACGAGTACATGAGAAGGCCGAGCAGCAGCCCGACGAGCGCGCCCGCTCGCACCGTCCACGCACCCGTGCGCCGGGTTCGCTCCAAGGCCAAGAGTAGGAGGGTGATCAGGAGCGGCTGCGTCGCCACCTCCAGCGCGACGCGACCCAGCTCGAACAGCCAGGGCGTGAAGCCGGCGACGACGGTGACGACGACGCCGACCAGCGCACGGCCGCTCACGCGCGCCGCGAGCAGCCCGAGCAGAAGCACGGCCGCGAGCACGAGCACGGCCGAGAAAGCGCGCGCGACCTCCTGATGCGGCCCCGTGACACGGAACAGGCCGGCGAGCAGGTACGGGTACAGCGGGCTCTTGTAGTCGCCGTACGACCGGAAGAAGAGCGGCATCACCGCCCCGTCCTGGTCACGTCCCGTCGTTGCGATGGTGTACGCGTTGTAGGAGAGCGCCGCCTCGTCGCGGTGGTAACCCGGCGGGTTCGACGGCGTCACCCAGAGCTGGAACGCACAGACGGCAGCCGCCGCGCCCAAGCCCAGAAGGACTGCCGGACGGGCGGCGGACGAAGCCCGCATTCGTTCGGCGACGATGGCCCCGAGGCTAACGGGTATGGCTACGGTTCGATTCGGCGGCGAACCGTGGCCGGCGTGCCGAAGGCGACGACGCCTCTGGGGAGATCTCGGGTGACGACCGCACCGGCGCCGACGACCGTGTCGTCGCCGATGGCCACGCCCGGGCAGACGATGACGCCCGCACCCAGCCAGACGTTGTCGCCGAGCGTGATCGGCAGGCCGTACTCCCAGCCCTCGCGGCGCGGCTCGGGATCGATGGGATGCGTCGCGGTCAAGAGCTGCACTCGCGTCGCGAGCTGGCAAGCGGCGCCGATGCGGATCGGGGCAACGTCGAGCATGATGCAGTCGTAGTTGACGAACGTCTCGTTCCCTATGGCGATGTTGCTGCCGTAGTCGCAGCGGAAGGTGGGCATCACGACGACGCCGTCGCCGACGTCGCCGAGGAGGTCGCGGAGCAGACGATCCCGCTCTTCGCCCGCAGCGGAAGGCGTCGCGTTGTAGCGCTCCAGCAGAGCCTGTGCGCGCGCGCGCCCGGCGAGCAGCTCGGCATCATCGGCGAGGTAGAGCTCGCCGCGCAGCATCCGCTCCTTCATCTCGGACACTCAGCGCACGAGGATCGCGCGACTCGGTGCACCGTCCGAGCCTTCGAGGCGAATCGGCAGGCAGATCAGCTCGTATGCGCCGGCCTCGACTTCGCGCAGGTCGAGGCCTTCGACGACCACGACTCCTGCACCGAGCAGCTCGCGGTGGGCTTCGACGTCGCCAATCGACAGGTAGTCGATCCCGATCAGACGCACGCCGAGTGAGATCAGGTAGCGCGCGCCGCTGCCGTTGAGGCGGATGAAGTCGTGCGTGAACTCCGGCAGGTTCCACAGCTCCGAGTTCCTGGTCTTCAGCAGGGCACGCTCGGCGCCGTCCAGCGGCAGCAACCGCAACGCGTCCTCGTCGAGATCGGTCTCGATCGCGGTCGCGTCGACGACGAGAACCGGACCGACGAGCGTCCCGAGCGGCAGCGCCTCGGTGCCGGCCGCGCCGTCGATGAAGTGGAGTGCGCCGTCGACATGCGTACCGCTGTGCACGCCGAGGTCGAGACGGCTGACGTTCGCCTGGGCGCCGTCGCTAATGGATTCGTGGCGGGACAGGCTGACGCGGGGGTTCCCCTCGTAGACGTGCATCTCCGGGCGGATCGGCACGGAGATGTCGTGGACGATCCGTCTAGACGTCATGGCGCCCCGATCGCCGCGAGGAGGCGTTCGCGTGGGGCGACGCCGCGGTCGTCGAACGCGAGCGCGACGCGCATCAGGTTCTGGCCGCCGACAGCACCGGCACCGGCACATCTTCGTCGAACGCGACGCGGATCGTCCAGCGCCCGTGCGGCCCTGCCTCTACGCAGGTGCCGCGCGGTAATCCTCTTCGCTGACGTGCTCCCCCCACGTGACGACGTTCCCGTCGTCATCCGCTTGCTGCATCGCGATGTGGGTCATGAACCGTGTGGGTGCGGCGCCGTGCCAGTGATCCTCGTCGGGCTCGAAGAAGACGCGATCGCCTGGACGGATGACCTCGACAGGCCCACCGCGGCGCTGGCAGAGACCGACGCCTTCGGTGACCCAGATCGTCTGGCCGTTCGGGTGCGTGTGCCACGCGGTGCGTGCGCCGGGCGTGAAGTGGACGCTCGCCGCGCCGATCCTCGATCCGTTCGACGGGGCTGCGATCGCGTCGATGTACACGGCTCCGGTGAACCAGTCGCTCGGGCCCGGGCCAGTGTCGACGCCGTTCCTCGTGATCTGCATAATCTGGATGCCTCCTTTCCACGGATAGTCGGCGGCAGGAGGATCGCTGAAACCCAAGGCGCCGCGGTTATCGCACCGTCAGGATCCGGCTGTAGCGGTGGTCGCGTGGCGACCAGATGCGCAGCTGCGCGCCGCGACCGGCGGTCACCACGCGCCGCAGGAACCCGGCGGAGGTGGTCAGCCGCGTCCCGCCGACCCAGCGCCAATGTCCCGCGCGCCACTGCTGCAGGCGGTACGGCTGACGGCCGGACCTCGGGCGCACCTGCCCCCACACCGTCGTCCGCGGGCCGCGACGGGACACCTGCGCGAGCGGAAGCACATAGGCGCCGAACGAGGGCTTGAGCCGGCCGCGACTCGTGTAGAAGCCGCTCGTCCAGCGCGTCGCGTTCGGCTCGTCGCGGACGAGGAAGTGGATCAGGAGATCGACGCGAGGCGCGAGGTACGCACGCAGTGCGGCTTCGCCGACGTAACGCGCCTGCAGCGCGTTCGAGACGCCGAGCCACTTGCTCGGCGGCTTCGAGTTGTAGCCGTACTCGGTGAGCCAGATCCGCGTGCGCGCGCCGAAGTCGCGCTTGACCTCCGTGATCAGCTTCGGAAGCGTCGCCATCGTCACCTCGGTGCAGCGCCAGCAGCCGCCGCTCGAGGGCGTCTCGCGCGGGCGAACCGGATAGGGGTTCTGCGCATATGCGTCGAGCAGCGCGTGCGCTGCGCGCATTCCGCGGATCCACGCGATCGGCGAGACGCCGCTCGGGGTCTTTCGCGGTGAGGTGACTCCGCCCGCGACGACGTTGCGCCGGTTCGCCTCCTTCAGCGCCCGATATGCGGGATTGAGCAGCCGCGTGACGTAGACCCTCGGCGAGTTCGGGATCAGGAACAGCCTGGCGTTCGGTTCGTTCCAGATCGTCCAACGCGTGATCCACGGATACTTCTGCGACGCCGCGTATGCAAACGACGCCAGCGCCGACGGGTCACGCGGCGCGTAATTCTGCTTCTGCCCGCCGTTCGCCCAGGGCGGCGTGCCCCACAGCGACACGAGCACGGAGATGTGCGCGGCGCGGAGGCGCTGCAGCATCGAGTCATACAGGCTCCAGTCGTACGCGGGATCCGCGGGATCGCGCGGGTCGGCCGGCTCCTTCGATGCGATCGTGTCCCAGCGCAGCGTCAGCCGGACGAGGTCGACGCCCAGGCGCTGCAGCGTCTGGACGCGCTGCGCCGGGGACGCCGGCGGGCCGTAGAGCAGCCACGCGTCGTCCTGGATGCCGTACTGGATGTGCGACGACGCCGACGCGCCGCTGGAAGCGAGCAGTGCCACGCACAGCAAAGCAACGATTGTCGCAAGTCGAATCCTCAAGATCAGCCCCCTCGAATGACGCCTACCCGTCTCCGCCGAGGCTAAGCACCCACACATGCGGAGCGGGTAAAGGTTTCGTTCGCCTTAGCGGAACTCGGCGATGTCGCCGAACGGCTTCTTCTCGAGCGCGGGCACCTCGGCCTCTGGCGCGGGATACCCGACCGGGATGAGCAGGAAGGGCCGCTCGTTGTCGGGCCGCCCGAGAATCCCCTTGAGGAACCCCATCGGCGAGGGGGCGTGCGTGAGGGTGGCGAGCCCGGCGCTGTGCAACGCCAGGAGCAAGAAGCCGACGGCGATTCCGACGGACTCCCGCACGTAGTAGTTCTTGCGCTTCTCGCCGTCGGCGTCGAAGCTCCACGGCTGCTCGAAGACCACGATCAGGACGGGTGCGTCCGTGATGTGCCGCTTGACCGCGTCGGTGCCGATCGGCTCGAGCGCCTCGAGGTACTCGGCGCTCGCGCGCTCGGCGTAGAGCAGCTCTTCCTCGTGCTCGGCCGCCGCGCGGATGCGCTGCTTCAACTCGGGCTCAGACACCACGACGAACGTCCACGGCTGCTGGTTCGCCCCCGACGGAGCGGTGCCGGCCACGCGGAGCGCGTTCTCGATCAGCTCCGGCGCAACTCGCTCCGGAGAGAACTGACGCACCGACCGACGCTCGCTGACGCGCGCGAGGAAATCACGGGAGCGCGCGAGAGCCTCCTCGTCGGAGAGCCGCTCGAAGCGCAGAGGCGTCGCGACATAGCTGGTTTCGGCGGCCTTCATCGATCGAAACGGTAGCCGAGGTAAGACGCGGCGGCGAAGCGACACCAACGCCGTGAGATGCAGAAGTTCGAGCTGATCATCGTCGGCGGCGGCCTCACCGGTGCGCGAGCCATTCGCGAGTACCGGGCGTCCGGCGGCGACGGCCGCATCGCGCTGTTGTCGCGGGAGAAGACGCTCCCCTATCACCGCCCGCCGCTGTCGAAGCGGTACCTGCGCGGCGAGACGGACGCGGAGCAGACGCTCGTCGAGCCCGAGGAGTTCTACGTCCGGAACGACGTCGAGCTCGTGCTCGGGATCGACGTTCCGAGCGTCGACCCGAGCGAGCAGGTCGTGCACGACTTTCGCTACGGCAAGCTGCTGATCGCCACGGGCGCGTTCCCGAGAGCGCTCGATGTGGCGGGGGCGGATCTCCCCGGCGTCTTCAGCCTCCGCTCGCTCGAAGATGCGACGGCCATTCGCGAGGCTGCGGCGAAGACGCGCGATGCGGTCGTTGTCGGCGGCGGCTTCATCGGCATGGAGGTCGCGGCGTCGCTCACGGAACTCGGTCTCGACGTGACCCTCTTGAGCCGCGACTCCGACCTGTTCGCACAGCTCCGGTCGCCGGAGATCTCGGAGCACCTCGCGAACCTCTACCGCGACCAGGGTGTCGAGATCATCCGCGGCGACGAGGTGCACGCATTCCGCGGCCGCTCACGCCTCGACACGGTCGAGCTGCACACGGGGCGGAAGCTCGGCGCGGGCCTGGCCGTGGTCGGGGTCGGCGTTCAGCCGGCCGTGTCCCTGCTCGCGGGCAGCGGTATCGCGAGCGACGACGGCATCCTCGTCGACGAGCGCTTCCGCACGAACGCGCCGAACGTCTATGCGGCCGGCGATGTCGCCCGCTTCTACGACCCGCTCTACGGACGCCGGCGACGCATCGAGCACTGGTCGAACGCGAACTACCAGGGCGCCGAGGTCGGGAAGGTGCTCGCGGGCGCGAACGGCGGCTACGACACCGTCTCCACGTTCTTCACCGAGTCGTTCGGCCTGACACTGAAGGTCTTCGGCGACGTCTCGCAGCACGACGACCGCATCGCACGCGGATCGTTCGAGGACGGCGATGCGCTCGTCCTCTACCTCGAGCGCGGCCGTCTCGTCGGAACGCTCCATACCGGCCAGAGCGAGGAGACCGAAGCCGCGCTGAAGCGCTTGATCGGCACGTGCATCTCCGCCGAATCGTTTGCCGTCTCATGAGGAGGTTCAGCATGTCTCGCACACTCACGATCTTCGTCGCGGCGCTGGTCGCTACGGGAGCCCTCGCACAGGCGTCGGCCACTGCGGCGCCGGCCACGTCGCCGAAAGCGGTTGCGCTGCGCGCCGCGATGGACAAGCTCTGGGAGGACCACATCACGTGGACGCGCATGGTGATCGTCGACTTCGCCGCCGGTCTGCCCGACCTCCCCACGGCCGAGGCTCGGCTGCTGCGGAACCAGGTCGACATCGGCAACGCGATCAAGCCGTACTACGGCCGCGCGGCCGGCGACAAGCTCACGCGCCTGCTGCGGACGCACATTCTCGAGGCAGTGCCGGTACTGCAGGCGGCGAAAGCCGGCGACAAGACGAAGCTCGCCGCCGCGACGAACGCGTGGTACGCGAACGCGAGCCAGATAGCCACGTTCCTGAGCAAGGCGAACCCGCGCAACTGGCCGCTGCCGATGATGCGCGCGATGATGAAACAGCATCTGGCGCTGACGACGAAGGAGGCGGTGGAGCGCTTGCAGGGCAACTGGGCCGCCGACGTCGCCGCCTACGACCAGGTGCACGCGGAGATCCTGCGCATGTCGGCGATGCTCAGCGACGGGATCGTCCGCCAGTTCTCGGGGCGCTTCTAGCCCTTCGTGCCGAGCACCACCAGGCCCGCGACCGGTTCGCCGGCCTCGAGGCGGAGCTCCGCCGGGACGATCTCCGGGCGGAGCCCCGCCTCCGTCAAGACCGTCCGAACGTAGGCGCGCGAGTGCCGGTAGCGACCGCTCGGCGCGAGGGCGTGCCCGGAGCCCGGGAGCTCCTCGACGGTGAAGACGAGGCGACCGCTCGGACGCAGCGCCGAGGCGGCAGCGTCGACCACGGACCCGAGCGCTCCGAAGTACACGAGCGTGTCGGCGGAGACGACGACGTCGAACGCCTCGCTCGAGTCGGCGAGGTACGCGCCCAACTCGGACTTCACGAGCTCGTCGTAGGCGTTTCTGCGTCGCGCCTCGGCGAGCATGCCTTCCGAGAGGTCGACGCCGACCAGACGGCGTGCGTAGGGCGCGACCAGCGGTCCGCACAAGCCGGTCCCGCAGCCGGCATCCAGAACGTCGAGGCTCTTCGAGCGAGCAGCGCCTGCTCGTTCGAGAACCTCCGCGACGAGCGCGGGAGCTCGATACGCCAACTGGGCAAGCTTGGCGTCGAAGCTCGCGGCGAAGGTGTCGAACGTCCTTTCGACGTAGGCGTCGGCTGCCCGATCGGGGATGTCCCGGCCCGAGCACGCCGCGAGCATGTGGCGCGCGATAGGGTCGACCGGATCCTCGCTCAGCCACTCCTCGAAGATCTCGACCGCCTCGTCGAACTCGCCGAGCGTGCAGTGCGCGAGCGCCAGCAACCTGCGCGCCTCGGGATCTCTTGGCCTCAGCGTGATGACCTTCGAGAAGCAGAGCGCCGCCTCCCGCGGACGCCCCTGCGCGTTCAGCAGCACGCCGAGGTTGTGGTACGCGTCGGGGTGCTCGGGATCGATGCGAATGGCGGCCCGGTAGGCCACCTCGGCGCCGGCGGCCTCGCCCTGTGCACGCAGCACCACGCCGAGATTGCTGTGGGCATTCGCATGGCCCGGATCGAGGTCGATCGCGCGCCGGTACGCGGCGGCTGCGTCGTCGAGCCTGAGCCCGTCCTGCAGGACGATGCCGAGGTTGCTGTGCCAGTCGGCGCGCTCAGGCTCGAGCTCGAGACTCCGCTCGATCAGCGCGACCGCCTCGTCGCTCCGCCCTTGCTGGTGCGCGAGCACGCCTGAGAAGTGCAACGCGTCGGCGTTGTCCGGCGCGACGTCCAGAACCGTGCGGTAGATGTCCGCCGCGGCCGCCCACTGTTGTGCCTGCTGCAGCGCGATCGCGACCGAGACCGCTTCGTCGAGCGTCAGAGCGCGATCGGTGCGCGCGGCGTTACGCCCCCTTGTTGGCCTTGAGGTCGTACTTGAAGTGAATGCCGGCGTCGAGGGAGCCGTTGGTCTTTTGCGGCCGGTACTCGACGTCGATCTTCGCGAAGGCCAAGCTGACCGTCTCGGTGCTGTCGTCGTCGCTGTCCGCGTCCGCAAGCGCCGTGACGATCACGTCGTTCATCTTGATGACGAGAAATTCCTGCTGCCCTTTCCCCGCCTTGCGGTGCGTGATCGTCGCCTCCTTCAGATGAACGCCGGTCGCGCACGCCTGCATCAACGCCGGGGATGCCTTGTCGATCTTGTGCGTGAACGAGAGGTCGTGGAAGTGTGCCTTCCCCTGGCCGGCACCCGATCCGGCGAGGCTGACGGGGTTGCTCACGCCCCAGGACCAGCTGAGGACTTCGATCTCGTCCTTGTGCTTCGAGTCGAGCGACTCGCCTTTGATGTCGCCGAGCTTGGCGAAGATGTCTGCGGCCACGACCCCTCCTTAGCTCGGGCGACTCTTACACACGACGAGCGCCCGAGACAAGCGCTCGTGCTCGTGTCAGGCTGGGCCGTGCGAGATGCAGCTCCGCGTCGCACGACACACGCAACGGCTCGAGGAGATCCTGGTCTTCTACCGGGACGGACTCGGACTGCCCGAGATCGGGCGCTTCGAGGGCCATGACGGCTACGACGGAGTGTTCCTGGCGGTGCCGGGAACGGATGCGCACCTGGAGTTCACGACCGGCGGCGGGCACACTCCGCCGGCACCGCACCCCGAGTCGCTGCTCGTGCTCTATCTCGGCAGCGCCGAGGCTGTCGCCGAGGCGTACGAGCGTGTCGGCGCTGCGCCGGTCGAGCCCGCGAACCCGTACTGGCGCCGGAACGCCGTCACTCTCGCAGATCCGGACGGCTTTCAGGTCGTGCTCGTGCCGAGCAGCTGGAGCTGATCCGCCAACCAGGACGCCTGCGCGCGACGCTCCGCGTCGTACGCCGCCGGGCCGTCCCGCAGCTCTGCGGCGCGCGCGGCCGCGAAGCCGGCGATCGCAGTGCGGTTCTGCGCGACGAACCGCTCGACGTCGGAGACGAAGCCGGAGAGGAATGGAATGAAGCCGACTCGCTCCCGGGTGCGCTGCACGCAGAAGCGGCCGAACTCGTGCGCGAGGTCGGGCGTCCACCGCTCGATCCGCCGGGTGAGACGGCCTCGTGTCGCGACGATCTTCCGCTCACCGGCAACGAGTTCGCCGCTGAGCTCGATCTCCCAGAGCTCGTCGTCGAGCCAGATCGGGAGATCCTGCACGCGGCAGGCGTGAATCCCGGCCTCGCATGGTTCGGCTGCCGTCGCCTCGACCCAGACGTCCGCCTCCCAGCGGAAGCCCGTGAAGCGACCGATGCGTCCGGCTCCGAGGAACTTGTACGCGATCAACTCGCGCGCCAGCCGCGGAAAGCCTCCAGCAGCTCCGCCTGCAGCTCCGCGGGCAGCTCGTGCTCGACGCGCGCGGTCAGGCGAATGGTCGTCCGCATCTGCTCCACGTAGTTCTCGCAGCCGTCGCAGAAGACGAGGTGCTCCTCGAACCGCTCTCGATCAACCGGATCGAGCGCATCCTCGATGTACGCCGTCACCAGCTCGACGACCTCCTGGCACGCAAGCTCTCGATCCAGTCTCATCGCAAGTACTCCTCGAGCGCTGCTCGCACCCTCGCGCGTGCGCGGTGGAGCAGCACTCGTCCATTGGTCTCCGTCAGCTCGAGTGCGTTACAAACCTCGGCCGCACTCAACCCTTCGATGTCGCGCAGCTCGAGTACGGCGCGCTGGGCGGGGGGAAGCCGCTCGATCTCTCGCCGGACCACGTCCATCGTCTCGCTCGCGAGCAGACGAGCTTCCGGCACCCCTGCCCAGCTGTGTGGAGGGACCGCCCAGTGTCCGGGGAAACGCTCCTGGTCGCCGAGGAAGCGGTCCGCCGCGACCGTCGCGTCGTCTCCGTCGGCGGCGAGCGACGAGAAGGGCACGCTCCGTGCCTCACGCACACCGCGCGTCTTCGCTGTGTTCGCGACGATCCGGAAGATCCACGTCTTGAGCGACGAGCGCCCTTCGAACCGCTCGATGCCTTTCAAGACACCGAGCCACGCTTCTTGCACGACCTCTTCCGCGACGGAGCGGTTCGATACGAACAGCTGGGCGACCCGCAGCATTCCCGACCCGTACATCCGCATCAACGCTGCGAACGCAGCCTCGTCGCCGGCGCGCAAACCTTCGACGAGTTGCGCGTCGTCGTCGTGCGAGAGCGTGTGCTGCACCGCGCGACTGTAGCGTCGTGGGGGGGGGGGGGG
>DATIDT010000038.1:0-19666 GCA_035456125.1 Gaiellaceae bacterium
GATGAAGCCTAGGAGCGGGTTGAGCGCTCGCCCGGCTCAGCCGGGCGAGCTTCTAGGCGGCATCGCAAGCGATGCCGCCGGCGAGCGTCGGTTCGTCGAAGTCGACGCCGCCGACTAGAACCGTGTTCAACGACCGCGCCCGCATTCGCGTGCAGGCGGGCCGCGGCGGCGACGGCAGCCTGCATTTCCGCCGCGAGAAGCACGTGCCGAAGGGTGGTCCCGACGGCGGCGACGGTGGGCCTGGGGGCGACGTCGTTCTCGCTGCGGATCAGGATCTCCGCGACCTGTCCGCGTTCCGCGCCCGGCGCTCGTTCCAGGCGGGAAACGGCGAGCCCGGGCGCGGTGCGCTGAAGCACGGGGCGTCCGGCCAGGAGGTGGAGATCCGCGTCCCGGTCGGGACGCAGGTCTACGACGAGGACGACCAGCTGATCGCCGACCTCGCCTCGCCGAGCGCGCGGGTCATCGTCGCGCGCGGGGGGATCGCCGGCCGCGGCAACAAGCGCTTCGCATCGCCGACGCGGCGGACGCCGCGCTTCGCGGAGACGGGTCTGCCGGGCGAGGAGGCGACGCTCGAGCTGCGGCTGAAGCTCCTCGCGGATGCCGCGCTCGTGGGGCTGCCGAACGCCGGCAAGTCGTCGCTGCTGACGCGGATCTCGAATGCGCGGCCCAAGGTGGCCGACTATCCCTTCACGACGCTCGCGCCGGTGCTCGGCACCGTGGACGCTCCCGACGGAACCCGGCAGCTGACGGTTGCGGACGTCCCCGGGCTGATCGAAGGCGCAAGCGAAGGCGTCGGGCTCGGGCATGAGTTCCTGGCGCACCTCGAACGGGCGAAGCTGCTGCTGCATGTCATCGACGCTGCGGAGGACGACGCCGCCGAGCGGTTTGCGACGATCGACGCCGAGCTGGCGGCCTACGGCGCGGGGCTCGAGGGTCGCCCGCAGGCGGTTGTCCTGAACAAGATCGACCTCCGCCCCGATTCGCCGTCGTTCGACGTCGACGACCGTCGGATCGTCGGCGTCTTCCACGTCTCGTGCGCGACGGGGGAGGGAATCGACGACTTGAAGCGTGCGCTGTTCGAGCTCTGTCCGCCGCAGTCCGCCGCACCGGAGCCCGAGGACGGCCTCGTCGACTTCCTCGTCTACCGCCCCCAACCCACCGGCCGGCGCTTCCGGGTGTTGCGCACCGACCGCGGCTTCCGCATTGCCGGCGTTGCCCCGACGGACGAGGACGAGCTCGCCGCAGCGCTCAAGGCAGCCGGAGCGCGCAAGGGCGACGAGGTCGAGGTCGACGGCGAGGTCCTCGAGCTGCAGTGACGACGCTGCTGGGCGGAACCTTCAATCCGCCGCACAACGGTCACGTCGCGCTCGTGCGCGCGGCAGAGGAGCAGTTCGGCGACGAGGTCGTCGTGCTCGTGTCGGCGCAGCCTGGTCACAAGGACGTGGAGCTCGACGCCGCGACGCGCCTCGAGCTCGCGCGCGCGGCGTTCCCGGATCACGAGGTCGAGCTCGATCCACACGAGCGCACGGTCGACATGCTCGCCGCGGGCGGCCGTCGCGACCCGCTGTTCGTGATCGGCGCCGACGAGTTTTGCGACTTCCTCGCGTGGAAGGATCCGGAGGGTGTTCTGGCGCGGGCGCGGCTCGCTGTTGCGACTCGGCCTTGTTACCCGCGCGAGCGGCTCCAGCCGGTCCTCGAACGTCTCACGCACCCGGAGCGCGTGCAGTTCTTCGAGATCGAGCCGCTGCCGATCTCGTCGAAGGACATCCGCGAGCGTGTCGCTCGCGGCGAGCCGATCGACGGCCTCGTTCCACCGGCCGTGGCCGAGTTGATCGACGCCCGGGGGCTGTATCGTTTGGAGGGCACTTGACGTCCCTCGAACAAGCACGCCGGATCGCCGGCCTCGCCCAGGAGAAGCTGGCCCAGGACGTCGTCATCCTCGACATGCGGCCGGTCGTCTCCTATACGGACTACTTCGTCGTCTGCACCGGCCAGAACGCCCGCCAGACGGCGGCGATCTACGACGAGGTGCACCAGCGCATGAAGCACGACGTCCGGCTCCTGCCCGCGTCGGTTGACGGGCAGCGGGAGGCGTCGTGGATCGTCGCCGACTACCTCGACGTCGTCTTGCACGTCTTCACGCCGGAAGCGCGTGAGTACTACCGGCTCGAGGAGCTGTGGGGCGACGTGCCTTCCGTCGAGGTGGCGTAGGCGCCGACTCGACGGCGCCGCACAGAGGCCGCGCGGGCTTTGCCCGTAAGGCCGTCCAACCCCGATCACTTGGATCGCTGCCGCTCGAAACCCTGATCGGCGGCGAGGTAGAGCTGGAGTGCGGCGGCGCGGGCGATGCCGTTGGTCTTGCCGGCCTCGCGCGCCAGCGCGGGAGGGACCTTGGTGAACGGCCCGGGGACGACGACGAGCGACCAGGAACGGCCGTTGGGGATCGCGACGAGCGTTCGGCGAACGGCGTGCGTGCGCCGGAGGATCCGCTCGAGCGCGACGGGCTCGCGCGGTAACGCGAGCGCCGTTCGCGGCAACGCCGCGAGAAAGACGGGCGAATACGGATAGAGAGCGTCGCCTGTGCGGACGTGCGTGCGGACCCAGGTCGCCGCCGCGGTCACGTCGGCCGTGCTCGTGCGCGGATCGGCGACGGCGGCCGGCGCGAGCAGTGCGATTCCGAGGGCTGCCGCGACAGCCGCCGGACGCAGCGGCATCCGCGACAGGCCGGTCGCGACGAACGTCGTCCACACGGGCAGCACGAAGATGAGATGGCGTGGCGACAGCTTGTCGCCGAACGCCGCGAGCAGCATCGGCGGCGCCGCGATCAGCAGCAGCCCGAGCGCGGTGAACGTGCGCGGCAGCGTCCAGGCGCCGACGGCCGCCAGCACCGCGAAAACCGCAATGCCGACGCCCCAGCCGCCGGCCGAGCCCGCGAGCGCCCGCAGCGTGGCTTCGGGCGCCGACATCCCCACTTCCGGGTCGTAGCGGCCCGGCAGCCGCAGATACGGGAGCACGAGCGGGAGTGCGAGCAGCGCGACCGGGAGAGCGCGGATCCGCCAGAGCCACAGCGCGACCGCGAGCTCGGCGCCGAAGACGAAGACGCCGAAGGGGTGCACGAGGATGGGGAGCAGCGCGGCAGCCGTCGCCGCCGCGAGCGTTCCGCGCGTCGGCCGGTCGACCGCGCGCACGAAGAGGTCAAGCGCGAGCGCACCGGCGAACGCGAACAGCGAGTACATGCGTCCGAAGGTCGCGTAAATCCCGAGTAGCTGTGAGGTTGCGGTGAGCGCTGCGGCCGCAAGGCCGGCGAAGCGGCCGGCAAGCCGGCGTGCCAGGTCGTAGCAGAGCGGGATCGTCGCCAGCGCGAACACGAGCGACAGCCACCGCAGCGTGCGCGGCGAGCCGTCGACAGCGAACGCGACGTGCGCGAGCACGAAGTGCAGCGGCGCGCCGCCGCGGTCGAGCAGGACCGTGTGCAGGACGTCCGGCAGCGGGCGCGCTGCGATCAGCCCGGCCACGGCTTCGTCCTCGTGCCACGGCTTGTGCGTGACGTCCGGGACGGCGCCGGCGAGGAGATACGCAGCAGCCGCGGCGACGACGAGCGCGGGCGCCACGAGCAGGCGCTCGCGGATTGCCCGGCGTTCGACGGCGGCGGTGCTCACGCCGGAACGCTAGCCGTCGGTGTGCTTGATCTCCGACTCCTTCCGCTGTGCCGCGTCGAGCGACGTCGCACCCGAGCAGACCTTCGCGTTGAGATCGTTCTCAATCGAGTCCATTTCCGCCGCGCGCGGGTACGGCTCCGGCCAGAGGTTTCGCGCATCCGTTGGATGCCCGCCCAACTCGAGGCTAATCAGGTGATCCTCCTGGTACTCCGTGGGCGACCCGGTGACGCCGTATTCACGCATCTGTTTCAGTTTCAGCGCATTCGTGTAGTCGGTCGGCGGTCGGATCGTGCGCGTCCAGCCGTGCTTGCAGATCGTGCTCGCGATGTTCCGTTGCGTGACGCCGGCATTGACGACGCCCGGAGTGCGGGCCGGATCTGCTGCATACGGGCCTTTCAAGGAGGAGCCGTGCGGTTGGAAGTACGCGACTGTCAGCAGCAGCAGCGCAAGCGCGACCAGCAGCGTTCGCGTCGACATGCAGCGAAGGTGCTCGACGCATTCCTGTTGCGCAAGTTGTCAAATTTGGACACGGCCCAGCCGAGTGGATCGCCACGGTCGACTCAATGCTCACGACCGATCAGAAAGGGAACGCCTCCGAGACTTCGATCGTTGCTGCCGCCGTGAAGCTTGGCGTCGATGTCTACCGACCGGTAGGCGAAGGCGGACGTTACGACATGATCTTCGCCCGCGGCGACGACCTCTGGCGGATCCAATGCAAATGGGCGCCGCGTCATCGAGATGTCGTAGTCCTGCGCTGCTACTCGTCGCGTCGAAATCGCAACGGACTGATCCGGCGCAAGTACGTCGCAGGCGACTTCGACGCGTTCGCCGCGTACTGTCCGGACAACGGCCAGTGCTACTTCATCCCGTACGAGATCTTTGACGGCCGTACGCAGGTGCATCTTCGGCTGGGCCCGTGCAAGAACAACCAGTGCATCGGGAATCCACTGGGCGAGCCGGTTCGAATTCGCCGCTACACTGGGAGCCCCGGGGGCCATAGCTCAGCTGGGAGAGCGCCGCCTCGGCATGGCGGAGGTCGCGGGTTCGAATCCCGCTGGCTCCATGTACTAGCTTGCTGCGCTACTCAGGCGAGTGAGAGACCGTTTCGACGTTGTATCCGGCCGCGTCGTCCCCACTACGCCGCGTGATCGCCGAGCGCAGCGACCTCGCGCCGCTCGGCCAGCCGCGCCAGAGCCTGAGCCTCGATCTGCCGGACTCGCTCACGCGTGATCCCGAGCGTTCGCCCGATCTCCTCGAGCGACTGCGGGTCGCGGTCGCCGTTCATCCCGTAGCGCCGCTTCACGACTTCGCGTTCGCGCTCGGGTAGTCCCTCGACCGCCTTCCGCACCGCACGTTCCGCGAGGCTGACGTGCACCTCCTCGGAGGGCTCGGCCTCCTCGCCGGCGATCAGCTCGCCGAAGCTCGTGTCGCCTTCGGAGCCGAGCGGGCGATCCAGCGACGTCACCGCCCGCGCCGCCGCGCGCACCTCCTTGACGTGCTTCAGCGACAGCTTCGCCCTCTGCGCGATCTCCTCGTCCGAGGGCGGCCGCTCGAGCTTCGCCGTCAGCTCGCGTTCCGCGCGCCCGATCTTCTGCTCGCGTTCGACGATGTGCACGGGGATGCGGATCGTGCGCGACTTGTTCGCGACGCCGCGTTGCACCGCCTGGCGGATCCACCACGTCGCGTATGTCGAGAACTTGTATCCGCGGCGCCAGTCGAACTTCTCGACGGCGCGAATCAGCCCGATGATCCCTTCCTGGATCAGGTCGAGCAGCGAGATGCCATGGCCCTGGTACTTCTTGGCGATCGACACGACCAGCCGGAGGTTCGAGTTGATCATCAGGTCCTTCGCCTCTTTGTCGCCACGCTCGATGCGCTTCGCGAGCTCGACCTCCTCTGCCGCCCTCAGCAGTTTGTAGCGGCCGGCCTCGTTGAGGAAGAGCTGCAGCGCGTCTGTCGTCGCGACCGCCAGGTCACCGTTCACGTACGTGCTGCCGACGGCGTCGGCGCGCGCGCAGTCGTCGGTGAGCGGGATGCCGCGCTCTTCCAGCTGCTCGAAGAAGCCCGCCGTCTGCTCGTCGTCGAGCTCGGCCTCCTGCAGGAACTCACTGACGGCGGAGAGGTTGAGGCAACCCTGCTCCTCGCCTTGCTCGAGCAGCGCTTGAAGTCGTTCGTCTACGAGTGCCATGCGGCGCGTTTCCCCTTTCAGGCCGCTTGCGTAACGCAGTTTCACAGTCCTGTCACAAAGACGTATCACACCCGCGCGAGTTGGCTCCGTAGCCTGGATTTCGATCCCGACCAGGAGGAATCCCATGCGTCGACCACGCTTCCGGTCGCTCGCGGGGGGAGCGGCCGGGATCGCTGCAGGAGTCATCGGGGGAGTGGTGCTCACGTCGGCCTCGACCGCCGGGCCGACGCCGGTCGCGGCCGCGCCCGCGCTCATCGACGCCACTCACGTCCCGCCGGTCCTGACGGCCCGCGGGGAGCCGATCCGGCTGCGCTTCGGCCTCGTCTGCGCGCCGCGTGAAGACGGGCTGCCGTGCGACGGCTCGGGCACCGTGTTCGTGCGCGCCGGACAAACAGGGCCGTTCCAGCAGTATCCGCTTCGGCGTGGTGACGAGTCGAAGGACGGTCGCTACTTCTTCGACGTGCCGGCGGCCGTCGCGGGCTCGCCGGACGGCTTCTCCTACTACGCGGTGCTGCGTGACGACGCGACCGGCGCAGCCGTCTCGATCCCGTCGGGTGGCGCCGATGCGCCGCAGGTCAGCCGGCCGCTGCTCGACCCGGTGACCGTCGAGCTCGGCAACTACTCTTTCGGCGACCCGCGACCGCCCAACGGACGTGCCGCGCAGGCGAGCTGGGGCTCCGGCCCGGAGGAGGTCGGGCTCGCCGGGTCGCGCGAGCTCGGCTTCAGCGGCCCCTCGTCCTTCGACGTCGAGCCGGACGGCGCCGTCGACCTGCTCGACTCCGTGAACGGACGGATCGAGCGTTGGAACCACGCCTACCACGAGGACATTCCGCTCGGGCGAACGGCCGACCTCGCGGACGTCGCGGCCGAGCCGGACGGAAGCTTCGACGTCCTCGACGCGCACGACACGCTGCGGCGCTACGGGGCCGACGGCTCGGAGCGGTGGGTGCAGAAGCTCGCCGATCGCACCTGGGCGAAGCTCGATCGCGGCGCGGAAGTCCTGCAGGAGCCGTCGGAGCAGTGGATGCCGGCGGCCGAGAACGGTGCACCGCTGACACGCGCCGAGCAACGGCGCGCAGCGCACACCGCACACCACGCCGTGCTCGTCGACCGGGTCAGCGACGGCGAGCTCCGCCTCGCCCAGTTGCGCGGCAATGCTCCGGTCCGCAGCTGGCGGATCACGAGCGCCACGCCGCTCGGCGAAGTGCAGTTGGCGGAACCGGTCGGCAACGACGTCGTCGTCGTCACGCGTGCCTACACCGACGACCGCGACGAGTTCGTCGTGCTCGTCCTCGGCGATCACGGAGTCGCTGAACGCTTCTCCGTCGCCTCCGATTCGTGGACGGAGACGGCGCCGCTGGCGCGCTTTCGCCTTGCGCACGGTGGGTTGTACCGCCTTCGGACGACGCCGGCAGGCGCGTTCGTCGACCGCTTCGAACTGGAGGTGCCGCAATGAGAGCGTTCGTCGCGATGCTCGGAATCGGGCTCACTCTCTCCGCCGTGAGCGGAGCGCAGGCGTACCACCGCTTCTGGGCCAACTGCAATTACGACGCAGCGACGTTCATGACGACGATGACGCGCGACGCTGCGCAGGACTATGCCAACGCCGCGCGCTACGAGGGCTACCAGTGGGGCGGCGGCTGCTGGAACTACGACGACGTCGACTCGTACCCGAACGACCCGCCGGAGCAGACCGGGACGCACGGCGAAGGCGGCGATTGCTCCGGGCTCACGTTCAAGACCTGGCGCGAGTCCACCGACGGCTCGCGCGACGGCCGCTATTACTGGCGCGCGTTGCGCAACGTGCACGGGCCCTACACCGCCGCCGACTTCCGCGCGGGCTACGGTGCGCCGAATCACACGGTCGCGAAATCCACCGCGGGCGTGATGGACGCCTTTGCCAGCAGCACTCACATCGGGATGGTCTTCGTGCGCTCGCTGTACGGCGGTGACCAGATCGTCGAGGCGAAGTGCGAGGCGTGCGGGACGAACATCTTCTATCGCACGTATCGAAGCGACTCGGCGTACGGCGGTGTCGGCCGGTGGGGTTGGACCGGCTGACCCTACCCGTCCCCGTGCTGGCCGTATGCCTCGCGGCCGCCTGCTCGAGCGGCGGCGGCCGTCCGGCGCACCTGCTCGACGGACGACCGGCGCCCGAGCTCCGGCCCGTGCGGAACAGCGTCATCGCAGCCAGCCGCCTGCTCGAACGGGCGGACGTGCAGGTTTGCCAGGCCGGCGCCGACCGCACCGGCGTCGCGTCGGACGCGCCCGTCGTGGAACGGACGGGCGTCGACGACCACAGCATCACGTTCGCGAGCCGCGACGGAAGCCGCGTGTACGCGTGTGACGGCGGCATCGACCCGGCCGGGGAGCGTGCTCCGCCCTGGTGCGGCGGCGTCGTCGGGGAGCGCGAACGGGGGCGGCTGCTCGACCCGCGGCTCGACGTCGTCTGCCACGACCGCCAGCACCGCCCGCTCGCGTATGCCTTCGTCGAGCCGGTCGCGCGCGCCGGCTGGATCGGTGTGCGGCAGGACGGCTTCGTCGAGCTCTACGACGTCGTGGCGGGCTTGCCGGTGCGAGTGGCCAGCCGGCGCGGCATCGACCTCGAGAACGCGCGGGCCGTATTCGACGTCACGCAATACGACGCCGCGGGCCGCGAGCTCGTGCGGGAAGAGCTGGAGGCGGCCGTGGCCGGTTAACCCGCCGACTCGGGGGTAGACTCCTCGACCGTGTGGGAGCTGATCTGGCTGATGGTGATCATGAAGATCCCCATCCTCTACCTCTGCTGGGTCGTCTACTGGGCTGTCAAGGCGGAGCCGAGGCCCGAGGCGCAGGCAGCGCTGAAGCCGTCGGACGACGGCCCGCCGCCCGGCTGGCGGCCTGATCGCCGCCCGAAGCGTCCCGGCCCACACGGCCATCCGACGCGGACCTACGCCCGCAGGCAGCATCCGGCGGTGCGGACGTGAGCGCGACCCCGTACGAGCGCTCGCGGCCCGCGGAGACCGTCGCCGGGTTCCTCGCCGCGGCGTCGATCTTCGTCAGCGTGACGGGGATCGCCTACCGCCCGCTCAGGTTGATCCCGATCGCGCTCGTCATGGCGCTGGTCGCCGTCGGGATCGGAGGGCGCTCCTCGCGCCTCGCCGCGTGGGCGGTCGGAATCGGCGCGGTCGCGTTCGCCGTGGGCATGGCCGCCGCGGTGATCACGAGCAATCCGCTCTGGTAGCCCGGTTGCTACAACAGGTGTAGTGACCGACGTCGACGGGCTGAACGCAGGCTTCGCGCGCGACCTCCTCGAGGAGTACCTCGAGAACCCCGAGGCGGTCCCCAGCGAATGGCGCGAGCTGTTCGAGAGCGGGCACAGCGACGTCGTCGCGGCGCACCCCGGCCTCGCGCGGCTGCTCGAGCGTGCAGGCAACGGACAGACGCCGGCGGCCGCCCCTGCTGCGCAGCCGTCGCCGGCCGAAGCCGAGCCGCAGCCTGTCACAGACGAGCTGCTCGGCGCCGTCGCCGCGGCGATGGCGCTCGTCAAGGCGCACCGCATGCACGGTCATCTCGCCGCCCGTCTCGACCCGCTCGGATCCGAGCCGCCGGGCGACCCCGCGCTCGAGCCGGAGCGGCTGATCCCGAAGCTGACACCTGAGCTGCAGGCACGCGTGCCGGCGTCGGTGCTCCGCCTCTACGTGCCGGGCGAGACGCTTGCCGAGACGCTGCCGCGGCTGCGCGAGACCTACTGCGGCACGAGCTCGTATGAGATCGAGCACATCGCCGATCACGAGAAGCGCGTCTGGCTCAGGCACGCGATCGAGTCCGGCAAGTATCGGCACGCGCTCACGACCGGCGAGCGCAAGGAGCTGCTCGCGTCGCTTTCACGCGTCGAGGCGTTCGAGCAGTACCTCCGCCGTGCGTTCCTCGGCCAGAAGCAGTTCTCGATCGAGGGCCTCGATGTGATGGTGCCGATGCTCGACGAGGCGGTCGAGCTCGCCGCTGAGAACGGCGCGCACGAGGTCGTCATCGGGATGGCGCACCGCGGCCGCCTGAACGTTCTCGCGCACACGCTCGGCCTCGGCTACGACTCGATCATCCGCGAGTTCGAGGGTGAGCGCACGATCGAAGCGGTCGTCGCGACCGAGGAGGGCGGCACGGGCGACGTGAAGTACCACCTCGGCGCCGAGGGAACGCGGTCGACGCCTGCCGGAGACGTGACGGTGACACTGGCTGCGAACCCGAGCCACCTTGAGGCGGTCGATCCTGTCGTCGAGGGCCGCGCGCGCGCGGAGCAGACCGACCGCTCGACCCGGTACGGGATGCACGACCCCGCGGTCGCCTTGCCGATCCTGATTCACGGCGACGCGAGCTTCCCGGGCCAGGGCGAGGTCGCCGAGACGCTGAACCTCTCCGCGCTCGACGGCTACTCGACGGGCGGCACCCTCCACCTGTTGGCGAACAACCAGATCGGCTTCACGACCGACCCGAGCGAGGGACGCTCGACACGGTACTCGAGCGACCTCGCCAAGGGCTTCGACATCCCGATCATCCACGTGAACGCGGACGACCCGGAGGCCGCGATCTCTGCCATCCGGCTTGCGCTCGCGTTCAGGCGCCGCTTCGAGAGCGACGTCCTCGTCGACCTCGTCGGCTACCGGCGCCACGGCCACAACGAGCAGGACGAGGCGGCGTACACGCAACCGCTGATGGCTGCGCAGATCGCCGCGCATCCGACCGTACGCGAGCAGTTCTCGCAGCGACTGGTCGAAGAGGGGGTCGTCGGCGAGCAGGAGGCCGCGTCGTACCTCGACTCGGTCACCACCGAGCTGCGGCAGGCACACGAGGCGCTCAAGGCGACTTTCGGAGTACCGCCGCCAGCCGAAGGGAAGATCCCCTACTCGACCGGCGGCACCGTCGTCACCGCCGTCGCCGCCGACCGGCTGCGCGCCCTCAACCAGGAGTTGGTGCACGTGCCCGAGCACTTCACCGTGCATCCGAAGCTCAAGGGGCAGCTCGACCGGCGCCTGCAGACGATCGAGGACGGCGGCATCGACTGGGGTCAGGCAGAGGCGCTTGCCCTCGGCTCGCTCCTCGTCGAGGGCATCCCGATCCGGCTCACCGGACAGGACAGTGAACGCGGGACGTTCTCCCATCGCCACGCGGTGCTCCACGACGTCAACACGGGCGAGACGTTCACGCCGCTGCAGAACCTCGATGGGCAAACCGCGTCGTTCGAGATCTACAACTCGCCGCTGTCGGAGTACGCGTGTCTCGGGTTCGAGTACGGCTACTCGGTCGCGGCGCCCGAGGCGCTCGTCCTGTGGGAGGCGCAGTTCGGCGACTTCGTCAACGGCGCGCAGATCGTGATCGACCAGTTCATCGTCGCGGGCCTCTCGAAGTGGCGCGAGACGACGCGGCTGACGCTGCTGCTGCCGCACGGGTACGAGGGCAACGGCCCGGAGCACTCGAGCGCCCGGCTCGAGCGCTTCCTGCAGCTCGCCGCACAGGAGAACATCCGCGTGGCCAACTGCTCCACGTCGGCGCAGTACTTCCACCTGGTTCGCCGGCAGGCGCTCGACGCCGCGGGACGCCCGCTCGTGGTCATGACTCCCAAGGGCCTGCTTCGGCTCAAGCAGGCGTCGTCGACGCTGGCCGATCTTGCCGAGGGCGCCTTCCAACCGGTGATCGACGACCCGGCCGCCGATCACGACGCGGTCACGCGGCTGGTCTTCTGCTCCGGGAAGCTCTACTACGACATCGTCGGCCATGAGCAGCGCGCGGGCGCGACGAACGTCGCGGTCGCGCGGCTCGAGCAGCTGTATCCCTTCCCGGTCGACGAGTACGCGGCGGTCGTGGCGTCGTACCCGAACCTGCGGGAACTGATCTGGGCGCAGGAGGAGCCGCAGAACATGGGGGCGTGGCGGACGATCCGCCATCGCCTCGAAGCGCCGGGCGCGCCGCTCTCGTTCGTCGGCCGCCCGTGGCGAGCGAGCCCGAGCGAGGGCTATCCCACCGCGCACCTGCGCGAGCAGGACCGCATCGTCCGCGCCGCCCTCTGCGTCGGTTAGTCAGCTAACGCCGGCGCGTTGCTCGCATCTCACGCGCACGTGCGCCTGCGCGCAGAGCGCGCGCGGCCATCTTCGGGCCGTGTCTGCGGGCGATGTCGATGAGTTGCTTGCGCTGGCGAGGGGGCAGGCGTCGCCAGATGTCCCACGCGGTCAGCGCGAGACCGAGCGGTCCAACCTTCCGAGTGACCTTCGGCACGCCGCCATCCTAGTCGTCCTGCTTCTCGTGGCCGTATGCATGGCCGCGGCCGTGTCTGCCCGGGCCGTCAGTCGTGTCTGGCACCACTGCTGCTGGCTCGGCAGGCGGCGCTTCCGCGGGCGGTGGCGCGGGCGCAGGCGGAGGCGTTGGGGCGGCGGGCGGGGCAGGCACGGCCGCGAGCTGGCGCTGGCGCGGCCGCGGGGCGGCTCGACGCGGGCGAACGACGATTAGCCTGCGCGTGATCAGGGCCGGCCGGGGCGCACGGTAGGTCGCGTGTGTCGTCACGAGCCGCGCGGCACTCCGCCGGCGGTGAGGCACGATCCGCGCCGTCAGGCGGACGGTGCGCTGCACGGACGATGGTGGAGCCGCAATCGGCCTGGCGGGCTCGCGGGGCGTGTCGACCAGGGCCGACATGCCGACCACGGTGGCGATGGCCCCCGTCAGCAGCGCCGCGGCTAGGACGCGTGCGCAGGTTTCCCTCATGTTCCTCCCCCGTTGTGTCGATACCTCGTTCAAGGGATGCATCGGCATCCCCCACAAGGACTTGAGGGGAAGCTGTGGGTAGTTTCAAGGTCAAGCTCGTCGCCTATTTCCTGCTGCTGTCGCTGCTACCGCTGGCGGCTGCCTTCTGGGGCTTTTCGACGGTCGCGGCCCGGAGTGAGACACGGCAGGTCGACGCGCGGCTGCAGGCGGGGCTTCGTGCCGCGACGGCCACGTATCAGGACGAGCTCCTCGCAGCGGACGAAGCCGCGGCTGAGCTGGCACGGAGCCCAGCGTTCCAGCGGGCGCTGATCCGCCGCGACCGCAAGGCGATCGAGCGGCTGCTGAGAAGTCATCCGAGCCTCAGAGTTCAGGCCGGCGACAACTTCGAGGTCGGCCGCAGCGACCCGATGGCCGCCACGCGCCAGGTGACGGTGGTCGGCGCGCGCGGTACGCGTGGGGCCGTCATCGCGTCCGTTCCGCTCGACCGGCAGCTCGTGACGCGGCTCGAGAGCCGCTCGGGTGTCGACGCCGACGAGCACGTGATCCTGATCGAGGACCGCCGCGTCGTCGCCGGCCCGATGGCGACCCTCGGCAGTCGCTTCGACGAGATGCCGGGGAGGACGCACACCCTTGCGCTCGGCGGCACCCGCTACCGCACGATCATCGCGGAGACGCTTGACGCCGTCCCGTCGGCGACGATCGGCGTGATCAGCCCGCAGGGCCGGATCGACGCGGCGAACGACGCCGCAATGAAGCGGCTGCTCGCCGGTCTCTTCACGTGTCTGCTGCTCGTCGCCGTCGTCGCGTACATCGAGGGCCGCGCGATCGTCCGCACGCTGCGCCGTCTCGTCGACGCGAGTCGAGCGATCTCGCGCGGCGACCTGCAGCAGCGCGTGCCGGTGCAGGGCCGAGACGAGTTCGCGCTGCTCGGCCGGACGTTCAACGAGATGGCTGCACAGCTGCAGACCAGGCTCGACGAGCTCGAGGCGCAGCGCGGCCGGCTGCGCGACGTGATCGCGCGCTTCGGCGAGGCGCTCGGCGCGACGCACGACGCCGACCAGCTGCTGCGACTGATCGTCGAGGCTGCGATGGAGGCGACGGGCGCGAAAGGCGGCGTGATCGTGTCGTCGAACGGCGAGCTCGTGCAGGCCGGCGCGCCCGGCGAGGGCTCGGACAAGATCGAGGTGCCGTTGTCGGCAGGCCAGGTCAACTTCGGCTCGCTGCTGCTCTTCGGCGACGGCTTCGAGAACGAGGACCGGATGACTGCGGTCTCGCTCGCGTCGCAGGCGGTGGTCGCGCTCGACAACGCGCGCCTGCACCGAATCGTCGAGCGGCAGGCCCTCGTCGACGGGCTCACGGGCCTTGCGAATCGCCGCCAGTGCGAGGAGACCCTCGCTGCGGAGCTTGCCCGGCTCGAGCGTTTCGGCGGGCCCCTCGCGATCGTTGTTGCCGACCTCGACTGGTTCAAGGATGTCAACGACCGCTTCGGCCACCCGTCCGGGGACGCTGTCCTGCGCGAGCTCGCGCAGCTCCTGCAGGAGACCGTCCGGGACGTCGACCTTGCCGGCCGTTGGGGAGGGGAGGAGTTCCTGGTCATCCTCCCGGGCACCGACCTTGCAGGGGGCGCCCAGGTCGCCGACCGCCTCCGCGTCGCCCTGGCCGGTCGGATCGTTCTGTCGGCCGACGGCACCCCGATCCCAGTGACGGCGAGCTTCGGAGTCGCCGCCACGCCGCCCGCCTCCACCGCTGCGGAGCTCTTCTCGGCGGCCGATGCGGCGCTGTACGAGGCGAAGCGCAACGGCAAGAACCGGGTCGAGGTCGCCCCGGACGCCGTGGCCCATCCGTAGCCGTCTGTACGCTCCCCTGTGGAAAAGCCCGCCAGGGGCTAGAATCCCGCCCGCAGTACGTCGCCCCCCAACTTCAGGAGAACCTATGCCGGTCGAAACCTCCTCGCTGTTCGCGCAAGTGATTCAGGATCATCTCGACCTCAAGGAGCGCAATTCCCGCCTCGAGGACTCGATGCCGCTGACGCACTACAAGCTCATGGATCCCTTCGACAACCACCCGCTCTTCAAGACCGAGGAGCAGGCTCGGCTCGAGGAGACGATGGACGGCACCGAGCCTGTCGTCTCCGAGGTGCCTGCGTGGCCCGGCGAGGACACGGCCGCGGACGTGGTGGTTCACGCCGACGAGGAGAGCCTCTGGGGCAAGAGCCGCGACTTCGACTGGGGCGACTAATTTCGAGCGAAAGCTTCGCTTTCGCTGGGTTTTTCTAGGTACGGCGCTTCGCGCTGAACGCGCGTAGGGTACGGCCTTCCGGAGACGAGGAGGTCGAGATGAAGCGCCTGTTACTCGGATTCGCAATCGTGGCCGCGGTGGCGTACGCCTTGCGCGACTTCTTTGCGGCGCCGCAGCCGCACCCGTCGTGGGAGGAGACGGACAACGATCCTGAGGATCTGAGCCGGGATCTCGCGCAGCGCGCCCGCGAGGCCGAGGGCGCGCAGGCGGAAGCAGAAGAGACGCCCGCGACCTAGAGCAAGCTCGCGACCACACGCAGGTCGTTCACAAACGCGGCGAAGTTCGCGTCGCGTTCCTCGGGCACCCCGCGGAGGATCGACGACGGATGCACCGTCGCCGTGACCGCCTCCGCCAGCTCCGACTGGAGCAGCTCGCCGCGGTGCTCGGTGACGCGGAACTGCCGGCCCAGCAGCGTCTGCGCGGCGGTGGCGCCGAGCAGGACGAGCACGCGCGGCTTCAGGACCTCGAGCTCCGCCTCGAGCCAGGGCCGGCACGCCGTCATCTCCGTCCAGTTGGGCTTCTGGTGGATGCGGCGCTTCCCTCGGGCCTGCCATTTGAAGTGCTTGACGGCGTTCGTCACGTAGACGGAGGTCCGGTCGATGCCGGCCTCCTCCAGCGCCTCGTCGAGCACGCGCCCGGCCGGGCCGACGAACGGCGTGCCCGCGCGATCCTCCTGATCGCCCGGCTGCTCGCCGACGAACACCGCCTTCGCGTGGACGTCGCCCTCGCCGAACACCGTCTGCGTGCCGACCTGCCAGAGGTGACAGCCGCGGCAGCCGGCGGCGGCTTCGCGTAGCGCCGGCAACGTCAATCGCCCGGGCAGGAACTCGGCCGCGCTCATCGCCCTCGTATCCCCACCGCCGGAACCCCTCAACCGGGGGATTCCGGGGCCTTGAAGGGCCGCTTTGCTGTGTGTCGGTTCGTCAAAGGGGGCCATTCCTGCGGCTGCACCTGACAATCGAGCTCGGTCGATGAGCGATCACGCGCTGCCCCTTCGACTCGTCCGCCAGCCAGCGGATTCGCGGCCGCACGAGGCGCTTGTCGAGTCGTACCGCCGTCTTGCGGACGTCTTCCACGCCGTGCTCGCGGAGCAGAGCCTCGACGCGCTGCTCGATCGCATCGCGGGCGCGCTCGCCGACCTCGTTCCGCACGACTCGCTGACGATCTACGAGGCCGACGAGCCTCGCCGCCTGCTGATCCCGGTCTGGGCGCGCGACAAGTGGGCGGACAAGATCCTCGCGGACAACTGTCCATTCGGAGAGGGGCTGACCGGCTGGGGCGTCGAGCACCGCCAGGCCGCTCGCGTCAACCAGGCTCACCTCGACCCGCGCGTCGCGACGGTGCCCGGCACGCCCGAGGACGAGCCGGAGGCGATGGTCACGATCCCGCTGATCGCGCGCGACTCGGTCAAGGGCGCCCTCACCATCTACCGCCTCGGCGAGGACGCGTCGTTCGACGACGACGAGTTCGAGCTCGCGAAGCGCTTCGGAGACGCCGCGGCGCTCGCGCTCGACAACGCGCAGATCCGCGAACGGCTCGAGCGCCAGGCGATGACCGATCCGCTCACCGGTCTCTACAACCACCGCGCGTTTCACGAGCGGCTGCGCAGGGCGCTCGCGCATGCGAGTCGAGCGCACGAGGCCGTCTCGGTGCTGATGCTCGACATCGACGACTTCAAGCGCGTGAACGACATCCACGGCCACGGCGCCGGCGACGAGATCCTGCGCGGCGTCGCCGAGACCTTGAAGGACTCAGTCCGTTCGTCGGATGCCGTGTACCGCCTGGGCGGCGAGGAGTTCGCGATCGTGATCACGTCGGGGTCGCCGCACAACGCGGAGCACCTCGCGCATCGCCTCGTCGATCGCGTCGAGTCGACGGACTTCGATCCCGCCGGACGCATCACGATCTCGGTCGGGCTCGCGCGCGGTCCGGAGCACGCGATGAACCCGCGTGAGCTCATTGCCTGCGCAGAGGCGGCGATGATGAGCGCCAAGGCGCGCGGGAAGAATCAGATCGTCCTCTACGAGGACAGCGCGATGGAGCGGCCGACGGGCGAGCCGACGCCGTCTGCGCGCGACATGCGCTCGGTTGCGCACATGAAGATGCTGCAGAGCCTCGGCGGGAAGCTGAATCGACTCAACGACGTCAGGCAGATCGGCACCGTCATCGCGACCGAGCTGCGCGCGTTGATCGACTACCACAACTGCCGCGTGTCCCTGGTGGAGGGTGACGACGTGATCCCGATCGCGTTCGTCGGGCAGTTCACGAGCGAGACGAGCGAGCCGCTCGAGATCCTCGCGTGCAAGGTCGGCGAGGGCATCACGGGCCGCGTCGCGCAGACCGGCGAGTCGCTGCTGATCGGCGACGCCGCGAACTGCGAGTTCGCGCGCATCCTGCCCGGCACCGACTCGATCGACGAGTCGCAGGTCGTCGTTCCGACAACCTTCGGCACGCGCGTGATCGGCGTCATCGTCATCTCGAAGCTCGGTCTGAACCAGTTCGACGAGGACGACGTGCGCCTGCTCGAGGTGCTTGCAGGTCATGCCGCGGTCGCGCTCGAGAACGCAAGCCTGTACGAGGCTGCGCGGCGTGAGGCCGAGCGCGCGACCGCGCTGCTCGAGTTCAGCCGCCAGCTCTCCAGCGCCGAGGGGATGGACGCTGTCGTCGACCGGATCGTGGAGCTGTCCGCAACGACGCTCGGCGCGCCGCGCGCGTCGGTGTGGTGGCAGGACACGGTCGACGCGGAGCTGCGCGTGCGCGCGACGCACGGCTACTCGCAGCTCGACCAGGAGCGGCTGGCGCGGATGTCTTTCCCGTACGAGCTCCGAAACGAGCCGTTCGTGGCAGACGACTTCGAGGCAGTGATCGCGCCGCTCACGCTCGACGGCGGGCGCCTCGGCTGCATCGTCGTCGCTCCGCCCGATGACGGCGAGTTCGGCGACCGTCAGCTTCTGCTGCTCGCGGGCATCGCGCACCAGTCGAGGCTCGCGCTGACGAACGCCGGCAGCTTCGACACGCTCGAGCGCACGTTCCTCGAGACGGTCGAGGCGCTCGCAAACGCGCTCGAGGCGAACGACGAGTACACGTCCTCGCACGCGCGCTGGATCACCGACCTCGCGTTGAAGGTCGGCCAGGAGCTCGGTCTCGAGGGCGCGTCGCTCAAGCGGCTCGAGCTCGGCGCGCTCTTCCACGACATCGGCAAGATCGGCATCCCCGAGATGATCCTGTCCAAGCCCGGGCCGCTGACGCCTGCGGAACGCGACATCGTCGAGACGCACCCGGAGCTCGGCGAGAAGATCATCGCGCCGATCGACCGGCTCGAGGAGGTGCGGCCGATCGTGCGCCACTGCCACGAGCGTTTCGACGGTGACGGCTATCCCGACCGGCTCGCTGGCGACGAGATCCCCATCGAGGCGCGGATCATCCTCGTCTGCGACGCGTACCACGCGATGACGACCGACCGGCCGTACCGCAAGCGGCTCCCGGCCGAGGAGGCGTTGCGCCGGCTGCACGAGGCGGCCGGAACCCAGTTCGATCCGCGCGTCGTCGAGGTGTGCGCGCGTGTGCTTGTCAGTCGCGGCGCAACCGCGAGCCCGTCAGCGCATCCAATCCCTCGCTGAAGCTCACGTGCGCTCTCGCCGGCGCGACCGTCTCGCGGGCGAGCGCCCGTTCGGCGTCCTCCACCGAACGCTCGCGGCGCCTGAGGCTCTCCTGCTGAGCCGCCAGGCCCGCCTGCACCCGGAGTAGCTCCGTCTCGGCGTCACGCAGCTCCCGTTCGCGGGCCGCGAGCTGCTTCTCCTGTTCGTTGACGTCTCGCGTCTGCTTCTTGCTCTCGTCGACTTCGGACTCGCGTGCCGCGAGCATGCGCTCCCGCTCGTCGAGCTCGCGCTGCTGTGCCGCGAGTGCTTCGCGTGCGGCGGAGAGCTCGCGCTCGTTGACGTCTCGCGACTGCTTGCTGCTCTCGTCGACTTCGGACTCGCGTGCCGCCAGCATGCGCTCCCGCTCCTCGAGCTCGCGCGCGTTCTCCTCGAGCGCCGTCGCACGCTGTGCAACCTCGTGCTCCCTCGCGTCGAGCCCTTCGAGCTTCGGCTCCAGCTCCGCCACGCGCTGTTCGCGGGCGGCGAGCGCGGGCTCGGCCTCCTCGAGCTCGAGCTGCCGGGCGAGCAGCGCCGCCTCGCGCTCCGCGACCCCTCGTTCCTGTGCCTGGAGCGCCTGCGTGCGCTCCTCGACCTCGGCCTCGCGGCGGGCGAGCAGCTCCTCGGCGTACGCCCGGTCCTCGTCGACGACGGGCGTCTTGTCGGCCCGGCGAAACCGCAGCGTGCGCTTGGGCGTCTCCTGCTCCTCGAGCTCCCGCGTGCGGTGCTCGACCTCGAGCTCACGCCGGGCGACGTCGGCGGCCCGCTCCCGGAGCGCGCGCTTCAGGTCCTCGAGCTCGACGAGGTCTTCGCTTCGCTGCCGCTCTCGCTGTGCCGCGAGCCGCCGCGCGAGCTGCAGGACCTCTTCGCGGCTGGGCTCGTCGTGCTGCCAGCCGGCGTTCTCCCAGGAGTCTTCGTGCGGCTCCATGTTCAGAGCGTAGCGCGGTTTAGCCGCTCCGAGCAGGGGAAAAATCGCTCGCATGCCAGGCAAACGAGCAAGCGTCAAGAACGAGAAGCAGTACGAGAAGCTCAAGGAGAAGGGCATGTCGAAGGAGCGCGCCGCGCGGATCTCGAATTCGCCGGGCGCATCGAGCCGCGGCGGCAAGAAGTCCGGCTCGAGCTCCTCGCGCTCCTCGTCGAAGCAGGGCGGCACC
>DATIDT010000039.1:0-18384 GCA_035456125.1 Gaiellaceae bacterium
CACGCCGCAGGCACTCGAAGACGAGGGCGGCTGGCGGGAACGGTCGACGGCCGAGGCGTTTGTCGAGTACACCGAGGCAGTCGTCGGACGCCTCGGCGACCGCGTGCGCCACTGGATCACCCACAACGAGCCGTGGGTCTACTCGTGGGTCGCCAACGCCTGGGGCGTGCACGCGCCGGGGCGGACGAGTGAGGTGGACGCCGTCGCCGTCGCCCACCACCTCTTGCTCTCGCACGGCTGGGCCGTGGAGGCGATCCGCAAGCTGTCGCCCGACGCGCGCGTGGGGATCACCTTGAACCTCGCGCACATCTATCCCGCGACCGACACGCCGGAGGACGAAGCCGCGGCCTACCGCCGCGACGGCGAGGACAACCGGTGGTTCCTCGACCCGATCTTCCGCGGCTCGTATCCCGCCGACCTGCTCGACCGCAACGAGCTCGTCGCGTCGCATGTGCACGACGGCGACCTCGACACGATCGCGGCGCCGCTCGACTTCCTCGGCGTCAACAACTACTCGCGCTTCATCGTCGCGGCCGGCGCGGACGGGCCGCGAGTCGTCGGGAACCCCGAGGCGGAGCACACGGACATGGGCTGGGAGGTGTACCCGGACGGGCTGCAGGACGTGCTCGTCCGCGTTGCGCGCGACTACGAGCCGGCGGCGATCTACGTCACCGAGAACGGCGCTGCGTTCCCGGACGTGCGCGTGCACGACGGCCACGTCCACGACGAGGAGCGGACGGCGTACCTCGAGTCGTACATCGCCGCGGTCGGACGCGCGATCGCCGCCGACGCGCCGGTCAAGGGGTACTTCGTCTGGAGCCTGCTCGACAACTTCGAGTGGGCATTCGGGTACTCGAAGCGATTCGGGATCGTCTACGTCGACTTCCCGACGCTCGAGCGCGTGCCGAAGGACAGCTTCTACTGGTATCGCGACCTGATCGCGAGCCGGCGCGACGCGCCGCGCCCGTCGCCGATCGCCGCCGCGTGACGTGAAGGCCCTCGCCGTTGCCGTCGCGATTGCCGCGCTGGCGGCGGCGGGATCGGCGAGCAGCGCGCGCTTCGACCGCTTCGTGGGGCGCACCGTCGCGTCCGACCGCTCCGACCGCCAGCTCGTCAACGCGTGGGGCCTAGCGGCGAGCCCGACGGGGCCGTGGTGGGTCGCGAACGAGGCGCGGGCGTCTAGCACGCTCTACGACGGCGGCGGCCGCAAACAGGCGCTGACGGTGCGTGTCGTCGGCGGGCCGACGGGTGTCGTCTACTACGGCGGCCGCGGCTTCGTCGTCCGCGCCGGCCGCGCGGCAGGTTCCGCCCGCTTTCTCTATGCGTGCGAAGACGGGACGATCCGCGCGTGGAGCCCAGTCGTGCCCGACAGCTGGTCGACCGAGGCAGTCGTCGCGGTCGACGACGGGCCGACCGGCGCCGTCTTCCGTGGGCTGACGATCGCGCGCAACCGCCTCTACGTCGCGGACTTCCACAACGCCCGCGTGCTCGTCTACGACTCGCGCTGGCGCCCGCTGCGGCGCAGCGGCGCGTTCGCCGAGCCCGCGATTCCCGTGTGGTACGCGCCGTTCGGGATTCAGGCGGTCGGCGACCGCATCTTCGTGACGTACGCGTGGCGTGCGCCGGTGGACGGGAACGACGCCCCGACCGGCGGTTATGTCGACGAGTTCGATCTCGACGGCCGACTCGTGGCGCGGGTCGGGAACAAGGAGGAGCTCGACGAGCCATGGGGCGTCGCGCTCGCGCCGCAGGGATTCGGCCGCTTCTCGGGCGACCTGCTGGTCGCGAACTTCGGGACGGGTGCGATCAACGCGTACGCGCGCGACGGCAACGGCTGGCGACTGCATGGACGGCTCCCGGTGAAGGCGCCGGGGGTGTGGGGGATCGCATTCGGCAACGGAGCCGGCGCCGGCCCGCGCACGACGCTGTTCTACGCCGCAGGCCCGCACCGCTGGCACGGCGCAACGGAGGTCGACATCCACGGCGTGCTGGGCGCGATCCGCCCCGGGTAGGGGTCTGACCCCCGCAGGAGGTCTGACCCCAGCCTTGCGCGCGACCGAATCCAACCGCGGTAGGAGGGCTTCGAATCGAACTGCTGGGGTCAGACCCCTTCGGGGTCAGACCCCGTCGAGGCCGGAGCGGAAGCGCGGCTTCCGCGGAGGCGGAGTGATGCGACGCGCGCACGCGGAGCATGCGCGCGCCGCACGGAAGCGCACAATCGCCGAGCAGCACTAGAGCGCGCCGGCTTTGCCCGCGCGCGTTCACCGCGAAGCGGCGTACCTAACTGCTGGGGTCTGGCCCGCAGGGCCAGACCCCAGTCGAGCTACGTACGACGAGCTCGACGGGCAGGATCGTGTCCGGCGGGTTGGTGTCCGCGTGCTCGATCAGCTCGAGTGCGCGCTCTGCGGCGAGCGTGCCGAGCTTCTCGCGGTCCTGGCGGATTGTCGTCAGCGGCGGATATGCAAGCGCCGCTGCCTCGATGTCGTCGAAGCCGATGACGGCGACGTCGCGTCCGGGCTCCAGGCCCGCGTCGCGAATCGCCTGGAGAGCTGACAGCGCCATCAGATCGGAGGCTGCGACGATCGCGCTCGGACGCGCGTCCAGCGCGAGCAGCGCGGCCGTTGCCTGGTATCCGCCGGCCGACGAGAAGTCCGCCTCCCTGACGTAACCCTCCGGGAGGTCGAGCCCGAGCACACGCGTCTCGTGCTCGAACGCAGCGATTCGATCGGCGCCCGCAACGGTGTTCCGCGCACCGGCGATGTGCGCGATTCCGTAGTGCCCGAGCTCGTGCAGGTGCGTGAGCGCGAGGCGCACTCCCTGGCCGTGGTCGGAGCCGACGAACGCGTTCCGCCGTCCGCCCACGCGCACGTCGACTCCGACGTACGGGATCGAGCGCATCCAGAGGTCCGTGACGAGCGGGTCGCTGCCGTCGACCCCGATCAGGATCGCCGCGTCGAAGCGGTGGTGGACGCCGAGCTCCACCGGCTGGAGCAGCAACGCCTCGTAGTCCGCACGGGCGAGCCGGCGCGAGATCGCCGCCAGCACATGTCCGAAGAAGAGCAGGGAGAGGTCGCGGTGCCCGGCGTTGTCGCCCACGACGACGGCGACGAGCTGCGTCCGCTGCGTGACGAGCCCTCGCGCGGCCGGATCGGCGCTGTAGCCGACGCTTCGCGCGACCTCGCGCACCCGCTCGCGCGTCGCGAGGCTGACGTCCCCCCGGTTGTTCAGCACTCGCGAGACCGTTGCGATCGAGACGCCGGCCCGGGCGGCGACGTCGCGGATGGTGGGTCGCCTGCTCATTCGTTCCTAACAAATAGCGGCTCCGGTAGTCACAGACAGCGGCTGCTGCTGCACGACCCCCCTAGAATCGAGGAGGCTCATGGAACCGACCGAGGTGGCTCGTCTGCAGGGCTCGAACCGTTTTCAGGAGGCCGCAGAGCTCTCCGACCGCTTCCTCGAGAACATCGAGACGGTGGTGCACGGCAAGCGCGACGAGATCAAGCTCGTCCTCGCTGCGCTGCTGTGCGGCGGGCATGTCCTGTTCGAGGACGTGCCGGGGACGGCGAAGACCGTGCTCGCGCGCGCGATCGCCGGGACGGTCGAGGGCGCGACGCCGTCGCGAATCCAGTGCACGCCTGATCTGCAGCCCACGGACGTCACCGGCCTCGCGATCTACAACCAGCGTGACCGCGACTTCGAGTTCCGCCCGGGCCCGATCTTCGCGAACGTCGTTCTCGTCGACGAGATCAACCGCGCGATGCCGAAGACTCAGTCGGCGCTGCTCGAGGCGATGGCCGAGCATCAGGTCACGGTCGACGGGCAGACCCGCGTGCTGCCGGATCCGTTCCTGCTGATCGCCACGGAGAACCCGATCGAGTACGAGGGAACGTTCCCGCTGCCGGAGGCGCAGCTCGATCGCTTCTTCCTGAAGACCGCGCTCGGGTATCCGTCATCCGACGAGGAGCTCCAGATCGTCGACGAGCAGCGCCACGGTCACCCGCTGCGCCGGTTGCAGCCGGTGATCACGGTCGAGGACGTGCACGGGATGCGCGAGGCCGTTACGGCGGTCTACGTCGACGTGATGCTGCAGCGCTGGATCGTCGAGCTCGTCCGCGCGACGCGCGGGCTCGAGGAGGTCGCCGTCGGCGCGTCGGTCCGTGGCAGCCTCGCGCTCGAGCGCGCGGCGCGTGCGTGGGCGCTGCTCGACCACCGCCCGTACGTCGTGCCGGAGGACATCGAGCACCTGTTCGCCGCCGTGCTACTGCATCGCATCGTGTTCCGCCCGACGTTCCTCGCGGAGGCCAGACGTATCGGCTGGGACGCCGCGGTCGAGGGCGTCGCGGAGAAGTGCTTCGCGGCGGCGCCGCGGCCGGCGGCCGCAGCGCCGGAGGAGCAGCGCGCTCCTGAGCGGCTTCCCGTGGGCCAACCGAGCGACTAGCGCTTGACGGCGACCGAGGTCACCTTTCCGCTCGCTCCCCGCCGGCGGTTTGCGGGGCTTCCGTTCGGCGGGATGACGAGCGTGCGCCGCGGGATGGGGTCGGACGTTGCGGGCTCGCGTCCGTACCGCCCCGGCGACGACGCGCGCTCGATCGACTGGGCCGCGTCGGCGCGCCTGTCGTCCGCGCACGGCGCCGACGAGTTCATCGTGCGCGAGTACCTGGCCGAGGAGGCGCCGCGCGTGGTCGTGCTCAGCGACCGGCGGCCGGCGATGTCGCTCTTCCCGCGGCCGTTGCCGTGGCTGGACAAACCGGAGGCGATGCGGCAGGCCGGCGGCTTGATCGTCGAGGCGACACTCGCTGCGCGCGGCTTCCTCGGCTATCTCGATCTGGGGGGCGAGGAGGAGCAGTGGGTGCCGCCGCGCACCCACCACGAGCTGCCGGGGCCGGCGCTCGGCGGCTCCTTCGACGCGCCCGAGGACAACCTCGCGCACGCGTTCACGTTCCTCGCCGAGACGCAGCCGGTGCTGCCGGCCGGGACGTTCGTGTTCGTCCTGTCCGACTTCCTGATGCCGTTCGACGAGCAGGCGTGGATCGCGGCTATCGAGCGCCGCTGGGACATCGTCCCGGTCGTCATTCAGGATCCCGTCTGGGAGCGCAGCTTCCCGGACGTCGGCGGCGTCGTCCTGCCGTTCCTCGACCACACGAGCGGCCGCTTCGTGACGGTGCGCCTCAGCGACCGGGAGGCGGCGTCGATGCGCGAGCAGAACGAGCGCAGAGCGGCTGAGCTCCTGGCTCTGTTCCGCACGCTCGACCTCGGCCCGGTGCTCGTGACGACGTCGGACCGGGGCGACATCTTCAACGCGTTCCTGGAGTGGGCCGACGAGCGCATCGTGACGCGGGGGCAGTGGTGGTGACGCGCCGGCGCCTGCTGATCGCCGCCGGTGCCGCCGGCGCGGTCGTCGCAGCCGTCCTTCTGGCCACGCTGCTGACCGGCGGGTCGCACGTCGCTGTGCCGGCCCAGCCGGTCGAAGGGAACACGCAGATGTCGCGGTCGGCGACGCTCTTCGGCGACAGCGTCCGCGCCTCGGTGCAGGTCATCGTCGACCGCGAGCGAGTCGACCCGTCGCGCATCGGCTTCAACACGCACTTCGAGCCGTTCGTCAGCATCGGCGCGTCGAGCGTCACGCGCAAGGACACCGGCCGGCTGACCCACCTCGTCTACACGGCGAACCTCATTTGCCTGACGAACCTGTGCCTCTCGAAAGACAAGCCGGCACCGGTGCACGTGCAGTTCCCACCCGCGCGGGTCTTCTACACGTCGACGAGCGGCGGCCGGCAGACGCTCCGGCTGCCGTGGCAGGCGACGACGATCGGCCCGCGCACGACCGTTAACGACCTCAACGGCGCCGACCCGTTCGAGCAGCCGAGCTGGCGCGCGACCACCGATCCGCTGCCGGTGTCGTACGGACGCTCGCCGCACACGCTCCGCCTCGTTCTCTTCATCGCGAGCGGACTGCTGTTTGCGCTCGCCCTGTTCGCGTTGATCCGCTTCGTCGTCACGGGGAAGTTGCGCCTGCGCGTCCTCAGCCCGCTCGAGCGCGCGGTCGTGCTCGTCGAGCGTGCGCCGGCAGAGTCCCCGGAGAAGCGCAAGGCACTCGAGCTGCTCTCGCACGAGCTCTCGCGCAGCGGCGAGCCGCAGCTCGCGCTCGTCGCGAAGCAGCTCGCGTGGGCAGAGCCGACGCCGCTGCCGACGCTCACGCAACCGCTCACGCTCGACGTTCGCCGCGTCATCGACCAGAGGTCGAATGGACACGCTGCGTAGGCTGCTGACGTCCGTGCGCGGGCCGACGATCCCGATCGGGACGACGGCGACGCTTGCGCCGGCAGTGCGGCGCACGATCCTGCTGCGAATCGTCTTCGCCGTCGTCCTCGTCGGGCTCGTGGTCGCGGCGATCGACACCGGGCGCAGCAAGGCGGCCGCGAACCGCGGCCTCGTCCCGGGAGGAACGGGCGGGATGCTCGTGCTCGACGTGTCGCGCAGCATCAAGCCCGAGGCGAACCGCACGATCACGAACGTCCTCCAGCAGCTGATCGACGCGCACACGCGCATCGGCCTCGTCGCCTTCTCCGACATCGCGTACGAGCTGCTGCCGCCGGGATCGCCGTCCGTCGAGCTGCAACCGCTGCTGCGGTACTTTGCCGCCGTGCGGCCGAAGCCCGGCCCGGATCCGTATCCGCCGAACCCGTGGACGACGAGCTTCTCCGGAGGAACGCAGATCTCTTCCGGGCTCGCGGTCGCGCACGCCGCGCTCGAGCGGGCCGGTCAGCCGAAGGGGCCGATCCTGCTCGTCAGCGACCTCGACACGGCGCCCGACGACGTCCCGCGCGTGGCGCTGACGTTCAACCAGTTCCGCGCCCAGGGCGTCCCGTTCCGGATCGTCGCCGTGACGCCGCGCACCGACAACCTCGACCTGTTCAAGAACCTCGCCGGCCCTGGCGCGTTCACGCACCCGCTCCGCGGCTCGAGCGGCGGCGTCGGTCAGACGGAGGGCGCCGAGGGCGGGCACACCGCGTGGGTGCTGATCGTCCTGGCTCTGCTCGTGCTCGCAGGTCTGGCCGCGAACGAGCACTGGAACGGACGACTCCCCGTGCCGAGGACGAGCGCATGAGCTGGCGCTGGCTCGTCGCGGCAATCGCGGCCGCCTGTGCGGCGGTCGTCCTCCTCCTGCTCGCCGTCGACGTCGGCCGCTGGAACACGGCCTTCGCCCGCGACGACGTGCGCTTCCGGTTCGCGCCGACGCGCACGGACCTGTGGCAGCCGAACGAGCTCGTTCCGTTCCACGCCGCGAAGCGGCTGCTCGGCGTCGACGACGACCTCTTCTACCGGGACACGCTGCGGCACTTCTACCTCGCGCAGCCGCGGGCGAACAAGTGGGAGCACACCAACATCGACGCGATCCGCAGCGAGGCCACCGTTGCGCTCGCGGCGTACATTCGCGAAGGCAAGAACCAGGCGCGCCGATCGCAGGCTGCGAACCTGCTCGGGATCCTCGGCCTCGCGCTCGCCTCGACGGACGACCCCGGCCAGCGCCTGCGCTTCCTGCTCTTCGCGTCGCGAGAGTTCCGCGGCGCGCTGACGTTTGACCAGTCGAACGAGGACGCGAAGTTCAATCTCGAGCTCGCGCTGCGCCTGTTGCGGCAACAGCCGACGAGCACCGGCGGCGGCGCGGCCCACGGCCCCGGCCGCGGCGGCGGCGCCGCGCTGGCAAAGCCTGGCAGCGGCTACTAGATGGAGTTTCTGTCGCCGTGGGGCGCGTGGGTCGCCGTTGCGGTCGTCGTGCCGCTCGCGGCCTTCGCGCTGCTCGAGGAGCGGGCGCGGCGAGTCTCGGGGCGCATCGGCCTGACGCCGCCCCCCCTGCGCACGCGGCTCGGGATTCCGATAGCCATCTGCGCCGTCGCGGCGCTGCTCGCGATCGCCGCAGCGCAGCCGGTCATCTCGGGAACGCAGAGCCACAGCGGGCGCTCCGACGCGCAGGTCTACGTCCTCTTCGATGTGTCGCGTTCGATGCTCGCGCGCAGCGGCGCGGGCGCGCCGACCCGGCTCCAGCGCGCGAAGCAGCTCGCGCTGCAGCTGCGCCACGGCATCCCCGAGGTCCCGTTCGGCGTCGCGTCGCTGACCGACCGTGTCCTGCCGCACCTGTTCCCGACGCTCGACCCGAACGTGTTCGACTCGGTGCTGCGCGACGCCGTCGGCATCGAACGCCCGCCTCCGGACGGCACCAACGACCTCGCCACCGACTTCAGCACGATCGGCGACACGGCGACGAACAACTACTACCCGCCCAGCATCGGGAAGCGGGTGCTCGTCGTCTTCAGCGACGGCGAGAGCAACTATTTCGACGACAACCTGCTGCACCGGGACTTCCAGAAAGGGGACGTGCACGTCCTGTTCGTCCACCTCTGGAACGCCGACGAGAAGATCTACCTGTCGAAGAATCACGTCGATCCCGGCTACCGGCCGGATCCGCAGTCGAATCAGGAGGCGCAGCGACTCGCGGCGGCGGGAGGCGGCGACGTCCTCAGCGCCGATCCGGCGCAGCTGATCTCGCAGACGAAGTCGCTTGTCGGCACCGGCCCGCACACCACTCTCCGCGAGCAGCACACCCGCGTCTCGCTCGGCCCGTACGTCGCGCTCATGGCGCTCCTACCGCTCGGGTTCGTGCTACTGCGCAGGAACGTCTGACTCGAGCGTCAGGTCGCCGAGGTAATCGAGCGCTCGTCGAGCGGGTAGCCGGCTCCGGATTGCGAGCGCATAGACGGCGAGGCTGAGGACGGCGACAGCGAGGATGTCCCAGCCGAACGTGAGCGTGTTGCGCGGCCCCTCGAGGCCGAGCACCGGGATCGAGCTCGTTGTGTGCGTGTCGAACGAGCTGAGGTACGAGATGACGGTCATCCCCGCCAGGTACGGCCAGAGCCAGCCTGCGCTGCGCCAGTCGAGCGGCAGCGCTCGCGCGTTCGAATCCGTGGCCCTCGAGACGGCCAGGAGCGCGTAGCCGATCAGGATCGCGACGATCAGCTTCCAGACGACCGCCCAGCCGCTGAAGAGCAGAATCTCGCTGGCAACGCCGAACGCCGCGGGCGCCACTACCGATGGAGCGGGGAGCAGGAGTGGGCGCGACCGCGCCGGATCCTGACGCCTGAGAGCTCCGAGCGACAGCGGCACCATCGCGTACGCGATCACGGCCGCTCCCGAGATGAAGCCGACGAGCTGCTGCCAGCCCGGAAACGGCAGGAAGAGCAACAGGCCGCAGAGGAACGAGAACGCGATCGCGAAGAACGGCGCGCCTCTCGGCGTGAGCTCTGCGAACGGCCGGGGGATGAAGCCGCCCCTGCCGAGCGCGAACGACAGACGCGCGCTCGCACCGGTGTAGAGAAGACCGGTGCCGCCGGGCGACACGATCGCGTCCGTGTAGATCAGCACCGCCAGCCAGCCGAGCCCGAGTGCCGTCGCCAGTGCGGCAAACGGCCCGGCCTTGCCGGAGACAGAGACGGCGCTCCATCCGTTTGCGAGGCTCGACGGGTCGACCGCCGCGATGAACGCGACCTGCAGGCCGATGTAGAGACCGACGGCGACGAGCATGCCGCCGATGATCGCGATCGGGATGTTCCGGCCCGGTCTGCGGCTCTCGCCGCCGAGCTGGACCGCCTGCTCGAAACCGAGGCATGCGAACACCACGCCGCCGGACGAGAGCGCGAGGAAGACGCCCTTCCACCCGTACGGCATGAAGCCGCCGGCGGCGCTGAAGTTCCCCCAGTGCGGAGACGTCGCGAGCAGGGCGACGACCGTCAGGGCCGGGACGAGGAGCTTGAAGCAGACCGCGATCGTGTTTGTCTTGGTGAGCCAACGGACGCCCATCACGTTGATCGTGCAGAAGAGAAGCAGCAGCAATGCGGCGACGACATAACCCTGGGCCGTCAGGACGGGTCTGCCGCCGGAGACCGTCGTCAACGAGGAGACGTAGTTCGACGCATAGAGGAGCGTTGCCTCGACCATGATCGGTCCGACGGTCACCGCCCCCAGGAACGCAACCCAGCCGCCGGTGAAGCCGATCAGCCTGCCGAAGGCATAGTGCGGGAACCGAGCGTTCCCCGCGGCCACCGGATACGCCGCACCCAGCTCGGCGTGGGTCAACGCGAGCAACATCATCGCGCCGCCTCCCAAGAGCCACGAGATGATTGCCGCCGGGCCGGCCAACGAGGCGGCGTACAGCGCGGCGAACAGCCAGCCCGCGCCGATGATCGAGCCCAGCGACGCGAACACGAGCCCGAGCAGGCCGACCTCGCGCCGCAGCTTGTGGGAAGCGCGGTCGGCCGTTGCGACCAGCGGTTGCGCCAGCTCCGCCATCGTCTTTCCCCTCTCGAACCTCCCCGGCTCTGGCAGTCATCCTGGCCGATTGACGAGCAGATGACAAGCGAGCTCACGAGCCGGAGCCGGATGACGATCCGGCTCCGGAAGATGCGGATAGAGCGCCTGTTACCCCGCCGAGGTGCGCGGCGCCAATGCCTCTTTCGCCTTGGACGCGGCGAAGCGGTTCCGAGCCCGGAGGTCCCAGGCGATGTCGAGGCCGACCAGGAGCAGGTTCGCTCCTACCACCGATCCGGCGACCGCTGTGAACAGTCGTGTCAGGTCTTCGGTGAGGCCGAAACCGAGCCACGCGCCCACCAACGCTCCACCGAGCGCAGCCGTCATTCCCACCGACTTCGTGAGCGCCGACCAGTCCTGGTTCGTCCATGCGTAGTAGACGCCGAGACCGATCGGCACGCCGATCGACAGCGCCGCGAGGAGCGGGTCGGCCAGCGGCACCGTCGGCATCGTCGTCACGACCAGCAGGACTCCGGCGAACCAGCCGCCGAGACCGAGGACGATCGGGTAGAGCGACCGCAGCATCGCGCTCGACTTCCGTCCAAAGTGCCCGCGCTTGTGGACGCGACGGGCCATCCACAGGAGCGAGACGGCGGTGAGGAGGCCAAGGGCGGCCATCGTGCCTGCGAACCCCTTGCCGATCGAGGCATCGCTGACCTCCGGCGTGAAGTCGACCTTTTGCGGCTTGTACAGCGTGGTGTCGACTCGGCCGCTGTCGAGGAAGGTGTTGATCAGATGCGTGCCCGCTTGCCGCTGCTCGGCCCAGAAGCTGTCTGTGTGCCCGAAGCCGCTTAGCACCACCTGATGGCCCCTGGGCAGATACGGCAGGAGCTCACGGGCGGCGACCTGGGGCGGCGTCGCAAGATCGAGTGCTCCGCCGATCAGGAGTGTCTCGACCATCGACTGCCGTACGCGGCTGTACTCGTCCTCCCCCGCCGAGGCGGGCCACGAATCGACGAGGCGGCCGCCGCTCCAGAGGAAGTCGGTGCCGGGCTGGCCTTTCCCGAGGGTCGAGCTCCGCCGGGCGCGCGTCGAGGAGTAGTACGCCCTCGCTGCGGCGGCGTCGGACCTGGCGACGGCGGCGTACTCGCCCCAGACGAACGCCTTGGGGTAGAAGAGGCCTGCGAGGAGCGACTCGAACCAGAAGCCGCTCGCGTCGCCCTCGGCGGCCGAAAGCCAGGAGCCGAGCGTCATCGACGCCGAGAGCGGTGCCGAGTCGGACGTGGATTCCATCAGGCCGAAGAACGACGCCACGCGGACGTCGCCCTTCTGGATCGGCAGGAAGAGCCAGTGGTCGGGCATGTCGGCGGACGTCTTGCGTAGGGTCGCGGCCAGGTTGTCGGTCCGCTTGCTGCAGCTCGCGTCCGCGGCGCAGAGCGCGGCGTAGCGACGGATCTGCTCGTCGGTCACTCTGGGGTCCCAGAGGAAGTTGCCGGGCGGATTGACGCCGATCATCACGGAGCGGTGGACGCGCTTCGGATAGCGCCATGCGTAGACCATGGCCACGCGCGTCCCGGCGCTCTCGCTCAGCAGGTCGATGCTCTTGTAGCCGAGCGCGACGCGCGCGGCCTCCAGGTCGTCGGCCTGCTGCGGCACGCCGTAGCCGGCGAGGTCGATCCCGTCGTTGCGGAGCCTCGTCGCACAGGCCTTGAATGCGTCGCTGTCGGCCCGGAAGGTCTTCGCCGAGAGCAGGTCGGTCGAGCGCGCGACCGCGGACTCGACCTCGGGACAGTCGAGCTTGACCGAGCCGTCGACGCCTCGGTAGCCGACGAGGACGACATCGTGGTTCTTCGCGAATCTGCTTGCTTTCGCGAAGTCCATGTTGGTCACGCCCGGACCGCCCTGGAGGCGGAAGATCGGCGCTGCGGGGCGGTTGGAGCGGGCACGGATGCGTTTCACGGGCAGTGCGATCAGCCGCGTGCGCGGGTTGGCCCGATTCTCCGGGACGACGAGCGTGCCGCAATCCGCGGCGTAGCTGCCCTGCTCCGTGCCGTAGTGGCACGAATGCAGGGACAGTTGGCCGGCCTTCGCGCCGTCGGGCACCGAGACCGCGGCGGACCCGGAGCCGAGGTAGCCGAGCGCGAGCACGACGATGCCCATCAGTACGAGGCCGGTGATGCGTCCAGGAGTGAAGACGCGTCCCCGCGCCCGCTCGACGGCGCTAGGTGCCGCCTCCGGCTCCGGCTCGTCCTCCGGCTCGTACGCACCGGCTTCGAGCCGGGGCAACCACTCGAGCCAGCTCGGCAGGTACCAGTTCCACCTGCCGAGCAGCTTCATCGTCGCCGGCAGGAGCACGGCACGCACGATCGTGGCGTCGATCAGGATCGCCGCTGCCAGCCCGACGCCGAACTGCTTCAGGAGCTGCACCGAGAGCGTGCCGAAGACCGAGAACACGCAGACCATCACGATCGCGGCGCTCGTGACGACGCTCGCGGTGGACTTGATGCCGTGCGAGACCGCGTCGTCCACCGTCTCGCCGCGGTCGTACAGCTCGCGGATGCGGCTGACGATGAAGACGTGATAGTCCATCGAAAGGCCGAACAGGATCACGAACAGCAGCAGTGGGATGACCGCTTCGATCCCGTTGGCGGAGCTGACGCCGATCAGGCCCTTTCCGACGCCGTGCTGAAAGACGAGCACGAGCACGCCGTAGGCGGCTGCGACAGACAGCAGGTTGAGCAGGATCGCTTTGATCGCGATCACGATCGAACGGAATGCGACGAGCATGAGCGCGAACGCGAACAGCAGCACGAAGGCGACGACGGGCGCGAGGTTCGACTTGAGCTCGTCCCGCTGGTCCTTCCATGCGGCCGTCATCCCGGTGACGCCGGCTTCGCTGTTCGGAAGGGCGCCGACCGTCTCGGGCACGATCGTCGTGCGCAATGCGCGGAGCGCGGCGGCGGATGCGTCGTTCGTCCCGTTCCCCGCGATCGGGACGGTGATGTTCGCCACCGTGCCCTGCTTGTTCACCTCGACGCTGATCGGCTCGAACGCGTGGCCGCCGGCGACCGCCCGCCGTTCGAGCTGCGCGATCGCACGCTGCATCGGCGGCGTGTGCACGCTCGGGGCCTTGACGACGACGTTTGCCGGCAACGCCTTGCCGGGGAATTCCTGTTGCATCTGCTTGTAGGTCTTGATCACCTCGAGTGACTGCGGGAACGACTCCGGCCCCTGAGGCGCGAGGGTCAGCTGCAACGCCGGCGCGGCGAGCGCCAGCAGCAGCCCGGCGGCGAGAAGCGCCGAAAGCGCGGGCCGGCGCAGGACGCGGTCGACGATTGCGCCCCAGAATCGGCCCTCACGGTCGTCGTGGCGGGTCCGGCGCCCGACGAGCGGTACGCGGAATCGGTCGACCTTGTCGCCGAGCCGCGAGAGCACCGCCGGCAGCACCGTCAACGAGCCGAGAACGGCGACGGCGATGACGAGGATCGTTGCGAGTGCGATCGAGGCGAACGTGGAGTCGCCGGTGAGGAACATGCCGGCCATCGCCGTGATCACGGTGAGACCCGAGATCAGCACGGAGCGGCCCGAGGTCGCCGCGGCGATCGCCAGCGCCTGCTGTTCGCTCCTGCCGGCGGCGCGCTCCTGTCGCTCGCGCTTCAAGTAGAACATCGAATAGTCGACGCCGACCGCGAGCCCGATCAGCAGCACCATCGCCGGCGTCGGCAACGCCATCGGCAGCAGGTGGCTCGAGAGGAACACCAGCCCGAACGTCGCCATCACTGCGGTCACCGCCAGCAGCAGCGGAATGCCTGCCGCCACGAGCGCGCCGAACGTGAGCACGAGGATGATCAGCGTGATCGGGAGCGAGAGCGTTCCGGCCTTGTCGAGGTCGTCGGCGAACGCCGTGTCGACACCGTGCTGCGAACTCGCGTCGCCGAACTCGCCGATCACGAAGCCGCGATTGGCGGCTTCGGCGGCCGCGACCGCGTCCACGACCGGGCCGACCTTGTCGGCCGCCTTGGACTTGTCACCGCGGATGTCGAACGCGACGAGCGCGGCATGCCCGCTCTTCGCGATGGGGCCGCGATGGACGTGCTGAACGTCGGCGAGCTTCGAGACCCGCGCGATGACATCGGCCACCGCAGCCTCGAAGGCGGGATCGCCGACGCGATGCGCGCGACTCCGGATCAGGACGTTTTCGGCCGCGGGCTGCTTGAACCCCTTGTCGAGGATCCTGTCCATGCGGCCGGACTGACCCGGCCCGGGAGCCGTAGGGTCGGCAGTCTTGGCGCCGGCCATGCCGCCGAGCGCGAATGCGACGAGGACGAAGGCGAGCCAGCCGAAGATGGCCTTCTTCCGGTGCGCGGCGCTCCAGTGGCCCATGCGAGCGGCGAGGTTCTGACGAGTGCGTGGCATGGTTTCTCCTCCTCAGGCGGCGTAGGCGAAGGGGTGGTGGAAGGCATCGAGGGCGTCGCCGTTGGTGATCGCGAGCTCGAAGCACTCGCCGGCGCGGATGTCTTCGACAGAGACAGTCACGGTGTTCTCGCGCGGGTGCCACAGCAGCCGCACCGAGATGCCGTCGCCCTCACGAGCAGCGAGCTCACGAGCCGACGGTGGGGGCAGTGTGGTCATGGGATCTGCACCTCGCTCACCGTCGTGACGGTCGTGCGCTCGGCGACGAAGGAGGGCAGCAGCTCGAGCGCGTCGTGCTCGGTCGCCGCCTCGACCGTCCACCAGATCGCGTGCCCGCCCGAGCGACAGGAGGCAAGCGTGGGGCGGTGGCGAAGCGGGCTTCGGTGCCCCTTGAACGACGCGAAGACGACGCCACACTCGTCCGGCTCGTGACTGTGGTGGAGCAAGTACCGGTGCATGGAGCGAGCCTGCCGCTGCCGGGCGGCGCGGTCATCAGGGGGTCACCCTGATCCGACACCCTCATCTTTGAGCCTGCGGAACCCTGATTTATCCTCTTGGGCGAGGAAAAATGGGCGTGAAGACCGACCACCTCGTCGGGCGTGCGGAGGAGCTCGGTTCGTTCGCTCGAGCGCTGGCCGAGCTCGATCAGGGCCACTCGGCGGCGATCCTGGTTGTCGGCGAGCCCGGCATCGGCAAGACGCGGCTCCTGACGGAGTTCGGCGCTCGCGCCGACGCCGCAGGACACCTCGTTCTCTCAGGCTCGGCGTCCGAGCTCGAGCACGACCTCCCGTTCTCCGTTTTCGTCGACGCACTCGACGAGTACGTACGGGGCCTTGCTGCCGAGCGCCTGGCGGTGCTCGACGACGACGTTCGCACCGAGCTGGCGCACGTCTTCCCGTCGTTGACCGCGCTCGCCGGTGGGCGGCAGGCGGCGCTGCAGCACGAGCGCTATCGGAGCCACCGTGCCGTCCGCACGCTGCTCGAGCAACTCGCCTCGACGCAGCCGCTCGTGGTCGAGCTCGACGACCTGCACTGGGCCGATCCGGCGTCGATCGAGCTGCTCGGAGCGCTGCTGCGACGACCGCCCGCCGCGCCGGTCCTGCTGGCGCTGGCCACTCGCCCGCGCCACGTGCCCGAGCGACTGTCCGCCGCTCTCGAGCGAGCCTGGCGGGCGGAACAGATCACCCGCATCGAGCTCGGAGCGCTCAGCGCCGGAGAGACTCGAGAGCTCCTCGGCGACGTGGCCGCTCGGGTGGATCCTCACCTCCTGTACGTCGAGAGCGGCGGCAATCCCTTCTATCTCGAGCAGCTCGCTCGGTCGCTCGACCGTGCGAGCTCTGCATGGAACCCACCCGACGAGACGTCGCTGGCCGGGATCGGCGTACCGGCCACGGTTGCGGCCGCGCTCGGGGAGGAGCTCGCGCTGCTATCGGGCTCCGAACGCCTCGTGCTGGAAGGGGCGGCCGTGGCCGGCGACCCGTTCGAGCCGGAGCTCGCCGCGGCGGCATCCGGGATGGACGAGGCGGCGGTCATGAAGGCCATCGACGAGCTGCTGAAGGTCGATCTCCTCCGTACGACCGACGTACCGCGACGCTTCCGGTTTCGCCATCCGCTCGTCCGCCGCGCCGTGTACGAGGCTGCAGCTCCCGGGTGGCGGCTGGGCGCGCACGAACGAAGCGCCGAGGCGCTCGCGGCGCGGGGAGCTTCCGCATCCTCCCGTGCGCATCACGTCGAGCGCTCGGCCCGCGAGGGGGACGTCGACGCGGTCGCCGTTCTGCGCGAGGCGGGCGAGGAAGCAGTCCGGCTTGCGCCTGCAAGTGCGGCGCACTGGTTCGGGGAAGCCCTGCGGCTGGAGCCCGCGAGCGCGTTGCCCGAGGAGCGGATCGAGCTCCTTCTCGCACGTGCGCGTGCGCTCACCGCCGTCGGCCGGTTCAACGAAAGCCGCAGCACGCTGCTCGACGCTCTCGCGATCGTGCCCAGCGGCGCCGACGCGCTGCGCGCGAGGCTCGCCCATGCGTGTGCGGGCGTGGAGACGAATCTCGGGTTGCAGGGCCAGGCGCACGAGCGGTTGACGCGCGCGCTCGAGGAGCTGCCGGATCACGACTCGCGCGAAGCGGTCGCGCTCATGCTCGACCTCACCGTCAACGCGCTTTGGCGTGCCAGGCACGGGGAGATGCACGAGGCTGCCGGGCGAGCGGTGGCTGCGGCGCGACGGCTCGGAGACATCCCGATGACCGCCGCGGCCCTCGCGGAGCTGGGGCTCGCGGACTCGCTCAGGGGGGCCGGCGACCGAGCCGAGTCCAACCGCTCGGAGGCGGCAGCGCTCGTCGACGCTCTATCGGACGACGAGCTCGCCGGCCACCTCGAGGCCGCAGCCTGGCTCGCGGGCGTCGAGCTCTATCTCGACCGGTATGCCGAAGGCGAGATGCACGCCAACCGCGCGCTTGCCGTCGCGCGGGCGACCGGTCAGGGAGAGCTCTTCCTCCTTCTGGCCGCGACCCTCGGTGGGCTGCTGCGGCAGCGGGGGAAGTTGGCCGAATCCGTTGAGCTGCTCGACGCCGGCATCGAGGCGGCACGGTTGTTGGGGAACAGGCATGCGCTGTGCTGGACGCTGCTGGGGCGTTCGGCCGCCGCGCTCCGGAGCGGGGACACGGACATTGCGCTCGCGACGGCACAGGAGAGCGTCGACCTCAGCCACGAAGCCGAGAGTGGCTTCCATTCGGCCGAGGGAGCCGCCGACCTCGCCTCCGCTCTGCTCGAGACAGGTCAACCACAACGGGCGGTCGAGCTGCTCCTCGAATCGGCGGGGGGCGAGGAGTTGGCCCTCATCGCCGGGAGCCCCAGGGCGCGGTACCTCGAGGTGCTCGTGCGCTGCTGGCTCGCGCTCGATCGCCGGGCGGAGGCGGAACGGGCAGCCGCCGCGGCGCGAACCTGGGCCGCGGCGGTACAGCTGCCGATGGCGACTGCGTGGGCCGAGAGAGCCTCTGCTGCCGTTGAGCTAGACGGCGGCGACCCTGCCGATGCAGCCCGGCACGCGCTCGCAGCGGCGAGCGCCGCCGACGAAGCGGGAGCGCCCATCGAGGGCGCGCTCTCGCGCCTGCTTGCGGGCCGCGCGCTCGCGCAAGCCGGCGACCGTGAGCGCGCCGCGGCCGAGTTGCGTCGCTCGGCCGCCGACTTCAGAGAGTGTGAGGCCCTCCGCTACCGCGGCGAGGCGGAGCGGGAGCTGCGCAAGCTCGGGTATCGCATCCAGCAACGCACGCGCCCCGCTGGCCCTACCGGGACGACGCTCGAATCGTTGACCGAGCGCGAGTTGCAGCTCGCAATGCTCGTGTGCGACCGGAAGACCAACCCGGAGATCGCGAGCGAGCTGTTTCTCAGTCAGAAGACGGTCGAGACGCACCTGCGGAACATCTTCCGCAAGGTCGGCGTCTCGTCGCGGGTCGAGCTTGCCCGCGCCGTCGAGCGCGCGCGCAGCAACGCCACCGGGGCCGCCGAAGGGGTCTGAGCAAGTCGAGGTTTTCCAACGGCGGTTGGAGTCGTCAGGCGAAGGGCTGGGTCAGGCTCCTTTCGGGGCCAGACCCCGTCAAGGGCCGGAGCGGAAGCGGAGCTTCCGCGGAGGCGACCTGATGCGACGCGTGCACGCGGAGCATGCGCGCGCCGCACGGAAGA
>DATIDT010000040.1:0-4020 GCA_035456125.1 Gaiellaceae bacterium
GTCGTTGATCTCCTTGAAGCGGTCGAGGTCGAGCAGCATCAGCGCGAACCCCGTCGCGTGCCGCTGCGCGTGCAGGAACGCCTGCTCGAGACGGTCCTGGAACAACCGGCGATTCGCGAGGCCTGTCAGTGCGTCGTAGAGCGCAAGCTTCTCGATCTGCTCGACCTGCCCGCGCAGGCGCCTCGTGACTTGGCGCAGCAGCGGGAAGAGCGACAGGTACAGCGTGATCAGCACGAGCTGCAGCACGCCGATCACGGGGAGCAGACCTTTGCGGCCGGCCTGGGTAATCGGCCCGTAGTCCTGCGCGAGCGCCAGCACGCCGGCCGGCTGCTCTGAGCCGATGAACGGAACGGGGACGAAGACCTTCAGGACTTTGCGGCCGTCCATCGTCTCGACCGCCTTCGCGACATCGCCGTTGGCAAGGGTCGAGCGCGCTCTCGCGGCGTCTCTCGGGATCGTTCCGACTTGTCGTCTGCTCGTCGAGTAGGTGAGCTGCCCGTTCCGGCTGTACAGCTCGAGGGCGCGGCTGTCGCCGACGAGGATGTCGGACTGCACGACGCTGTCGAGCATCGCTTTGCGATCCGCGTTGACGGGTCGCGCGAAGTCGCCGGGGCGCAGCCGGTCGCCGAGCACCGACCGGACGACGAAGCGTGAGTGGAAGATGGCTGCGCTCTCGGCCTGCGAGACCGCGTGCTGGCGCACGAAGACGAGGATCACGAATGCGCCGAGCGCGAGCAGCACCGCAGTCGAGACGGCGAACCGCAGGACGAGTCGCGGCGGCCGCTGCACGCCGGACGGACTTTTCCGCGAGCTCCTCAGCCGGCGCAGCAGCAGCGCACGTTTACCTCTGGCGGCGGCAGCGGGCAACTGCACTCACTTCCCGCCTTTGCCCTTCCCGTTCCCCTGACCGTTCCCCTGTCCCTGGCCTGTGCCTTGACCCTGGCCGTTGCCCTGCCCGTTCGCGTTCCCGTTCCCGTTTCCCTGACCTTGGCCGTTGCCCTGGCCGTTCCCGTTGCCGTTGCCGGGCGGCGTGGTTGGGTCAACGGCCGGCGGCACACCGGTGTCGGGCGAACCGTCCGTCGGCAGAACCGAGCTCGAGCCGTCGGCCGGCGGCATCGTCTCGGAGGACGAGGTATCAGCGGGAGGGTCGGCTTGAGTCGTCGTGTCAGGCGCGGCGCCGGCGTCACTCGGCTGCGACGTGTCGCCGGTGTCGGCCGGCGGAGCGGCCGGCGGCTCGGCAGGCGGCGGAGTCGCACTCCGGCCGGTGTCCGGCCCAGGCCCGGCATCAGCAGGCTGGCTCGACGGCGCAGGCGAGTCGGGCTGCTGCAGCGAGGTCGGGCTCGCTGTAGCCGGAGCAGCTTGCGGCGGCGGGACGTCCTGGGGCTCGCTCGGCGGCGAGGACAGTGCAGCTTCCTGACGAGACTGCTCGTCGGCGCTGCCCAGCAGCTCCGTCCTCAGCGCAAGCAGCCGCCGGCCGTCCGGCGACGACGCGCCCGCGTCGCCGCTCGACGGCGTCCAGGCGCCGCGCGCCAACGCGACGTCCGCATCCGTGCTCGCCGACTCGTCGACGGTCGTCGCCCGCAGCGGCGTCGCAAGCCGTCCTACGACGTTGGCCGGCAGTGCGAACGCGCCGACCGCGGACGCGGGAACGAGGAAGGCGGCGACGAGCGCGATTGCGAGCGAATGCGATCCGCCGAGCAGCCAGTTCACAGCCTTCGGCGCCCTCCGGCTGCGCTTCTTCGTCTCGACAGCCAAGTGCGAGACGAGGAAGGGGTCGAATTCCTGCTCGAACGTCGAGATCCCGCTCTCGACGGATTGCAGCTTCCCCCTGACGGCGACGATCAACGAGCGCCAGTGCTCACGCAAAGCCTGGTCGTACGCACGCTCGCGCGCCGCCGCCGTGCGCACTTTGCCCGACGGTGTGTACGTGAAGCGTGCGTCCTGCGGATCCGGGAGCGGGAGGGCGAGCTGCACGTAGCGACCGTGCAGCGCGAACTGGATTGCCGCGTTCGCGTCCGCCTCGACGACGAGCACCTCGTGGGCGCCGTACTTGCTGAGAACGCGCTCGAGCTCGTGGCGCGACCGGTGCACTTCCACGCGGGTGCCGGCGCCGTAGCACGCCGAGCAGGTGGTCTCCGGTGTTTCTCGCCGCATGGAACTCCTGGTTGCCGCAGGTTCTGCAGGTCATTTCGGCTGAAGACGGAAGAAGCGGCTTCCTCAAATCGGGGGATCCAGCCGCGTACGCTGCGCCGGTGCGCGACCCCGTGACTCTGTGCGCCGAGGCCTACGCCGCGTGGCATACGTCGTGGCTGACGGCCCTCGGCCTCCGCTCGGAGCGGCGAGCGGGCGTCTGGCACGCCCTCGACCGGCCGCCGCACATCTACCTCGCCGGCATCACCCTGAACCCGGGCGTTCCGTCGCGCGTGCTTGCCGACGTGCCCGGGAGCGTCGGCGACGTGTGGCATGAGCTCGACCTGACGCCACACGGATTCCGCATCTGGCGGACGGAGCCGTGGTTCTACCGCCCGGCCGGGCCGCTGCCCCCGTCACCGGAGACGGACCTGGAGCTCGTTCGTGTGACGACCCCGCAGGAGGTGGAGGAGTTCGAAGCGGTGAGCGTCTGCGGGTTCGGCAACGAAGCCGACACGGTCGAGCCTGGCGCGATCCATCCGCCGACCGTGCTCGCGGACGAGGCGGTGCACATGTTTCTCGGGCGTGCCGGCGGCCGGCCGGTGACCGCGGCGATGGGTTACGTCCTCGACGACGCCGTCGGCGTGTTCGGCGTGACGACGGTCGCGTCTGCGCGCCGGCACGGCTACGGGACGGCCGTCACACGAGCGGCGCTGCTCGCGGACACCGGGGTGCCTGCCGTTCTCGCTCCGAGCGAGGAGGCCGTGAACATGTACCTCCGACTCGGCTTCCGCTCGGTCGGAGCGTTGCGGATCTGGACTAGCGCGGGCCCGTGACGCGCCGCTCGCCGTGCGGCGTCTTGAGGAACACCTGCCAGTTGTAGAGGTCGTAGAACATGGTCGGCATCCGCCGTGCGTAGCGCAGGACCGCATCGACGTAGGCCGGCGACGGGTTGTACGCATGCAACGCGCGCCTCAGGTTCTGCGGTGCGCCTGACGCATGCAGGTAGTTCGCGGCACCCAGAATCGCATCGTGCGCCTGGTGCACGTTCCCGCCGAGGCCGTACTCCGCCCACGTCGCCGGCATGAACTGCATCGGCCCTCGCGCGCCCGAAGCGCTCGCGTTGCGCAGCTTGCCGAACTTCGACTCCACGAAGTTGACCGACGCGAGCACGTTCCACGGGACATGGAAGCGCCGCTCCGCCTCGCGGTAGTACGCGAGCAGCGACGCCGCGGGAGCGGCAGGCCCGACCGTGACGGCGGCGCGTCGCGGCAGCGGCGGCGTCAGCCGATACAGCTCACGGTGCGCGACGAGGAGATCGCGCGTCGTTGCGCGCAGGCCGTCGGGAAGAGTAGGCAGCGCCGCATCGGCGAACTTCGGCTCGCGCGCGAGTAACCGATAGAGCCGCTGCTCGTAGAGGGCGTAGAGAATGGCGTCACGCGGCGCCGGCGCCGACTTCGGCACCCAGCGCGCGATCGCCGCCTCGAGGTCGGCGTGTGTCTCCGTCAGCGCTTTTGCCACGACGACCGGCGAACTCGGCAACGCCGCATTGGGCGGAGGCGCGGCCGCGAACACGGCGACAAGTAGAGAAGCCCGCGCGAGGCGCGGGCTTCTCCGTAGCAGGCCTGTAAGCCGGATTCTGTTTCTGGTGACCATCCCTCTGTGCAGCAACCCGGTCCCTCGGCGGGCCGCCTGCTGGCGGGACCTGTTTGCCTTGCACCGGACGGGGTTTGGCTAGCCGCCGTGTCGCCACGACGCTGGTGGGCTCTTACCCCACCGTTTCACCCTTGCCTCGGCGTCTCCGGAGAGAAGCTTCGCCGGTCGGCGGTCTCCTTTCTGTGCCACTTTCCGTCGGCTTTCGCCGCCTGGGTCGCCCCAGCGTCCTGCCCT
>DATIDT010000041.1:0-17074 GCA_035456125.1 Gaiellaceae bacterium
CCGGTGACGAGCGCGCGCTTGCCTTCGAGCGAGCAGAAGGGCTCGGCCCGCCGTTCAGGCAAGCGAGCGCTCCAGCTCGTCCAGCGCCTTCAGGTTGTTGACGGGGATCGCCTTCACTCCCCTGTCGATCCTCTTCAGTAAACCGCTGAGGACGTTCCCCGGCCCCACCTCCACGAACGTCGTCACGCCCTGGCCGACGAGCTCGCGCGCAGCCTGGGTGAACTTCACCGGCGCGATCAGCTGCTGCAGGAGCAGGTCGCGGTAGTGCTGGGCCTCCTCGAGCTTGGCGGTCACGGTCGACATGAAGGCCGAGTGCTGCTCGGAGAAGTGCGCCATGTCGATCGCGGGCTTCAGCCGCTCGGCCGCCCGCTCGACGAGCGGGCTGTGGAACGCGCCCGAGACGCGCAGCTTCACGGCGCGGCGCGCGCCCTCCGCCTCCGCGGCCTGGCAGGCCTCGTCGACGGCGGGGTTCTCGCCGGAGACGACGATCTGGCCTGGGCAGTTGTAGTTCGCCGGCCATACGTTGAGGATCCGACGGCAGATCCACTCGACGACCTCGTCGTCGAGTCCGAGGATCGCGGCCATCGAGCCTGGGTTCTTCTTCGCCGCCTCCGCCATCGCGAGGCCGCGCTCCCGCACGAGCGCGATCGCCTCCTCGACCTTCAGCGCGCCCGCCGACGCCAGCGCAGCGAACTCGCCGACCGAATGGCCGACGACGAAGTCGGGCTTGATCCCGCGGGCCTTGATCGCCTCGAGTACGGCGAGGCTCGTCGCGACGAGCGCCGGCTGCTGCACCTCGGTTTGCACCAGCTCCGCCTCGGGTGCCTCGAAGCACAGGTGGACGAGGTCGAGCCCCGAGGCCTCGCTGCCTCGCGTGAAGACGTCCATCGCCTCCGGCACGGCTTCGGCGAGCTCGCGGCCCATCCCGGCCTCGAGCGAGCCCTGGCCCGGAAAGCAGAAGGCGACGCCGCCGCTCACAGCGTCCACTCGATCAGCGCTGAACCCCATGTGAGGCCTGCGCCCATGCCCGTCATCAACACCAGATCTCCCTTCCTCAAGCGCCCGTCCCGTTGCGCCTCCGCGAGCGCCAGCGGGATTGAACCAGACGACGTGTTCCCATAACGGTCAACATTTACAACCATCCGCTCGCGCGGGATGCCGAGCTTCTCCGCGGCGTGATCCATGATCCGGACGTTCGCCTGGTGCGGCACGTAGACGTCGACCTCGTCGACCGAGACGCCGCAGCGATCGAGCACCGCCTGGGCGGACGAGACGAGGACGCGCGTCGCAAACTTGAAGACCTCGCGGCCGTTCATGTGGACGTAGCCGTTGCCGACTGCCTCCTCGATCCGGCGGGAGCCGCTGCCGGGCAGCGAGAGGTGGATCCCGCCGCCACCGTCGGCGCCGAGCTCGAAGCCGAGGAAGCCGCGCTGCGGCGTCCGCTCGAGGACGACCGCGCCGGCGCCGTCCCCGAAGAGAACGAGGGTCGAGCGGTCGGTCCAGTCGAGAATCCGCGAGAGAACGTCGCCGCCGACGACGAGCGCCCGCTGCGCGAGGCCGGCCGCCATCATCCCGTAGGCCTGCACGAGCGCGTACATGAAGCCCGTGCACCCGGCGAGCAGGTCGTACGCCGCGGCATCGGGCGCGCCGAGCTCGTCGGCGAGCAGCGCGCTGGACGTCGGAAACATCATGTCCGGCGTAACCGTCGCGCAGACGAGCAGGTCGACGTCCCTCGCCTCGACGCCCGCCTGCGCGAGTGCCGCGCGCGCGGCCGGTAGCGCGAGGTCTGTGAACGCCTCTTCGGGCGCCGCGATCCGCCGCTCCTTGATCCCGGTGCGCTCGGTGATCCACTCGTCCGTCGTGTCCACGATCGTCGAGAGCTCGTCGTTCGTCAGCACCCGCCGCGGCACGTACGCGCCCAGACCGGTGATCGAGATCGGATCGCCCTGAGCCCGGCCGAGCATCTAGCGCTCCACCGCGAACGTCAACAGAGCCTTGCACGCCAGCTCGCCGTCGACGCGCGCCTCGGCCTTGCCGCGGCCGATCGGCCCGCGGACACGATCGAGCTCGCAGCGAAGCTCGAGCACGTCACCGGGCTCGACGACCCGCTTGAACCGGCATTCGTCGATGCCGGCGAAGTACGCGAGCTTACCGCGGTTCTCCGGCTCACTCAGCACCGCGACGGCGCCGGTCTGCGCGAGCGCCTCGACGATCAGGACGCCGGGCATGATCGGGCGCCCGGGAAAGTGTCCCTGCAGGTACCACTCGTCGGCGCGCACGGTCTTGCGCGCAACCGCACCGACCCCCGGTGTGACCTCGAGCACCTCGTCGATCAACAGGAACGGGTCGCGGTGCGGAAGGATCTCCTCGATCGCGACGACGGTCATGCGATGTCCGTGAGCTTCTCGCGCAGGCGGTTGCGGCCGCGGTGGGCGTAGCACTTCGCCGTGCCCACGGGCATCCCGGACGCCTCGGAGATCTCCTCGAACGACAGTCCGATCGCGTCCTTGAGCACGACCACGCGCGCCTGCTCCGGCGCGATCTCGGAGAGACAACGTCTGAGCTCGTTGCGCAGGAGCGGATCGGGATCGGTCACGGCGCGCCGGTCCTCGTAGAGGGGCTCGCACGCACGGAGGCGCTGCCGGTTGGCCACATCGCGGCACGCGTTGACCGTCAGCCGGTGCAGCCAGGTCGAGAACTGCGACTCGCCACGGAACTGGCCGATCCGCGTGCAGAGCTTCGCAAGCGCCTCCTGGGACGCGTCGCGCGCATCCTCACGGTCGCGCAGCAGGTGGAGCGCGAGCTTCTCGACGCGCGGCGCGTGCCGCTCGCAGAGCGTCGCGAGTGCGTGCTCGTCGCCGTCGCTTGCTCGTTTGACCAGAATCGGATCGCTCAGTCGCGCGTAGACGAGTAGCCCCTCCGGGCGGAAGGACTGCTGAATTGGACGGCGACGGCGGCTCGGCAGTTGCATCGCGCCGCCTAGTGTAGGAGCGGTGGCCGACTCGCTCGCTCCGGACGCCGTGCGGCCGCGCCTGCGAGGCCGCTTTGGCCACATCTATCGCTACGAGGAGCTGTGCGCGTCGACGCAGCGCCTGCTGCGCAGCGACGACCCCGAGGGAGCGATCGCGGTCGCCGAGGAGCAGAGCGAAGGGCGCGGCCGCCTCGGCCGCAGCTGGGACTCGCCGCACGCCACGGGCGTGCTCGTGTCGGTGCTCCTGCGGCCGGCCGTCGATCCGCCGCGCCTGCCGGAGCTGTCGCTCGTCGCCGGCGGCGCCGTCGCGGAGGCGATCGCCGAGACCACGGGGCTCGATCCGGCGATCAAGTTCCCGAACGACGTGCTCCTCGGCGGACGCAAGGTGGCCGGCATCCTCGCCGAGTCGAGCGAGGGCCTCGTCGTGCTCGGCATCGGCGTGAACGCCAACCAGACGGCCGAGCAGCTGCCCGCGGAGGCGGAGACCGAGCCGACCTCGCTCCGGCTCGAGCTCGGGCGGCCCATCGACCGTGCGGCGCTCCTGGCGGAGATCCTGCTGCGGCTCGAGCTCGCGTACGACCGCTGGATTACGGAAAGCGCAGCGTCCGGCTGACGTTGCCGGCGGCGTCGCTCGCGAGGATCCGTACCGTCCGGACGCTTCCGTGACGGTACGAGAACGTGCCGGCGCGCACCAACCGCACGACGCGTGTGCCGTTGACGATCAGCGTCACCTTCGCCGGCTCGCTCACCCAGAAGCGCAGCGCGCGGAACGAGCGCGCCCGCAGCGTGGGCGGCTTCGTGTCGATCCGGAACAGCACCGTCCGCGTCGCGGTGCCGACGGGACCGCTGGTCGTCAGCGCGCCTGCATAGACACCGTCCGGCGTTCCGGACGCTTTCCAGCCGACGCTCTGCGTACCGGGTGCCAGCGTCGCGGAGTAGACGGGCGCGACGACCTTTCCGGCCCGCCGGATGTCGAGTCGCACGTCCGCGACACGCGCCAGGTCGAACGCGAAGGTCACATCCCGGTTCGTGATCGCAGGCGTGACCGAGAACTTCGTCACGGTCCTGTCGATCACGACCGGGACGCTGGCGGTCGCCGTGGACTTGCCGTTCGCCGCCGTCAGCACGAGCTCGAAGTGCCCCTCGGGGACGTTTGTCGCGGTCAGCTTGAATGTCTGCTTGCCAGGCTGGTGCTGCTGCGTGAAGAGCGTGGCAACGTCGTGTCCGCCGGCGTCGCGAAGCGTCGCGGTGACCGTTGCCGTGGCCGTGAGCGTGTAGGAGATCTGCGTTCCGTCCGAGATCGTGCGCGGTGTCGCCGTCAGGGACTTGATCGCCAGAGCGACCGGCGCCGTACCGATGGTTCCGGTTGCCGGACGTACGTCGGCGCCCGCCGAGATCGTCCACTTGTAAGACACCTGCGCGGCCGTCGAGGCGTCCCACGTCCAGTCGACGGCGCTGCTCGTCCCGGTGCCGCTCCCGACGACCGCGCCGGCGGAATCGGACACGGTCACCGACCACGGCAACGACGTGCTGAGGCGTGCCTGGAAGCGAACGAGGCTGCCGAGCCGTCCCTGCACGATCGGCGCATAGAGCTTGGGCAACCCCGTAGCCGCCGCCTGGCGCGCGAGCGCGCCGAGCTGCGCATACAGCACGGCTCCCGGGCACGTGGTGAAGCCGGTGTCGCGATGGCCCGAGACGGCACGCAGAAAGACAGGTGTCCCTGCGGGGAAGCGCGCGTTGCCGCCGGACGCGTACGTCAGCGTCGAGAGCGGATCGACGTGCGCGATGTCGAGCCGCCAGGCGAGCAGGTTGACGAGCGCCGTCTTCTCGGCCACCGTCGGCGCGACGCTCTGGTACGTCCCGATCAGCGCCACGCCGAACGATCCGGTGTTGAAGCCTCCCGCGTGCGCGCCGATGACGTTCTTGTCGACCCCGCCATACCGGCCTTCGAACACCTGGCCGTACTTGTCGACGAGGAAGTTGTAGCCGATGTCGTTCCAGCCGTTTCCCTTCACGTGGTAGACCTCGATGCCGCGCACGATCGCGGCGGACTGCGCGGCGGTGTAGGAGTTCGAGCCCGCGGTGTGGTGGACGACGGCGAACTGGACGCTCGGCGCGTAGCTCGGCGCCGCACGCCGGATCGCTTCGTTCGCGCCCCACGCCGGCCGCGAGATCAGCGGCGGCGAGCCGGTCACCGAGACGCGCCGCAACGGAATACGCTCTTCGCTGCTCTGGATGAAGTACGCACGCAGCCGCGTGACGCGCCCCTGCAACCGGTACGCGATCCGGTCGGATGCGCCGACCCAGTACGGGTTCCCGAGCCGCCAAGGCCCGCGCGCGCCGTCGGGCACGTCCTCGGCTTCAGGCGCCGCCGGCTGCCACTTGCTCCAGCGTCCGCGCACCGCATGAGTGCGGAAGTCGACCGAGCCCGCGCCCTGCCAGTGCAGCCCGACCATGTCGAAGCGCGCCGGCGGCGCAGCCGCGAGCATGCGCTCGCCGTGCAGCGGGACCTCGCGCATGGTGAGCGACACCTCGCCGAATGCGGCGGCGGGCGCGGCAAGAAAGGCGACGGCGACGGCGAGGAAGATCTTCACCGCGCTCCAAGGGTGCCTGCCGCGGCTGTCGGCCTCAACCCCGCTGATAGAATCCTTACGAGTTGAAGAGCGCCGTTTTGCGGGGGCTTTTGCTCCTCGGAGCGCTTTTGGCGTTCGCCTCGCCGGCCCACGCAGCGGCGCCGCGCGTGCTCGCGATCCATTTCGACGCCGACGTCAACCCGGTGACGCAGAACTACCTCTGCCACCAGCTGTCGCAGGCAGCTAAGCAGCACTACGACGCGGCCGTGATCGTCCTCAACACGCCCGGCGGGCTTCTGCAGTCGAAGGACAAGATCGTCCTCTGCGAGCTCAGCTCGAAGGTGCCGGTGCTCGTGTGGGTCGGGCCGAACGGCTCGTTCGCCGGCTCGGCCGGCGTCTGGCTCGCCGAGGCCGCCGACTACCTGGCGATGGCGCCGGAGACGAACATCGGCTCGTCGACGCCGATCGACTCGAGCGGCGGGAACATCGGCAGCGACCTGCGCCGCAAGCTGATCAACCACGAAGCGGCGTCGCTGCGCGCGCTCGCGCAGAGCCACGGCCGCAACGCCAAGTGGGCCGATCGTGCAGTCCGCGTCGCGACGAACGCGACCGCGACCGAAGCCAGGGCGATGAACGTCATCGACGGGATTGCACCCACGCTGCCTGCACTGCTGAAGCAAACGGACGGCGTCAAGACGAAGCCGCGCGGCTTCGTCCTCCACCTCGCCGATGCGCAGGTTCACGACGTGCACCCCGGCTTCTTCACACGTTTGCTGAACACGCTGATCGACCCGAACATCCTCACCCTGCTCTTCCTCGCCGGCCTCGCAGGAATCGGCTACGAGATCTTCCATCCGGGTGTCGTACTGCCCGGCGCGCTCGGGCTCGTCGCGCTGATCACGGCGCTGTTCGGCTTCTCGGTGCTGCCGGTGAACTGGGCGGGATTCATCCTCCTGCTCGCGGGCGTCGCGTTGCTCGTCGTCGACGTCCACGTAGCGTCGCACGGCGCCTTGACCGTCGCGGGCCTGATCGCGATGGCGGTCGGCGCGATCTTCCTCTTCCAGAACGCTCCGGCGCCGTACCACACGTCGGCGCCGCTCGTGGTCACGGTCGCGGTGGTGCTCGGCGCCGTCTGGGCGTTCGCCGTCGGCAAGGCGTGGCAGGTTCGTCACAAGCCGGTCTCGGTCGCGCCCGAGATGATCGCCGGCGCGGTCGGAGAAGTTCGCCGCGAGGGGCTCGTCTTCGTCAACGGCGAGCTCTGGCAGGCGCGGACCGCGGGAGGCGAGCAGCTGCGACCGGGTGAGAAGGTCCGCGTCGAGTCGCTGGACGGCCTCGTCCTGACCGTGCGCCCGGAACAGACGCAGGAACACATAGGATCGTCCGTATGAGCGCAGCGCTGATCGTCATCGCGATCGTGCTCTTCCTGATCGTCCTGTTCCTGTTCTCGGCGATCAAGGTGGCACGTGAGTACGAGCGCGGCGTCATCTTCCGGCTCGGGCGACTGTTGCCGAGCCCGAAGGGACCAGGCCTCTTCCTGCTGATCCCGGTCGTCGACCGGATGGTGAAGGTCGACCTGCGCACGATCACGCTGAACGTGCCGCCGCAGGAAGTGATCACGAAGGACAACGTCCCCGTCCGCGTCAACGCCGTCGCGTACTTCCGCATCGTCGACCCGAAGGCGGCGATCGTGCAGGTGGAGAACTTCATGGTCGCTACGTCGCAGATCGCGCAGACGACGCTGCGCTCGGTTCTCGGCCAGCACCAGCTCGACGAGCTGCTCTCCGAGCGCGACAAGATCAACTCGATCCTGCAGGCGATCATCGACGAGGCAACGGCGCCGTGGGGCATCAAGGTCTCGATCGTCGAGGTCAAGGACGTCGAGATCCCGACCGGGATGCAGCGCGCGATGGCGCGTCAGGCCGAAGCCGAGCGCGAACGGCGCGCCAAGATCATCAACTCCGAGGGCGAGTACCAGGCGGCCGAGCGGCTGAAGGACGCCGCGATCACCATCGGCGGCCATCCGGTCGCACTCCAGCTCCGGTATCTGCAGACGCTGCTCGAGCTCGGCGCCTCGCAGTCGACCACGATCGTCTTCCCGGCGCCGATCGACCTCATCCGCCCCTTCATCGACAAGGCCGACAAGGTCGACGGTTCGAACTGAGCGGCGACGTTCGCCGTGAGCCCGAGTCGGGCCGCATCGCCGTGATCGCTCCCGGGCGCGCGAGACGTCCGGGCGCAGGGCGCCCGGCGCTCGATCCGCCGACGCCTGAGGAGCTCGAGACATGTCCGTTCTGCCCGGGCCACGAGCACATGACGCCGCCGCAGACGCTCGTGCTGCCGGAGGACGGCGATTGGCGCGTCCGCGTCGTTCCGAACCTCTACCCGGCACTCGAGCGCCAGGAGGTCGTCGTGCACAGCCGCCGGCACGTGCGCTCGCTGGCCGAGCTCGAGGGGGACGAGGCCGCACTGGTCGCGCGAGCGTGGCAGCGACGGGCAGCCGATGTGCCGGGGTACGTCCACGCGCTCGTCAACGAGGGGCGTGATGCGGGATCGAGCCTCCCGCACTCGCACTCCCAACTCGTGTGGCTTCCCGAGCCGGCGCCGGCCCGTGCACGTCCACGCCTCGAGCAGTTCCACAGCGGAGACGGGCTCGTCGCCGGCTGTCCGTGGGCGAGCCGTCTCCCCTACGAGACGGTGATTGCGCCGGTCGAGCCGGATCCGTCCGGCCTCCAAAGTGGGCTACTCGCTCCAGCCGTTCGCCTGCTGGTGGAGATCGTCGGTCGCCTGCAGGCCGCCGAGGGCCCGGTGCCGCTCAACGCGTGGGTCGAGCACGACGCGCGCGACTGGCGGCTCGTCCTGCTGCCCCGGCTGACGATCCTGGCAGGCCTGGAGCTCGGCGCCGGGATCTTCGTGAACACGCTGCCGCCCGACGAGGCGGCGGAGCGCTTACGGCTCTGAGACGGATAGGGGCGGCACCGTGGCGCGCTCCTGCTCGCGAAAGCGACGCGCCGCGTCGATCGCCGCGCCGAGATTGAGGCCCTTGTCCTTGGCTTGCTTGATCAGCATCACGGTCTCGAGCGCGTCGATGTCGTAGATCCGCTGCTTCTTGCCCTTCGTCGGGATCTGGGCCTTGTTCGTCCAGTAGTCCAGCTGCATCTTGGAGATGCCGGCGATCTGACAGACCTGGCCGAGGTACAGCTCGACCTTGCCCAGGTGCTCGGCGAGGTCGATCGGCTCGAGGAGATCTACCTGTCGACTGGCTGCCATCTCGTCCTCATTTCCCTTCGGCGGAGGAACCCCTTGTTTGAAAGGTATACAGCGCTCCTTCCGGAGTGGGAAGGCCTTTCTTCAAAATCCTCCCGCTTTGAGGCTGCTCTTTCCGCAGGTTTGTGGCTGGGCTAGGCGCTTGCGGGCCCGGCGCCGTTCGTGTCGCCCGGCGTCTCCGCCTTGTCGTCCGCGGCCGCCTCCACCACCGGCGCGAGGCTCGAGACGTGCTCGCCCTCACGCAGCCGCATCACGATGACGCCCTGTGTCGCGCGGCCGGAGCGCTTGATGTCGTCGACCGGCATGCGGATGACGGTCCCGCCGTCGGAGATCAGCATCACCTGGTAGCCGTCACGGACGACGCGCGAGCCGGCGAGCTGCCCCTTCGTCTCCGTCAGCTGCACGGTCTTCACGCCCATGCCGCCGCGGCCCTTGACCGGATACTCCGAGACACGCGTCCGCTTGCCGTAGCCGTTCTCGGTGACGACGAGGACGTCGGCGTCGTCGTGCGCGATGTTGACCGCGATCACTTCGTCGTCGGTGCGCAGCCGCATCCCCTGCACACCCGACGCGTCGCGGCCCATCGCGCGCACGTCGGACTCGTTGAAACGCATCGCCTGGCCCTTGCGCGACACCATCAGGATGTCGTCGTTGCCCGACGAGTGACGGACGCCGACGAGCTCGTCGCCGTCGCGCATCTTGATCGCGATGATCCCGTCCGAGCGCAGCGGCGTGTTGTACGCAGCGAGCTTCGTCTTCTTGACGACACCCTTCTTCGTGGCGAAGACCAGGTACTCCGCCTCCTCGAAGTTGCGTGTCTGGATCACCGCACGCACCTGCTCGTCCTGGCGGAACGGCAGCAGGTTCTGGATCGCGCGTCCCTTCGATTGGCGCGACCCGAGCGGCAGCTCGTGCACCTTCAGCCGATAGACCTTGCCGACGTTGGTGAAGAAGAGGATGTAGTCGTGTGTCGAGGCGACGAACAGATGCTCGATGTAGTCCTCGTCCTTGAGGTCCATGCCCATGACGCCGATGCCGCCGCGCCTCTGCTCGCGATAGGTCGTCACGGGTAGGCGCTTGATGTAGTTCGAGCGCGTGATCGCGATGACCATGTCCTCCTCCGCGATCAGGTCCTCGAGCTCGAGCTCGTCCTCCGCCTGCACGATCTCGGTGCGCCGGTCGTCACCCCGGCCGTAGCGCTCGTTCAGCTCGAGCAGCTCGTCCTTGACGACGCCGTCGATGCGCGCCGGATCGCCGAGGATCGCACGCAGCTCCGCGATGCGCTCCTGCAGGTCGTCGTACTCGAGCTGAATCTCGTTGCGGGCGAGCTTCGTCAGCCGGGAGAGCCGCAGGTCGAGGATCGCCTGCGCCTGAATCTCGGAGAGGTCGAAGGTGCTCATCAGCCCCTCGCGCGCGGCATCCGTGTCAGCCGCGGCGCGGATGAGCGCGATCACTGCGTCCAGGTGGTCGAGCGCCTTGAGATAGCCCTCGAGGACGTGGGCGCGCTTCTCGGCCTGGCGCAGCTCGTACTTCGAGCGCCGCGTGACGACCTCGCGCTGGTAGTCGAGGTAGTGCCGGATCAGCTCCAGCAGCGAGAGCGTCTTCGGCACGCCGTCGACGAGCGCGACCGCGTTGTAGCCGAACGTCGTCTGCAGCGGGGTCAGCTTGAACAGCTTGTTCAGCGCCACCTGCGGAACCGCCTCGCGCTTCAGCTCGACGTAGATCCGCATCCCTTCCTTGTCGGAGTGGTCCTGCAGCGCGTCGTCGGACATCGGCACCTCGGTCAGCGTCCCGGCCTTCACGAGGTCGGCGATCTTCTCGATCACGCCGCCCTCGCCGGCCTTGCGAACGCCGTACGGGAGCTCGGTGATGATGATCGCGCTCTTGCCGCCGCGCAGTTGCTCGATGTGCGCTCGGCCCCGCACGCTGATCCGGCCGCGGCCGGAGCGATACGCGTCGCGGATGCCGCCGCGGCCGACGATCGAGCCGCCGGTCGGAAAGTCCGGCCCCTTGATGTGCTTCGAGAGTCGCTCGACGTCGATGTCGGGCTCGTCGATCATCGCGACGATCCCGCTCACGACCTCGCCGAGGTTGTGCGGCGGGATGTTCGTCGCCATGCCGACGGCGATGCCGGATGAGCCGTTGACGAGCAGGTTCGGGAAGCGCGCCGGCAGGACCATCGGTTCGCGCCGCGACTCGTCGTAGTTCGGCTGGAAGTCGACGGTGTCGGCGTCGATGTCCTGCAGCAGCTCGGTCGCCATTCGTGACAATCGGCACTCGGTGTTGTGGCTGATGAAGCCGTTCGTGACAAACGAGTGGTCGTCGCTGTCGACGCGCAGCGAGTAGACGGGCTGAAGTCCGGCGGACGTCACCGATTCGACCGTCGCGTAGAAGTAGTCGGCGTTGACAAGCGGCTCGACGACCCGTCGCACTTCGTCACTCGCGATCGGTTCCAGGATCGCGGTTCCGCCGGCCTCCCAACGTTCGACGTGATCGAGCCGGTGACGTCGGGGCCAGTCCTTGTCGACCCACCTCGAAGCGGACTCGGCGCGGACGTATTCGGCGACGAAGGGAATCGTGTCGCGACTCCTCGAACTGCCGCGCTTCGGAAGCGAACCGACGATGCGCTCCAGCTTTCTCTGCTTCACGCCCAGGAATCCGACTTCGCGAGCGAAAAGGCGCGCCTCTCGGCGGTTCCCGATCACGACCTTCAGCTCGCCTCGTGCGTTCTCACACACGCGGCTCACGACACCGAACTCGAGCAGGAGCTGCTGCACGTCCCGAGCGAGCCGCCGGCTCCGAGTCGAGTACGAGATCTGCACGCTGCGACGCGGCAGCGCCGAGCACGAGCCATCGCCTTCAAACAGCGACTGGAGGAAGAAGCGCTTCGTCTCGGCGCTTCCCCGCCAGATGAGCTCAGGCACCTTCTTGTCCTCGCTGACCTGCCCGATGAGCTCGGCAAGCGGCGAGCGCTTGACGGCGCCGAGGTTCTGAATGTCGAGCTCCAGCAGACGGCTCCCCGACAGGATCGTCCGCTCGTAGACGTAGCGCGTCCCGCCGACGATCTCGTCGAACGCCGCGAGCACAGCGTCGAAGTAGCTGCGGTCCACGTTGTTGAACCCGCCGCGTGACTTGCTCAACCAGCCTTCCGAGACGAACGCGCCGAGCAGAATCGCCGTCTGCCGGTCACGCTCGGCAATCCAGTTCGGCTCTGCGGCAAGCGGCTTGCGCAGGACGAGGACGCGGTCGCCGGCGTCGATCTCGTCGAGCCGCTTCCACAACAGCAGCGGGACGCCGACCATGTCGACGAGGCAGAGAACCGGGTGGTTCGCCGTACCCGTCAGCTCGAACCCGTCGGCCGTCCGCAGACGGAACGTCGGATGGTCACCCGAGTGAAAAAGCATCGATGCATGCACGGGCCGCCCGAGCCGATCCGCCACCTCGATCGAAACCGGTTTGTCCGAGCCCGGCTCGGCATCGCCGGCGATGTCGTCGATCCGTCGCGTGCCGTCGGCTGTGCGTATGCGCGTGTCGCCGGTAACGCAGTACCTCATAGCCCCCGCCGGATCGCCGTCGACGGAGCCGAAGTAGCCCTGTCCGTCGATGAGCGGATAGCGCATCGAGAACGGCTGCGCGAGGCGAACGAGCGCGTCGTAGATCGCGGAGTCGCCGTGCGGGTGGTAGTTGCCCATCACGTCGCCGACGACACGGGCCGACTTGCGCGTCGGCCTGTTCGGCTGCAGGCCGGCCTCGTGCATCGCGTAGAGCACGCGCCGGTGCACCGGCTTGAGCCCGTCGCGCACGTCCGGCAGCGCGCGCGAGACGATCACGCTCATCGCGTAGTCGAGGAAGCTGGTCCGGACTTCCTGGTCGAGCTCGCGTGTCTCGACGCGGCCGGCGCCCAGGGGCTCTGGAGTCAGGTCACTCATAGATCAACTCCATTGAGCGGAGCGAAAAATGCGCAGCATTCTTCGCGGATTAGACATCCAGGTTCTTGACCTCGAGAGCGTTCTGCTCGATGAACTCGCGCCGCGGCTCGACCTCGTCGCCCATCAGCCGCGAGAACCACAGATCGGCGGCGGCGGCGTCCTCGACATCGACGCGAATGAGCATGCGGCGGGTCGGGTCCATCGTCGTCGCCCACAGCTCCGGCGGGTTCATCTCGCTCAGGCCCTTGTAGCGCGTGATCTGAATGCCGCTCTTCGCGAGCGTGAGCGCAGCGTCCCGCAGCTCCTCGAACGTCAGCGCGTCCGCCGTCTGCTTGCCGTACTTCAGCGTGAACGGCGGCAGCGCACCGACGATCTCGCCGAGCCGCTGGTACGTCTGGCGAACGCGGTCGTAGATCGGCGAGCCGAAGAGCTCTGCGGGGACGAGCACGTTTTGCATCGCGCTCGTCTCGACCTCCGTCACGCGTATGCGCAGCGCTTCGCCGTCGACCTCCGGCTCGAGCTCGTAGCCGTTCGGCCCGGCACCGTTGATTGCCTTCGCGGCGTCGGTCGCCGAGCTGGCGTCCGACTCGACCAGCCGGTGCGCGAGCACGAAGTCGGCCGCCTGATGCCCGAAGTCGGAGCGGAGCCTCGCAGCCCACCCGACGTACTCCATCAGCGTGCGGGCGAAACGGGAGTAGCGCGCCTGCGTCAGCTTCACTGCCGCGTCGTCGCGGCCCTGGATCTCGAGCTCGCCGAAACGCTCGCGCACGAGCAGCTCCTCAAGCTGCGAGTCCTTCTCGAGGTAGCTCTGCTGGTTGCCCAGCCGTGCCAGGTACAGCGGCGGCACGGCGATGTAGACGTGGCCGCGCTCGAACAGCTCCGGCATGTGCCGATAGAGGAACGTCAGCACGAGCGTGCGGATGTGCGCACCGTCGACGTCGGCATCGGTCATGACGATGATGCGGTGGTAGCGGAGCTTCGCGATGTCGAGCTCCTCGCCGATGCCCGTACCGACCACCTGGACGAGCAGCTGCACCTCGGCGTTCGAGAGCACCTTGTCGATGCGGTTCTTCTCGGAGTTGATGATCTTGCCGCGCAGGGGGAGGATTGCCTGGTTGGACTTGTCGCGCGCGTCCTTGGCGGCACCGCCGGCGGAGTTGCCCTCGACGATGAAGAGCTCGGCCAGCTCCGGATCGCGCACCTGGCAATCGGCGAACTTCTTCGCGATCTCCCCGCCGAACGCACCCTTGCGGCGCGTCAGGTCGCGCGCCTTGCGCGCCGCCAGCCGAGCGCGTGCGGCAGAAATCGCCTTCGTGATGATCTGCTTCGCGTCGGTCGGATTCTCCTCGAGAAACTCGGAAAGACGTGCGTTGACCGTCGACTCGACGAAGCCCTTCACCCACGGGTTGCCGAGCTTCGTCTTCGTCTGGCCCTCGAACTGCGGGTCCTGCAGCTTCACGGAGACGACAGCAGCGAGACCTTCGCGCACGTCGTCACCCTCGAGGTTCTCCTCCTTCTCCTTCAGCAGGCCCATGTCGCGCGCGACCTTGTTCAGCGTGCGCGTGAGGGCCGCATTGAACCCGGACAGGTGCGAACCGCCCTCGTGCGTGTTGATGTTGTTGGCAAACGTGTAAACGGACTCCTGGTACGACGAGTTCCACTGCATCGCCACCTCGACGTTGCCGCCGCTGTCGTGCTCGCCCTCGAAGTAGACGATCCGCTTGTGGATGCCGTCCTTGGTGGAGTTCACGTGCGCGACGAAGTCGCGGATGCCGCCCTCGTAGTGGAACTCGACGGTCTCTCCGCCCGCCCGCTCGTCCGTCAGGACGATCCGCAGCCCGCGCGTCAGGAACGCGGTCTCGCGGAGGCGCTGCTGGAGCGTGTCGGCCGAGAACTCGACCTCGTCGAAGATCTCCGCATCCGGCAGGAACATGATCGTCGTGCCGGTCTCGCCCTTCGCCGCCTTACCGGCGACCTCGACGTCGCCGCTCGGCACCCCGCGGGCGAACTCCTGCCGATAGACCTTGCCGCCGCGGCGGACTTCCGCGATCAGCCATTCGGAGAGCGCGTTCACGACGGACACGCCCACGCCGTGCAAACCGCCGGAAACCTTGTACGCCGCATCCTCGCCGCCGAACTTGCCGCCGGCGTGGAGCTTCGTCAGCACGACCGTCAGGGCTGACATGCCCTGGTCGGCCATCATGTCGACGGGGATGCCCGAGCCGTAGTCGCGGACGGTGACCGAGTTGTCCGGATGGAGCGTCACCTCGATCTTGTCGTTGCGCCCCGCCAGCGCTTCGTCGACGCTGTTGTCGACCACCTCGTAGACCAGGTGATGAAGGCCGCGGGCGCCGGTCGAACCGATGTACATGCCCGGTCGGAGCCGGACCGGCTCGAGACCTTCGAGGACGGTGATGTCTTTGGCGGTGTAGGTGGCCTCACTCATGAAAAAAGCCCTGCAAATTCCCTACTTGCGGGCGCGTCGAATTGTACCAGAACGAGCGGTCGTCAGCCCGTGTTTGCCAGGCTGAAAGCGATCGTCTTTGCGACGACTTCGCGCAGCTCGTCGTCACGAATGGCCCGTGCAAGTGAGTCAGCTTTTGCAACGTGCTCGGGCCCTGGCTCGACGGCTCGTCGTAGGCCCGCGTCGGCCGGTGACTCGAGTGGCTCGGGGACGGGCCCGGGAGCGAACGCAAGCCGCGGCGGAGCGTGCTCGCCGAGCTGGGCGCAGATCTCCTCCGCGCGGCTCTTCAGCTCGAACGCCCAGATCGAGTCGGTCGTGTGCACGTGCAGCGTGCCGTCTCGCGCAAGTCGCGCGGGCCACGCGTTGCGCGCTATGTCGGGTCCCACTGCGGTCGGCCATGCTTCGACGATGGGCGACATGCCCGCGGCCGGACCGAAGCGCGCGAGCTCCCGGCTGACGGCAGCCCCGACGCGATCGATCACGCAGCCGTCACCTGCCCCGGCGCGACCTCGAGCAGCTGCGCGGGCTCGACCGGTAGCGACGACGGCTGCGTCGCGGTGACAAGCGTCTGGCCTGTTCCCTGTACGCGTTCCGCGAGCACACGCCGGCGGTTCGGATCGAGCTCGGACAGGACGTCGTCGAGCAGCAGCAGCGGTGCGAAGCCGCGGCGCGCGGCGATCAACTCCGCCTCCGCGAGCAGCAGAGCCAGCACGGTCAGCCGCTGTTCGCCCTGCGAGCCGAAGCTCCGCAAATCGCGCGTGCCGCTCGTCAGGACGACATCGTCCAGATGCGGGCCGAGCCCGGTCGAGCCGCGTTCGAGGTCGCGGTCCAAGCGTGCCTCGAGGGTCTCGACGGCCGGCGGCTCGCCGTCGTACGTCATGCGCGCCGAGTGGAGGCCGAGCTCCGCTGCCCGTTCCGCGAACCCCGGCGCGAGAGCGGCGATGACCTCCCCACGCGCCTCGACGAGCCTGCGTCCGAGCGTGGCTACCTGCTCCGTCCACGGCGCGAGCGCATCGCGCGAGGAGTAGCCGCCGGCCACGCGGCGGAGCGCGGCGTTGCGTTGCGCGACTGCGGCCGCGTACTCCGTCGGCAGCTGCGCGCGTGCCGGCGCGAGCCGTCCGAGCGCACGGTCGAAGTACGCACGACGCACGGCCGGCCCGCCCTTCACGACCGCGAGCCGGTCAGGCGTGAAGACGAGCGTCGCAACCTCCGAGCGCAGCTGCTCGGCTGCGCGAAGCGGCGCGCCGTTCAACTTCGCGCGCTTCCCCTCGCCGACGGCGATCGTCAACTCGAGCTCGAGCGCCGTCTCACCACGGCGACCCTTGAGCGCGATCCGTCCGGCAGGCTCGCCGAACCGGACGAGCTGCGCATCGGCACGCGTGCGCGGCGAGAAGCCCTGTGTGCCCACGTGCAGCGACTCGAGCAGGTTCGTCTTGCCCGCACCGTTCTCGCCGATTACGAGGATCAGCCCCGCTTCCAGGTCGAGGTCGAGACGCGTGTACGACCGGATGTTGCGCAGCGAGACGCTCGAGACGATCAGTTAGCCGGCTGAGGCGTCGTCGTGCTACCCGGGCAGCCGGATCGGCATGATCAGGTACGTCGGATCGTCCTCGCCGCCCTGGATCACGGCCGGCCGCAGCGGCGAGATCAGCTTCAGCCGCAGGTCGTCGGAGCTCATGGACTCGATCCCTTCACGGAGGAACTCGGCGTTGAAGCCGATCTCCATCGGTTCGCCGGAGAACTGCACCGGGACCGACTCCTTCGCCTCGCCGACGTCCTGCGTCCGAGCGAAGACGTTCAGCTCTCCCTCCGCAAACCGCAGCTGGATCGGCGACGTGCGCTGCACCATCACTCCGACGCGGCGGACGACGTC
>DATIDT010000042.1:0-11244 GCA_035456125.1 Gaiellaceae bacterium
GCGCGACGAGACCGTCGGAAAGCGGATCCGCGACGCCGAGCTGGAGAAGATCCCGTACGTCGTCGTCTACGGCGACAAGGAGTCGGCTGACGCGCTGGCGGTGCGGAAGCGCGGCGGAGAGCAGATCACCCTCTCGCTGGACGCGCTCCGTGCCGAGATTTCTCAGGTTGCTAATCTGTGAGCCTGCAAGTAGGAGCGCCCATGTTCCTCACCTCGCGAGCTTGAGCTCAGCGGGGTTCAACCGAGTCGCGACGACGAGGATTCCTGGGCCGCTGCTTGCAGCGGCTTTGTCGTTTACAGAAAGGATTGAAGTCCGCTTGGTGATAGCTCTTTGAGGCCAAGGCGCACGGTCGAGCCGCCGTCGAGGCCCGTCCCGCAGGCCCGGATCAACGACTACATCCGGGCGTCGCAGGTCCGGTTGATCGACGAGGACGGCGCGCAGCTCGGGATCAAGCCGACGCGCGAGGCGATGCAGTACGCCTTCGACAAAGGCCTGGACCTGGTCGAGGTCGCGTCGCAGGCCGATCCGCCCGTCGCCCGGGTCATGGACTACGGGAAGTACCGCTACGAGCAGGAGCAGAAGGCGAAGCTCGCGCGGAAGCACCAGACCCAGATCAACATCAAGGAGATCAAGCTCAGACCGAAGATCGGCCAGCACGACTACGAGACGAAGAAGGGGCACGTCGAGCGCTTCCTGAACCAGCGCGCCAAGGTCAAGGTGACGATCATGTTCAGGGGCCGCGAGCAGGCGCACCCCGAGCGTGGGCGCGACCTGCTGATGCGGCTCGCCGACGACGTCAAGGAGATCGGGCAAATCGAGTCGCAGCCGCTTCAGGACGGACGCAACATGGTGATGGTGCTGGGGCCGACGAAGAACGCGGGGGTGAAGAGGGAAGATGCCGAAGACCAAAACATCGAGCAGCGCCAAGAAGCGGTTTAAGGTCACCGCCGGCGGCAAGCTGCTCCGCCGCCGCGCGATGCAGAGCCACAACCTGACGAAGAAGACGTCGAAGCGGAAGCGGCGGTTCAGCAAGGACCAGCCCGTCGCCGGCGCCGACGTTCCGGCAGTGCGCTCGATGCTCGGGAAGAGGGGGCAGCGCTAATGCCGCGAGTCAAGCGCTCCGTCGCCGCGCGCAAGAAGCGGCGCAAGGTTCTCGGCCAGGCGAAGGGCTACTGGGGGCTGAAGAAGTCCTCGTACCGCTACGCGAAGGAGCAGGTCGACCACTCGCTGACCTACGCGTACCGCGACCGCAAGAACAAGAAGCGCACGTTCCGCCGGCTCTGGATCATGCGGATCAACGCCGGCGCGCGCGCGAACGGGCTCTCGTACAACCAGTTCATCGCGGGCCTGAAGAAGGCGGAGATCGAGCTCGACCGCAAGGTCCTCGCCGATCTCGCCGTCGAGGATCCGCAGGCGTTCGGCCAAATCGCTGACAAGGCGAAGTCGGCGCTCGAAAAGACGCCGTCGTGAACCAACCGCGAAAGCAGACGGTTGCGTGGGCGAGCCCACGCAACCTCTCTGGTCGGCATCGCAAGCGACGCCTTTGCGCGGAACGCGCGAAGTCAGCTCTCGCGAGCTGATCACCTCCCGCGACAACGAGAAGCTCAAGCTCGTCCGGAAGCTGCACGAGCGTCGCTGGCGCGACAAGCTCGGGCTCTTCTTCGTCGAGGGCGAGGACCTCGTCGACGCGGCATGCGCCGCCGGCTGGGAGGCGGTGGAGCTGCTCGTCGCCGGCGAGGACGTCGAGCCTGCGCTGCTCGGGGAGGTCTCGACGCTCGGTCATCCGCCGCGAGTCGTCGGCGTGTTCCGTCGGCGGGAGCCGGCGGCTGCCGCGGACGTGGCGCTCGCGCTCTGGCGCGTCTCGGATCCCGGGAACGTCGGCACGCTGATCCGTTCGGCGGATGCGTTCGGCGCCGGCGTGATGCTGTCGGAAGGCTGCGCCGACCCCTTCGGCCCGAGGGCGCTGCGGGCCGGGATGGGCTCGACGTTCCGAGTCCCGCTGCCGGACTTCGAGCTGCGCAACGCGGTGGCGCTCGTTCCTGAGGGCGGTCAGCCGCTCGGCGACCTGCACCGCTTCAGCACCCTGCTTCTCGGCTCGGAACGTGAGGGACTTCCGCAGGAAGTCGTCGAGCGATGCGACGCACGGATGACGATTCCTGTGCAAGACGTCGAGTCGCTGAACGTCGCGATGGCCGGGACAATCGCGCTGTACGAGCACGCACGACAAGCAGGGGTCTGACCCCTTCGGGTCAGACCCCAGCCGTTGGTGTGCGCATCGACTTCCGCGCGATCCACACCGAATCGTCGCCGTCGTCGAGCGGCGAGCGGTCGAACCAGCCGTAGCAGGCTTCCACCTCGAACCCCGCCTCCTCGAGCAGCGCGCGCCACTCGCCGGGCGCGAGCCACGCGAGCGCCATCGTCGTCTCGCCCTCCGGCCCGCGCACCGTCAGCGTCAGCGTTCGCTGCACCTCGTCCCAGCGCGCGAGCTCGTAGATTCCCGGCTCGCGCTCCAGCCAGCGGTCGTGCGTCTTCGCGATGTCGTCGGCCCCGGGCGTGAACACGTCGAAGACGAAGTGCCCGCTCGGCCGCAGCAGATCGCGCACCGCGGCAAGCACTCGGCGCCGGTCGTCGTGCGTGTGCATGTGGAGCAGCGAACGGAAGGGGCAGATGACGAGCGGCACGCGCTCGCGCACAGGTGGCTCGCGCAGATCGCCGAGCCGCAGGTCGACGTCCGCGCCTGCGAGCGCCGCACGCCGTGCGCACACCTCGAGCATCCGGCGCGACGAGTCGACGCCGATCACGCGGAGCCCGTCGGCGGCGATCGGAATGGCGATTCGGCCGGTGCCGACGCCCAGCTCGACGACAGGTCCGCCGGAACGGCGCGCCTCCTCGAGGTAGAAGCCGACGTCCTCGATGACGCTGACGCTCCACGGGTCGTACAGCTCCGCGATCGCGTCATACGGGCTCGACGACATCCGGCTATGGTTCCAGGACGGTGTACTCGCGCGCGACGTTCTCCTTTAACCCGCCCCGGCTCGCCGGGGACGGGCGCTAGCGCGCAGCCGATCCTCCACGAGCCGGGGCGTCACCCGCCGCCGACCCTGGACCGAAAGGAGGAAAACCGTGGCAAAACGATCCGTTACAGTCGCCGCCGTGGACGTCGAGGCCCTCGAGCGCGAGGCTCAAGGCGCGGTCGCGGCCGCGTCCACGCGAGCCGCGCTCGACGACGCGCGCGTTCGCTACCTCGGGCGCAAGAGCGAGCTCAAGCAGGCGCTGCGCGGCGTCCGCGACCGCGAGAGCGGGATGGCGCTGAACGCAGTGCGCGAGCGGCTCGAGGCGGCCTTCGACGCGCGCGATGCCGAGCTCGAGCGGGCGGCGCTCACACGATTGGACGAGTCGCTCGACGTCACGCTGCCGGGCACGCCACTGCGGCGCGGCCGGCTGCATCCGCTGACGCGGATCATTCGCCAGATCGAGGACATCTTCCTCGGGCTCGGCTACGAGATCGTCGACAGCCGGGAGGTCGAGACGGTCTGGCACAACTTCGACGCGCTCAACCAGCCGCTGACGCATCCGTCGCGCTCGCACCGCGACACCTTCTACATCGACGACCAGACGCTGCTGCGCGCGCACACATCGACCGGCCAGATCCGAGTGATGGAGTCGCGCAAGCCGCCGATCTACATCGCCTCGCTCGGGCGCGTGTATCGCCGTGACACGCCGAGCCCACGCTCGACCCCGAACTTCCACCAGGTCGAGGCACTCGCCGTCGACCGCCACATCACGCTCGCCGACCTGAAGGGGACGCTGCTGCACTTCTTCCACGAGATGTTCGGCGGCGACCGCGACGTTCGGATGCGCACGAGCTTCTTCCCGTTCACCGAGCCGTCGGTGGAGTTCGACGTCACCTGCTTCCTCTGCGGCGGCGAAGGCTGCGTCTTCTGCAAGCACACCGGCTGGTTCGAGATGGGCGGCGCAGGGGTCGTCGACCCGGCCGTCTTCGAGAACGTCGGCATCGACCCGAACGAGTGGACCGGGTTCGCGTGGGGCCTCGGGATCGACCGCATCGCCGCGCAGCGCCACGCGATCCCCGACATCCGTATGTTCTGGGAGAACGACCTGCGCGTCCTGAGGCAGTTCTGATGCGCGTTCCGATGAGCTGGCTCCGCGAATATGTGGAGGTCCCGGTGACGACGGCGGAGCTCGCGCAGCGGCTCGTCATCTCCTCGTGCGAGGTGGACGGAATCGAGCGCCGCGGCGTCGCGGATGTGGACGGGAACCTCGGCCTCTTCCGGGTCGGACGTGTGCTCGATGCGGCGAAGCACCCGAACGCGGACCGGCTCCAGCTCTGTCACGTCGATGTCGGTGAGGGAGACGCGCGCCAGATCGTGTGCGGCGCGTGGAACTTCGGTGCCGGGGCAACGGTCGCCGTCGCGCTGCCCGGCGCGGTGCTGCCGAACGGGCTTCAGCTCGACCGCCGCAAGGTCCGCGGCGAGACCAGCGACGGCATCATCCTCGCCGAGGACGAGGTCGATCTCGGCACCGACCACACCGGGATCATGGTGCTGGAGAACGGGATCGAGCCGGGGACGCCGCTTGCGGACGTGCTGCCGCTGACCGACGAGATCCTCGAGCTCGAGACGGAGCACAACCGTCCCGACCTGCTCGCGGTCTACGGCATCGCGCGGGAGGTCGCCGCGCTCTATGACGTCGAGCTCGCGCCGCCGCCGGGAAGCGATCCGCCGTCTGACGGCGACGAGCGCGTCGACGTGCGGGTCGACGATCTCGACGGCTGCCCGCGCTACGTCGGCCGGCTCTTCCGCGACGTCGCGATCGGTGTGTCCCCGCTTTGGTTGAAGGCACGGCTACTCGGTGCAGGAATGCGCCCCATCTCGAACGTCGTCGACGTTACGAACTACGTCATGCTTGCGCTCGGCAACCCGTTGCACGCGTTCGACTTTGCGACCCTCGCCGGCGGCGCCGTCGTCGTGCGGCGTGCGCACGAAGGCGAACGGCTGCGGACGCTCGACGGTGTCGACCGCGCGCTCGAGCCGTATGACCTGATGATCGCCGATGCCGAGCGCTCGGTTGCGCTCGCGGGGATCATGGGCGGCGAGGAGACGGAGATCGGCGAGTCGACGACCGCTGTCCTGCTGGAGGCGGCGAACTTCGAGCCGTACACCGTCTTCCGCACGTCCGAACGCCTGCGCTTGCGGACCGAAGGCTCCACCCGCTGGGAGAAAGGTGTCGATCCCCACGTCGCCGAGCAGGCGGCCAAGCTCGCAACGGAGCTGATCGTTCAGCTCGCCGGCGCGAGCTGGACGGGCGCGACGGACGTGCAAGGGCAGCTGCCCGAACGGCCGCTCGTGCGGTTCCGCCACGAGCGCGCGAGCGGCGTCGCGGGCTTCCAGATCGGCGCCGGTGAGCAGGACGAGCGTCTCCGGCGCCTCGGCTTCGAGCTCGACGGCGAGACGGTAGCGGTGCCGACCTGGCGCGCGCGAGACGTGACGCGCGAGATCGACGTCGTGGAGGAGGTCGTTCGGTTCCGCCTCGACGACGTCCCGCCGCGGCTGCCCGAGCGCAGGGAGATGTTCGGCCGGCTCTCGAAGCTCCAACGCGTCCGCCGCACGATCCAGGACACGCTCGTGGGCTTCGGCTACTTCGAGGCGTACACGTGGAGCCTGCTCCCGGAGGACGCCGAGCCGCAGGCGGTACGGCTCGAGGAGCCGCTCTCCAGCGAGCAGGCGGTGCTGCGGACGTCGCTGCTCGACGGGCTCGTTGCCTCTGCTCTGCGGAACGTCGACGCCGGCAACGAGGACGTCGCACTGTTCGAGCTGGCGCACGTCTACCTCCCGACGGGCGCTCAGCTGCCCGACGAGCACTGGCATGCCGGCGGCATCGTCCAGGGCGGGTTCCTCTCGGCGAAGGGGGCGGTCGAGGGGCTGTACGAGGCGCTCTCGCTGCGGGTGGCGTTCGAACCCGCCGAGGACCTGCCGCACGGCGCCCGCGGCGCGCGCACGCCGGAGGGGTGGGTGCTCGCGCTGAGGGAGCCGCAGCTAGGCGGCGAGTGGGGAGCCTTCGAGCTGGACGTCGACGCACTGGCCGTCCGTGCTCCGGACGTCGTCGTGTACGAGGACGTCATCACCTACCCGCCGGTCCGGCAGGACCTCGCCTTCGTCGTCGACGAATCGGTCGCCGCGGGCGACCTCGTTGCCGCCGCCGCGGACGCCGCGGGGGACGAGCTCCGCGAGATGCGCGCGTTCGACGTCTACCGAGGTGAGCAGATCGGCGCCGGCAGGAAGTCGATCGCCTTCGCGGTGACGTTCCAGTCGCGTGAGAAGACGCTCACGGACGAGGAGGCTGCGGAGCTCCGCCACCGCATCGTCGAGCGCTTGCGTGAAGCGTTCGGCGCCGAGCTTCGTGCGTGACATATATGTGACTTTTAAGACATAGCTATACGGTTTAGTCACACGTTCTCTAGGCATCACAACTCTTAGAACGAACTTCAAAAAAGAGGAGAGAACGAGTTGACAAAGCGTATTGCAGCCCTGCTGCGCACCTTCTGCTCGGGCTCGGCCTAACGGTCGGAGGCTCCGCCTTCGCGGGGGACGGGCACGGCCACTGGAACGGGAACGACCACGGCAGGAAGCCACGCGGGCGCCGCCCCCGGTGTCACGGTGTCGGGGTCCGCGTCCGCGTCGAACGGCGGCTCTGCGAAGAGCAAGGATCGCGGCTCGGTTCAGGCCGGCGCGGATGCCAACGCCGACGTCTCCCAGTCCGGCGTGAAGCCGGATAGCTCGACCGCGAAGGGCAACCACAACACCTCCTGCACGACGGGCGGAGGCAGCGGCTCGAGCGCGACGTGCACCTCGAGCGGCTCCGGCGCAGCAACGGCCGAGACGGCCGCTCACAAGGACTCGTCGAAGCGCTACGGCAACGGCAAGACCGCCGCGCAGATCGCGAACGACCGCGGCGCTCACTCCGGCACGAAGTTGTACGGGCCGGGCAACAGCCAGCCGCACAAGGTGATGTGCGGCGGACACTGGGTTGACGTCCATGCAGTGGAGGGCTACTCGTCGAGCGGTTCCTGCGGCTCCTCGCACTGCGGTTGCACGACGACGACAACCACGACGACGCCGACGACTACGACGACGCCGACCACGTCCACGACCCCGACGACGTCGATCACGACGCCGACGACGTCGGCGACAACGTCGACCACGGCGGGCACGACGACCACCACTCCGACGACAACGTCGACAACGGCGGGCACGACGACCACCACTCCGACGACCACGTCGTTGCAGGGCGGCGTGCTCGGCGCGACTGGGTCGTCCGGTGGTAACGGTGGCAACGGCAACGGTGCGCGGGGCGGCGTCCTCGGTGCGCTCCAGACGGCCGGCAACGGGACGCTCCCGTCACGGGCTTCCCGCTCTGGGCTGCCGCCGCCGCCGCGGTAGCGCTGATCCTGCTCGGGCTGGCATTCCGCCGCCACGGGCGCGCGGCTGCGTAAGCAGCGTTCGTAGCCTCACTCAGGAAGGGCGGCCAACGGGCCGCCCTTCCTGGACTTAGGTCCTATGGACAGGGTTCGCCCCCTCCGTAACGTGAGTCGTGGGGAAGGGGGAGGATGACCATGCGGCTTACGAGCACATGCGTGCTCGTTCTGAGCGTCTTCGCGTTCGCCGGTGCGGCGTCCGCGGGGAACGGGAACGGCAACGGCAATCAGGGTGACGCGCCGGGGAACTCGGCCAGCGCGCCCGGACAGATGAAGAAGGACGAGGCGGCGCCGCCGGTTGCGCCGTCGACCACGACCACGCCTCCGGCACCGCCCACGACGACCTCGGCCGAGAACGCGACCGGCGTGAAGCCGTCGAGCGAGACGGTGCACGAGACGGACGCCGAGGCGCGGTCGGACAAGACGAAGCAGTACGGCAACGGCCAGACGGCTGGACAGATCGCCGAGCACAACGGCGCCGCCGGTACCGACGTCCTGCACGGCCCGGGCAACAGCCAGCCGCACAAGGTGACGCCCTGCCCGGGTGGCCACGAGCCCGACGTGCACGCGCTCACGAGCCACCGTCACGGCGGGAGCTGCGGCGGCCCCGAGCCCTCGCCGACGCCCGAGCCACATCCCCACCCGCAGCCCAACCTGGGCCCGCCGGTGGCGCCACCGACGACGGTGACGACGATCACCACGCAGCAGACGCCTCCGAAGGATCCGGGCTCGAAGCCGGCAAGCGGGGACGCGCCGGGCGCTGTCGCGTCCTCCGGCGCGGACGACATCCAGAGCAAGGGCGCCCTAGTGTCGGCCCAGCACGTGGCAACGCTGCCCTTCACCGGTGCGCGGCTGTGGATCCTTGTCCTCGCCGGGCTGATCATGATCGCCGCCGGGCTCGCGCTCCGCGAAATCCGAACCGCCCAGGCTTCCGTAGAGTCCGGTCATGACCACACGGATCGCACTCGTCACGCTGCTCGCGGCTCTGGTGCTCCCTTCGGCGGTGGCCCAGGCCGATAACCCGAAGCTCGTTGCCGTCGTCGGGACGAACGAGGCGTTCGTCATCTCGCTCCGCGACGCCAACGGGAACGCGGTCACGCAACTGGCACCCGGCACCTATGACATCGCGGTCAGCGACCGCGCCGAGACGCACAACTTCCACCTGAAGGGACCGGGCGTCGACCGGTCGACACCGGTTGCCGACATGCAGGAGACGACCTGGACCGTCACGATCGGAACCGGCATCTACACGTACGTCTGCGATGTGCACTCGTCGCAGATGCGCGGCTATTTCCTCGCCGGCGCGATCACGCCCAGCGCGTTCACCGGAAGCGTCGGCCCGAAGAAGAAGATCTCGCTGAGGCCCAAGTCTGCGCTGCCGGGCCCGGCGGTGATCACCGTCAACGACCGCAGCAAGACCGACAACTTCCACCTCACCGGCCCCAGTGTGAACAGGAAGACGGGCGTGAGGACGCGCGGAAAGGCGTCCTGGACGGTGACCCTGCAGCCCGGTGTCTACACGTACCGGTCGGACAAGACGAAGAAGCTGCGCGGCAGCTTCGTCGTCAATTTCCCCGGCTAGGAAGGTCGATCAGGCCGGCATGCTTCGCCGCGCGCGGCGTGGGTGTCGGCCTGGTCAGTCGCGGTCGATCAGGCGGAAGCGCCCGACCTGGGCCTTCGTCTCGCCCTCGCGCCCGCGTCGGAAGATCAGCCGCGCGGAGGCGCCGACCCCTCCCGCCAGCACGAACCCCAGCCCGAGCGCGCCGATCGCAGCCGCCGGCAGGTTGGCGGCCAGCTTGCCGCGCACGTCAGTCGCCTCGCTGAGACTCTCGCGCAGCGACTCCGCCGCGCCCGCGAGCTGCTCGCGTTCGCTCTCGATGTCGCGCCGGACGTCCGCGACGGTTCGGGAGTTGCTGTTGCTACCGGCCATTGCTCTTCAGCGCCTCCGTCGTCAGTTTTGCCTCCTGAATCGCCTGCTCTGGAACGGGCGGCGTCCCTTTCTGGATCCGGTTGACCGCGAGCAGCCCAAGGACAGCAGCCAGCAGCAACAGGATCCCGGTGACGACGAGGAGGGCGGCCCACCACGGCATCACGAGCGCGAGCGCAGCTGCAATCGCAGCGAAGAGGAATCCGGTCATGAACACGAGCACGACGGCCGCTCCGGCCGCGAGCCCGATCCCGAGCCCGAGCGCCGTCACCTTGCGCTTCAGCTCGAGCGCGGCGAGCTCGAGCTCGAGCCGGACGATTGCGCTCGTCCGCTCGGCGACTTCCTTTACGGCTGCACCGACGCCCTGCGAATCAGTCTCGTGGGTGGGCATGGCCCCTCCAGTCGATCCACTTCGCAAGCACGACCCCCGCGACGAGGGCGGCCCCGACGATGATGAACGGGTTCGGGCCGCCGCCACTCCGCTTCTGCTTTGGCGGCTTTCCATGCTCCGGCCCCGTCGGTGAGAGCGTCGCTTTTCCAGGGTCCTGCTTCGTCGGCGCTTCCCCCTTTGCGCGTGCCTTGATCAAGCTCGGCTTGAGCTTGCGGATGAAGTCGGCATCCTCCGCGAGCGGCTCGGCGAGCTTCGCCTTGACGCCGCCGTCGCCCGCCAGGTCGTTCGCGATCTGCTGCAGCTTGTTCGCCGCGCGCTCAACTGCTTGATCGGCCGTCATTTCTTCGTCGGAGGCTCCTCGCCCGTGAGCGTACGCCAGATGCCCGCCGCGGTGCGCCGTGACACGACCGTCGCGAGCGCGCCGAGCGCGCCATACAGGCCGGTCCACAGGAGCTTGCGCAGCATGACTGGATGTTCTACCAAGACGCGGCCGTTGAAAACCCTGCATACGTATGCTCGCCGTATGCAGCTGGCGAAGGCCGAGAGGCATCGCTTGATCGAGAGCGTGGTCGCGCGCAAGCGCGTCGGCACGCAGTTCGAGTTGCTCGACGCGCTCGCCGACGCCGGCTGCTCGGTGACGCAGGCGACGATCTCGCGTGACATCCGCGAGCTCGGGTTGGAGAAGGCGCATGACCAGTTCGGCCGTCCCCGCTACGTCGTGCCGCACTCCGGTCGGCGCAGCGACCCCGCCGACGCGCTCAACAGCGTGCTCGCCCAGTTCGGACGGAGCGTGACGCCCGCGGGCAACATCGTCGTCCTGCAGAGTGAGCTCGGCGCGGCGCCCGCGATTGCACGTGCGCTCGACCAGCTCGGGCACGAGCGCGTCGTCGGGACGCTTGCGGGCGACGACACCGTGCTTGTCGTGGCGCCGTCGGAGCGCGACGCGCGCACGCTCGCGCGCGAGCTCGCGGGAATCCTCGGCTAACGGCCGAGGAACCGACGCACGGCGTGACGGAGGCGCGTCAGGACGTTGAGGCGTTCCTCGTGCGACTCGATCGGCGCCTCGACCGATGCCTCGGCCCGCCGAAAGGTGCCTGCGTCCTCCGGCAGGATCTCGGCACTCGTCGGCGCCTCTTCGTATTCGGAGAGCCGCTCGGCCTCCTCCTTCGAGATCTGCAGCTGAATGCGCCCTTCGGTGATCAGCCCGACCTGCTCCGACGGGATGTAACGCGGGCGCCCGAGGAGGCTCGTCGAGACCGAGAGGCCGTTGAAGATGTCGTCACTCGAGTCGCCGACGATCTCGTCGACCGATCCGACCTCCGCGCCGCTCGCGTCGACGACCGTCCACCCCGGCTCGATCAGGAACCAGGAGACCGGGTCGTCGCTCATACGGCGCGACCGCCGACGTACCGGCGCGGGGCGCCCGTCCG
>DATIDT010000043.1:0-38446 GCA_035456125.1 Gaiellaceae bacterium
ACTCGATTGGAGGGAGCCGGACTGGAGCAGACCCTTGCGATTGTCGGCCGGTAAGCCCGTTATCCAGTTAGGTGACAGGAGCCGGACTAGAGATTCCACCGTATCTGACCCCCGACGGGTGGAATCGGGGCACATCCGGCGGCCGATCTTCTCCCCGTCCGGTCGCGGACTTCCTCACACGCCGCATTTTTCGCGCACCGTGCGAACTTTCGGACAGTGGACGTCTAGTAGAGCCGCGCCGACCGTGAGCCGAGCGTCTGCCCACGCTGCGCCAACGCGAAGTCCGGAGTGTCGGGATGCTGGTAGGCGTACTGCCACGCCTCCCCGATCGACCCCGGCCAGAAGTTGCCGCCCTCGGTGAACGGTGTGCCGTAGGTGCCCCGGCCGCCATACACGATGCGACACACGTATGCGTTGTTCTCGATCGCGGCCGGGGTGAGTCTGTTCTTCTCGGCTGATGTGCTTCGTTGGCGAACACCATTGGGAAACGGTGACGGACGCTGGCGGCGTGCTCACGACATGCACGCGTTGCGGCACGATCCGCCACGACTACGCGCCCTCCTCGCCGCGGACAACCGAGGAAGTCCAAGCGGAAATTAGGAAGGACGCCGAGGCTGATGCCAGTAAAGGCGGGCCTGGTCCTGGTGTTTGAGAGTGATCAGCGTCCCGCCCCGCGTCGGTAGCGGATCAACTGATAAATGGATAACGCTCTTTGGCCGCATCAAGGAGCCGCACCCAGCCTCCCTGGCAAGCAGGAATGACGTGACAGACGCGAAGCAGGACATCGCCGTCGGCCAGATCTGGAGCGGCGGTCTCTTCGGCGGCAACGAGATGGTGGTCGTCGCGATCGAAGGCGACACGATCTACGTCAAGCGAGCCGACTCCCCGAAGGAGAAGCTACGACTGGGGAAGGGTGCCGCTCATCCAGCGCACCGCTCGGAGTTCGCGAGCATGCTCCCGCTCTACGGACGTTCGGCAGACGACGAGAGGACGAGGAGGAGGAAGGAGCGGAAGCGCCCCGACGTGCCTCAGAACTAGAGGCGCGTTTGGGTATCTATTGGGCACCGGGGAGGGGTAGACTCCCAATCAGAACAACAGGGGAACCCCTGGTTTGCAGGGTTTTCCTCGTTTACGGGGCGTGGCGCAGCCTGGTTAGCGCGCTAGTCTGGGGGACTAGAGGTCCCGAGTTCAAATCTCGGCGCCCCGATGAACGAAAGCCCCGCACGTCGCGGGGTTTTTGTTTTGGCTCTTTTTGGCTTCTCCGCAGCGGAACAGCTGCTGCGCGTGAAGGCCGAGGCTGAGCGTCGTGCGCTTTTCTTGTCTGACCCGATCAAATTCAGCAAGGGAGCGATGCCGTGAGGTGGCTGCGAGACGCGCCAACGACGCCGTAGAGAGGGCGTCGCCCGCTGTTGAGTCGAGGCCTTGGAATCAGCCGGAGCGTTGGCTCACGCTCGGCTCGGCGATCAAGCTGAGTGGGCTCGAGTGGCACGACCTCCAGCATCTCGCGGATGCAGGGACGGTTCGCACAGAACAGTCGCCGGGGGTTTGTGTTACTTCGCGAAAAGCATCTCGAACGACATCTCACAGCGCAGGCGAGGTTGGAGAGCAAGGGGCTGAGTGATCGTTGGTCGATCACTCAGAACGCGGCAGGCTTCGTTGCCGAGCGTCGTCGTTTGGGGGCTGGCGAGGGTTCGTCATGTTGTCCGGCGCGACGCGAGACACTCTGCTGCGCCGGATTGAGGCGTGGGAGCGCGAGCAGGTCGCGAACGGACGCGCAGCATGAGACTCCGCAAGCGGCCACAGGTGCCGCCGGCAACGGCTGCTACTTCGCCGACCCGCCGAGTTCGTTGAATGTAAATCGGCAGAAGTAAGGAATCTGAAAAAGGTTCCCGTAGCTCGCGGCGTGGCTGGCACACTCATCCGATGGACGCGCTTTGGCTCTCGCTTCTCTTCGGCGCCCCGTGGCTCGCGGCGATTGCGTATGCGTGGTCTCGAGCCCCGCGCACAGACGGCCCGCCTCCCTCGCTTGCAGAGCGCACTCGCGAACGCCTCTGGACCTAGCCCGGCGCTTTCAGTCCGACGAAGGTTCGCCGCGGCCGCCTCACCTCGCCCCCGGTAGCCGAGCTGGACCGCGGGCTCGAGAAGAGAGGCGCAGCTTGACCTCGTCGGACGGCGACAGCGCGTGTCCTTCGTTCCCTTAGTCGCAGTAAGACGCGCGCCCCGTCAGAGCTCCTAGAGCGTCACCCCCGGATCGCTCACGTCGTGCTCGGCGTCGGCTACCGCGACCGCGAGGCCGAGCGCGCGGACGATCTTGCCCGCAGCGGATGCGACGCGAGCCGTTCCGACGACGGGAGCGATTCCGATCATGACCTGCTGGACGTCCTCCGCCTCGACGCCGACCTCGCTGCCAATACCGATGTTCGTCAAGTACGAAACGGGCGGTGCGTCGACTGCCACGAGCGCGGCGAGCCGAACGAGCATCAGCGTCTTGGGATCGAGCTCCGACTTCTCGATCGAGGCGCTCGTCATCTCGGTGAGCAGATCGAGGACGGGTGTCTCAGCCTGTTGCGCGCTCATCACTGCCTCCTGGATTCGTTAACGGTTGACTGCGTTGTTGCAGCCGGGGTCGCGGGAGCGCGTCGCCCTCGCGGGGTGATTCGCAGCGCTCGGAGAAGGGGCGACCGGTCAGGTTCTCTCCGTTCAGCGTGAGCACGCCAAAGATGACGTAGGTGATCTGGATGCCGCGTCGACGCATGAGCATCCGTTCGCAGATCGTCGGGAAGTCCGGTGTGCCGTCCGGTCCGAAGGCGACGAGCCCGCCGTCGAGGGTTGCGAAGACGGGCAGCGCTGCAAGTTCCGGGACGAGGTCGGTCATGTTCCAGCCGCGCCGGCTGCGCACCTGCAGGTCCTTCTCGGTAGAGCCGAGCGCGCGGAACCCATCCCACTTCACCTCGAACGCCCAATCGGCACGCGTTGGGAGTGGCCCAGAGCGGGCCAGCATGGGTTGGGGAAGTGGCGCCGCACGTGCCACTGCATGTGAGCCTAACTCGGGGCTTGCGGGAAACGCCGTCTCGTCGCCGCGGCGCTCTCTGCCCCGCGCAGCCGTTGCGGCTGCTCCGCTTTCTGTGGAGGGTTTGGGGGGCCGCCCGGGCGCTCACGTCCGGGCGGCCCTTCCGCTCTAGTGGGACTGCGATACCTGGAAGCAGGCCACGTCGTACTGCGAGACGGCGGCGCCGTTGGCGGGCGTGGAAGTGTTCTGCCCGTTACCGGCGTACATCTGACCGGCGATTCCACCAGCTGGGTTGGTGTCCGACGGCTCATTGAAGGCTGAGCCTGGCGCCGAGGCTGCGTGCCCCGGCTCCATTGGAGCAGTTGAGCTCAGGCAGCTTTGGGAAGGCTGACCTTGGGTACCCGGCGATGCGGCCAAGGCCGAGCTCACCACCACTGATGTCAAAGCAGCGACAAGCGCTATGCACAAGAAGAGCCGCTGCATGCCATACCTCCTTTCGGAGTCAGGCCTGCCTAATCGAACTACGGTCGATGGCCAGCAACGGTTTCCTTCCTACGAGGCGCCGGGGATGGAGCATCCTTGGCGCCGAGGTGGTGGCGCTAAGCCCCAGGTGCTGCGTGGCGGCGTCGTGATCGGCAGACCGACTACCAGCCGAGATGCGTCTTTCGCCGACGCCCCAGACGCCGCTGAACGGCCCGGTCGTCTTCACCATCACGTACCGCGGCCCATACGAACAGGATGCCGACGATCACGAGCGGCACCGCGAGAAGCACGCTGAGGACCACGATCGGGGCGATGTTCATCTAGCTAGTTTGGAGGATCGGCAAAGAGCCGGCGTTAGGTCGCTTACTGACTGGTACATGGCAGGAGAGGAACAGCGAGCGCGGTCGATCACGCCTTCTCGAACTGCAGCACGATCGTGAATCAGGGTGCGGGATCAGGGTATTCCCCCGATGTCGCGTTGGGTGCGCCGCGGCACGCTCCTTCTGTGTCCTCGGACTCGGAGGTTCGCGCCATCGCACAGCTAACCGCGGATACGACGAGGCCCCACCGGGGGGCTTGATTCCATTTTGCCCGCCACCTCGTCGAGATGTTCCTCGCGATGATGGTCGGCGCTTTCGTCCTCGCCACGGCCCTCGGCACGAGCGTCTCGGAGGCGCGCGCCGAGCAGCCCGTGGCGTGGGTGGTCGTAATGGCGTTCGACATGACAGTCCCAATGGTCGCCGTGATGCTCTACCGGGGTCACTCCCGACGGAGCGCGGGCGAGATGGCAGCGGCGATGATGCTCCCGGCGGTGCCGATCGTCGCTTGCCAGCTAAGCCACCTGGCCAGCAGTGACATCGGCCGCGCCTACATGCCGGTGTCGATGGTGGCGATGATCGCGCTCATCATCTTCCGGCGCAGCGAGTACCAAGCGGCGGCCGCCAGTCACGCCCAAGACCATCGGTTCGTGTTCTGAAAACACCAGACCCCCGCGGGGAGGGGGCCAAGACCTCGTAGCCGAGATCCCCGCCGACCCCAGCAGTCGGCATTTCCCCCGAGGCTGTTTTAGATCGCTAAGTGCCCAGCGTGGCTACGTCTTCCGTCCAAGGCATCGTGCCTCGCAAGTTGGCGGCGATCAGCCTTCGGTCGGCGGGGTCCCAGACGAGAACGGTGTCCGCCTGCGCAAGTGCGACGAGCGCAGTCGTCGCGGCCCGGCTGGGAGCGACCGCGTGTCTGCGTTCATCGCTGGTCACGAACATCACCTCGAAACGGCCGTCCTCGCCGTCGGCGCCGGCCGCCCAGTTCGCGTTCATGATCTTGACCCGACGAGCTTCCTCGCTTGCTCCAGGCACGACTCGCAGAGTAGAGACGTCGGCGTGTCGCCATCGATGAACTCAGTTCAGCGTGGCCTGCCGGCTACCGTCCACCGCGCTGGCGTTCGGTACCTACCGCGGCCAGCACCAGGTGCGCGCCTGTGCCCCCGGGTCGGGGATATGGCCGCGCGCACCTCGGGGCGGGAGTTCGAGCCGCACGTTAGCTCGAAGTTGGTGTCACCCGAGGAGTCGACCATTGGTCCGGGGTGCTGCTGATTGGGATCCGCGTCGGCGCCGATGCCGTGAACGACCTGCAGCGATAGAACCGGTGCAGGAGGTGAGACCGATGTCAGGGTCCGCGCTCATCGTGGGACCGCCGTCGGGATCGCCAGAACCCGACATAGAGGAGATCAGGCGCAAGAATCGGCGCAGGCCGCGGCGCGCCCTGTTTTTCGCTGTCGTCATAACGCTCGCAGGCTGCGGAAGCACGAACACCATCACGAAGACGGTCACGAACACCGTAACCGCGGACGCAACCGCCAAGACCGGCGTCGGTACGCCGCCTGAACAGGTGCAGTTCGGCTACATCAGGTCGCTGCAGCGGAGCGGCGCGCACTATCGGCTGCGCTTCGACCCCGCTTTGGTCCTCGGCGGAGTGACTGCGAGCATCGCGGCAGCCCAAGACGGCGTGGTCTCACCGGGAGAGCCGGTTCCGAACGACAACTACGTCGTCAACGAGAACCACCGAACCTTCACCTACCTCGTTCCCCCGAATGCACACGTCACCGTGCTCAAGACTGGCGTCGCGGCCTCTCCGATCACGGTCGCACAACTCGCCCAATTGGTCGCTGGGAAGAATCCTTTCCCGCGCCCATTGTTCGAAGGTCTCGAGACGGGGTTCTGGATCAGGACGCACGTCGACACCATTCGCTCGCTCGATCAGCAGTACCACCCGTAAGCACCCGGCAGGCTTACGTGCGGTCGTGGTCAAACGTTGCGTTGTTGTGCCGGGTGGCCCTCGCGTGGATCTGCGCGCCGGACCTCAGGCGAGGGACGCCAGACGCGGAATCGAGCCTGAGCGCGAGCATGGGTTGGGGGAGCGGCGCCGCGGAAGCAACTGCTCCCGGAGGCTATTTGTCAAGCGCTGCAGTCAACCGCGTTCGGGCGATAGATCAAGCGACGCACGACCGCGATAACACGACTGCGCCACAGAGACGGAGCGAGCCCGATGCGGCGGGGCTTGCACCGAGAGACACGTCGAGGGGTAGGTCATGCGGCGGCCCGCCCCTCGAGAACTCCGACAGGAGGTTGAAAGTGACTGCGGACGAGTTCGAGGGTCTGAACGATCAGCAGGCGGAAGCGTGGATCGCCGAGCGGTTCAGGGCGTTCGTTCTCAACGGATTGTCCCCAGACCTGTCACTGATGCTCGCCGCACACCCCGAGGTCGACGCGCCAACTGTCGACGGTTCCCTCGACGCCGCCGCGTAGCCGCTCAACATCCACGGCACCGGAACGCATTAGGCTCCGGGCGTGCGCGCGTTCGCCCTAGTTGAACTCGGCGACAGTGAGGCGATTGATCTCTTCCTTCGAGAGGAGGACGCGAGGCGGGCGCTCGAGGAGTGTCTCGCAGACGAACCCGACCGGGTCGGGATGCTCTACGCCGAGCCGGTCGAGGTCGACGAACGCCAGATCTCAGCGGATTAGTCCGAACGGCCTACGAAATGGGGCGACGCAATTCGCGAGCAGAGCACGGCCGCCCTTGCGCTGAGTCGAGGGCGGCCCGAACGCGCTCTCAAACGTCGAGCTGCGCCGCAAGATCTGTCTCACGCAGGCGCACACCGGCTGGGCGCCCCTGCAATTCGAGGTCGATGCGCGTCGCGCGAGACTTAGTGAGTGTCATCGGCCTTCTCGCTCTCCCGCTCCGCCAACTCCCGCTCATGGTCCGCGATACGTTCAACACGCGTGCGCCAACGAGGGTACGCGGCCATCTCAGCGGCGGGGGCCTCGTGGAAGTTCGCCGCCTTCTCGTGGAGCCGCGCTGCGTCATCGTGGGAGGGAGGCAGCGTGCCGAAGCCTTTCGCGCTGAGACTGCAGATGCTCGAGCGCTAAATAACCTTCGCCCGCTTTTCGTTCTCGGCCGTCAGCAGCACTTCGAGGCTCATGCTCGTCGCAGGACGCGGCCGATCGTCGCATTGAGACCACCGCCTGAGGATGCGCGTCTGATCTCGTCGTCGATCTCGCGCAGCTGGAGCTGTACGTCTCGAACCGCTGCGTCGGCCGCGGCTTGGTCTTCTGCCAGCCTGGCGATCTCAGCTGCCGTGTGGTGCGTTACCCCGAAGCGGTCGAGCTTCTCGGCGTCGCACTTCAGCTGAAACATACGGTCGCGCCTTAGTGTCAATGCTGGAAGCTCCGCGGAAACCTCCCCGCGCCTCTTGTGGAGTTCCTTCGTGGTCATGGCGCCTCCTCGGTATCACCTCGCCAGCGCCCTGATCGTCGCCGGTCGCCGGCCATAGGGCATCGGCGCCGAGTCGGATCTCCGGTCCGGAAATCCCCGGATCCCGGTTCCGGACTCGCGTTGTGCCCCTCGTTTGGCCTTTATGACCATGCCGCCGATCAGGGCGCGAAGTCCTCTCGCAGCGGTTTAGCGGCTTCCGCCCGGTGTCCCGATGCCAAATCGAAGGGAGGCTCAGATGGCAGGTTGGAGCCGGATAGGAGATGGCCGGAGTGGCGGTCTTTCCTGAGCCGCTCGCTCCGCTGGAGAATTCTCGCGACGGAGCTGTCACGGCGGCCATTCGACGTACGAGCCACCGCGACACTTAGCCCATTGCGCCGGTCGCTCCGGATGATCTAGAAACACTGTTTCGGCAGATACGACGGAGCCGCCGGCTAACCGAAGGTGGCGGCCCACCTTCAGGGGGCTAAGCCAGCGGCTCCGTGGTCTCGGGACCCGTCCCCCGAAGAACCCGCGGCGCGATCCTATGCTCGTGCGCGAGGAGATCGTGTCCCGACGGTGAAACGGATGTGCGGGGGTCGGGCCCTCGTCGTGGAGTACGCGGTGCCGCCGCAGTCGCCGTGTGCTGTTCGGGCGAGGGCCTCCCCCTCGGACGTCGACGAGATGTGACGGCCCGTTCGGCCCGTCGTTGACGACGAGCACCCGCAAGGTGTTCGCGACGAACAAACGGGGCAGCCCCTAGGGGACTTCGCCGGCCGCGTTGAGGAAACCGGCGAGAGGAGCTGCCCGCTCACGAAGGTATGCGCGCAGCGCTAGCGGCCGTTTGACCTGCTTGAGTCAATTTGCGGGCCGTGGGTCTCGACGCTGCCTGACAAACGCCAGGCGCGCCGGACCACCCGAGGAAAGCGGGCGCGGGACGCATTGCCCAGGCCGCAGTGGGCACCGCCGCCCGCCCCCTATGGAAACCGACTGGAATTCCGGGAGAAACCTGCGCTCGGGGCTTCTCCGCGCCCGGCCCTATCGGCGCGTGAATGCCGGCGTTGCGCGGGCGGGCAGTCTGGCCGCAGATAGCCACCCGCGCGACGCCGCCAAGGACGCTAGACGGGCACGGGGCGAGCTGACATCACCCAAAGGGGTGACGCCCCTAAGGGTTCTCTAAGAATCGGCCGCTTCGAGCTCGGCGACGACGGCGTCCGCCTCTTGCCGCAGCTTCTCGGCAGCGGCCTCGGCTTCGTCGGCTTCCTTGCGGGCGCGGGCGGCGTCACGCTCCGCCGCCTCGGCGCGCGCGGCCAGCTCACGCGCCTGCTTCCCGAGTCGTTTGCGCCGCTGCTCGGCCTCGCGCCTCTGCCGTCGGCGCTCGGCGAGGTCGTCGCCTCTCCGTGCGGCGCCGCGACCGCGCTTCGCCGGCAGCTTCAGCCCTGCGAAAGCGTCGAACCCCGAGATATCGACGTCGCCGGTCAACCGCCCTTCACGCAACGCAGTGCGGCCCGGCTCGTCGACCGCAGCGGCACGCAGGAGCGACGCGACGCGCTCGAGCGTCGTACCGCTCGCAGGTCGATCCGCATCGTGCAATGCAGACTCGCCGCTGCGCGTGAGCGCCCGGATGACGTCACGCTCCTCCGCCTGAGCCGCGCGCAACTCGTCGGCGGTGCGCTCCCCCTGCAGCGAGCGCTCCTGCGCGCTGCGCAGCCGCGCGGCGACGTTCAACAGCGAACGGATCGCGTCGGGCTCGCGGCGCGCGAGCTGATTCACCGTCCACGCGGCGACGCTCGGCTTCGGCAGCGCACGCACCTGCTCGGCCGCGTCGGCGTCACCGTCCTGCTTCAGTCGCTTCGCGAGCGCGTTGCGCGCCGCCGTGAACTCCTCGAGCGGCAGCGCAAACAGCTCGTCGACGTCGCTCAGCGTTTCCATCGGGTCGTCAGCGGAGATGATCTGCAGCATGCCACGCTCGATCTGGTCCGGTTCGATCTCGTTCGGCCTCGTCAACGTCCCGGTGCGTCTGTACAGCGCGGTGAGTGAGCACAAGCTGCGCTTCCACTTCGTGCACGAGAAAGACTCGAGCCCGATCGGCTACGAGAAGATCTGCAAGCAGGAGGGCAAGCCGGTGCCCGACGACGAGATCGTGAAGGCGTTCGAGTTCGAGAAGGGCGAGTACGTCTTCATGGAGGACGAGGACTTCAAGGCCGCGCGGGTGGAGGGTTACAGGTCGATCGACATCGTCGACTTCGTCCCGTACGAGGACATCGACCCGATCTACTTCTCGCACACCTACTACGTCGGGCCCGACCGCGGCGCGGACAAGACGTACTCGCTGCTGGTGAAGGCGATGGAGGGATCGGAGCTCGCCGGCATCGCGAAGTTCGTCATGCGCGACCGCCAGAACCTCGGTGCGCTGCGCATCCGCGACGGCGTCATCACGCTCGAGCAGCTCTACTACGCCGACGAGATCCGCGACATCGAGGGGATCAAGGCGTCGCGCACGCGCGTCTCGTCCGAGGAGCTGAAGATGGCCGAGCGGCTGATCGAGTCGTTCACGACCGGCTGGGAGCCCGAGAAGTACAGGGACACGTACCGCGACGAGCTCTGCGCGGTCATCCGGGCGAAGCGCAGGGGCAAGGAGGTCCACGAGGCGCCGGACGTCGAGGAGGAGGCGCCTACCGACCTGCTCACGGCCCTGCGCGAGAGCATCGAGCGGAGCCGCGGGACGGCCGAGAAAGAGCCGGCGCGCACCCGCCGCCGCTCGACGAAGTCATCGTCGAGTCGGAAGCGCCGCGCCGCCTAGACCTACAGGAAGCTGCGAGCGGTGTCGATCGCCGACAGGATCGCGCCGCTGAGCGCGGCGAACGCCAGGATGACGAGCGGGGTGATGACGCCCAGGATGACGGCATACTCGGCCATCGTCTGAGCGTCCTCGGAGTGCCAGCGGAATCGGCCAGAGGGACGCATGTCAGGGGCATCGGCCGCGTCGCGAGGCTCCGATATCGCTCGTCCTGGTGATCCGACCCCTAGTCGAAATCCGACGACCGTGGAATGCTACGGCCGTTGCGGCTCCCCCTCCTGGCCCTCGTCCTTCTCCTCGGCGTGCCTTCCCTTGCTCAGGCAGCCTTGCCGAGGAGCGCGATCTTCTTCTATCCCTGGTACTCGAACATGCGCCACGACGGCGGCTACGCGCACTGGACGCAGAACGGGCACCAGCCGCCGTTCGACGTCGCATCCCAGTTCTATCCGCTGCGCGGCCCGTATTCGAGCGCCGACCCGCGCATCCTCGGGGAGCAGATGCACGACATCGCCTGGGCCGGCGTGGACGAGGTCGTCAGCTCGTGGTGGGGATTCGGCTCCGAGGAGGATCTGCGGCTGCCGGCCGTGATGCGCGCGGCGAAGCGCTACCACCTCCGCGTCGGCATCCAGCTCGAGCCGTACCCGGGCCGCACCGTCTCCTCGATCGGCGCAGACCTCGTGTATTTCCGCAGCCTCGGCATCCGCGACGTGTACATCTACCGCTCGACCGACTTTCCCGCCGAGCAGTGGTGGGACGTGACGCGCCAGCCGAACGGCATGCGCCTGTTCGCGCAGACGAACCGCGTCGGCTTCGCAGCGCGGGCCGGCTTCACCGGCTTCTACACGTACGACATCCTCCTGTACGACGGCGCCAAGTTCGACCGGCTGTGCAGGCAGGCACGCGCGGTGGGGATCCTCTGCGCGCCGTCCGTCGGTCCGGGCTACGAGGCGGCGGCCGCGACCGGTGACACGCGCATCAAGCCGCGGCTGGAGGGCGGGACGTACGACTCGATGTGGCGCGCGGCGAACGACGCCGGCGCCGACGTCGTCACCATCACGAGCTACAACGAGTGGAGCGAGGGGACGCAGATCGAGCCGGCGGGGCACGGCGGCCGCTACGAGAGCTACGACGGTGCGTACGGGCTCCACGGCCGCGCGGCCGCGCGCGCATACGTGACGCGCACCCGCTACTGGACGAGGCTGACCGGCCGCTAGACGAACACGTCGGCGCCGCAGCCGGCGATGAGGCCGTCGAACACGTCGTCCACGCCGCGCAGCGCCGGGTGCGACAGGTCGACGACTGCGTCGTCCCACTGCTCGAGGGCGAGCGCGCCGGCGCCTTCGTCCGCGCCGAAGCAGAGCAGCGTCTCGGTCGGGATGACGTTGCGACGCCCGCTCTGGCGTCTCGCGATCCCCTCGAGCTCGCGCAGCTCCTCGAGTGGGTCGATGCGCACGTTCGAGTCGGAGCCGATGCAGATGCCGATGCCGCGCGTGCAGACGCGCTCGACCGGAAGGAAGCCGTCGCCGAGGCTCGCCTCCGTCGTCGGGCACGCGCAGATGCGGGCCCCGCGGCGCGCGAGCAGGTCGAGCTCCGCGCCGTTCGCGTGCGTCGCGTGGACGACCGTCGTGCGGTCGGTGAGACAGCCGGTCCGCTCGAGGAGTTCGATCGGGCGGATCCCGTGCTCGGCGAGGCACTCCTCGATCTCCCGCGGCTGCTCGTCGGCGTGGACGTGCAGCGGCAGCCGTTCGGCCGCGGCGTAGACGCCGATCTCCTCGAGCCATGCCGGCGTCACCGCGCGGACGGAGTGGGGGGCGAGGCCGACGGCAATGCCCCGGCCGCGGAGCTCCTCGATCTGCCCGAGGTACGCCGTCACCGACTCCTGCCGGAAGCGCGGCAGCCCGCCGCGCTCGTACGCGGCGAGCAGCAGGACGATCCGGACGCCCGCCTCGTCGGCGGCCTCGACGGCCGCGAGCGCCTCGTCGAAGCCGAGGTAGTGGAACTCGCCGACGGCTGTGTAGCCCGCGGCGCGGAGCTCGCGGTAGACGTCGACGTAGTCGCGCCGTACGGTGGCTGGCGTCTGCAGCTCGGCCTCCGCCAGCATCAGGTCGCGCCAGGCCCAGAAGTCGGCCCCGCCGCCGCGGCCGCGGAGGGCACGCTGGAACGCGTGGCAGTGGGCGTTGACGAAGCCCGGCAGCGGGAGGGTCTCGGGCACGGACGTATCCTTTCCACACCGATGGCCACTCGCGCCGTGCCCGCGCCGCTGCAAGCGCTCCCGAACGCGCTGACGATCGCGCGCCTGATCCTGATCCCGGTCTTCGTCGTCCTGATGATCCAGGCCGGGGGAGAGCCGAGCTGGCCCGCAGGCATCGTCTTCGGCGTGGCCGGGATCACCGACCAGATCGACGGCTTCCTTGCCCGCCGCTGGCGCGTCGAGTCGGAGTTCGGCCGGATCTTCGACCCGCTGGCGGACCGGCTGATGATCGACGCCGCGGTGATCCTGCTCTTCGTCTACGACCGCATGCCGCTCGCGGGCCTGATCGTGATCCTCGGCCGGGACGCGCTGCTCCTGCTCGGCTACCGAGCGATGGCGCCGCAGGGCTACGAGCTGAACGTCAACCTGATCGGCAAAGCCGCGACGTGGCTGCTCTATGCCGGGATCGCGTTCCTGATCGTCACCGAGCCGACCACCCGCTGGCCCGGCTGGATCTTCTGGACCGGCCTCGTCCTGGCGGTCGTCGCCGGGCTGGTGTACGCCTACGGCGCGTGGAAAGGAACACGTCGATGAAGGGAACACGTCGATGAAGGCGGTCGTCATGGCCGGCGGCGAGGGCACGCGGCTGCGGCCCCTCACGTCGAACCAGCCCAAGCCGATGGTCTCGATCGTCGGCAAGCCGTGCATGGAGCACATCCTCGAGCTGCTGCGCGAGCACGGGCTGAACGACGTGATCGTCACCGTCGCGTTCCTGCCCCAGGCGATCCGAAGCTATTTCGGCGAGGGCGACACCCTGGGGATGAGCGTCGGCTACTCGGTGGAGGAGTCGCCGCTCGGTACCGCCGGCTCGGTCCGCCTGGCGGCGCGCCAGCTCGACGAGACCTTCCTCGTCATTTCCGGTGACGCGCTCTGCGACCTCGATCTCACGAAGCTGATCGAGTTCCACAAGGAGCGCGGCGCGGCCGTGACGATCGGGCTCAAGTCAGTGGAGAACCCGCTCGAGTTCGGGATCGTCGTCACCGACGACGAGGGCCGCATCGAGCGCTTCCTGGAGAAGCCGTCCTGGGGACAGGTCTTTTCCGACACGATCAACACGGGCATCTACGTGCTCGAGCCAGAGGTTCTGAGACACGTCCCGACGGATCGGCCGTACGACTTCTCGAAGGAGCTGTTCCCGTACCTGCTCGAGATGGGCCGCCCGCTCTACGGCTTCGTCATGGACGGCTACTGGCAGGACATCGGCAACCTCGATCAGTACCGGCAGGCCAACTTCGACGCGCTCGACGAGAGCGTGAAGCTGAACATGCCCGGCATCCGAATCCGCGGCAACGTCTGGCTCGGCGAGGGCGTCGAGATCTCGGACCTCGACCAGGTCGAGGGGCCGGCGCTGGTCGGCAACTTCTGCCGCATCGCCCCGGGGGCGAGCGTCGGCGCATATTCGGTGCTGTCGAACAGCGTCACGTTGCGGGAGCGGACACGCACGACGCGTTCCGTCATCGACGGGTCGACGCACATCGGCCGCAGCTCGCTGATCGAGGGCGCGATCCTCGGGCGCTCGTGCGACATCCGCGCGCACGTGCGCATCCACGAGGGCGTCGCGGTGGGCGACGAGGTCACGATCGGCGCCGAGAGCGTGATCATGCCCGGCGTCCGGATCTACCCCTACAAGGAGGTCGAGTCCGGGTCGCAGATCAACGAGAGCCTGATCTGGGAGTCGCGCGCGTCGACGCGCCTCTTCGGGCGCGACGGCGTCGCCGGGCTCGTGAACGTCGACCTGACGCCGGAGGTCGCGGTGCGCATCGCCGCCGCGCTCGGCACGGCGATGAAGCGCGACGCTCGCATCGTCGCCAGCCGCGAGTCGGCACCGGCGTGCCGGATGATCAAGCGGGCAATGATCAGCGGGTTCACGTCGACCGGCCTCGAGGTCGCCGACCTTCGCGTGCTCCCGGCCGCGGTCGCCCGGCACCTGCTCAAGAGCGAGGGCTACGACGCCGGCTTTCATGTCGGCACGAGCCAGATCGACCCCGAAGTGGTGCAGATCCGCTTCTTCGAGCAGCCGGGCATTCAGCTGTCGGCGGCGCTGCAGAAGGAGATCGAGAAGAACTTCACGCGCGGTGAGCTCCGGCGTGTGGGCTTCAGCGACACCGGTCGCATCACGTATCCCGCGCGGATCCGGGAGACGTACTCGCAGGACCTGCTGGCGAGCCTCGACCGGGAGGCCATTCGCGCGCGCAATTTCCGGCTCGTCGTCGACTACGGCTTCTCCGCCGCCTCGTACGTCCTGCCCGAGGTGCTCGGGCCGCTCGGCGTCGAGTCCGTGTCGGCACACGGCTTCACGACCGACCGCAGCGACCCCGGGACGGCGCTCCTGCGCGAGTCGATCGGGCAGGTGAAGCAGCTCGTGCCCGCGGTCGGCGCCGACTTCGGCGTCGTGCTCGACCGGGCCGCCGAGCGGCTCTACCTCGTCGACGAGCGCGGCCGCGAGATTCCGGTCGAGCAGGCGCTGTTGCTCTTCCTGCGGCTGATCGGCTCCAACGGCAGGCGTGGGAAGCTCGCGTTCCCGATCACGGTCACGAGCCAGGTCGAGCGCCTCCTCGAGGGAAGCGGCCTGGAGGTGGTGCGCACGCCGGCCTCGCTGGCCGACCTGACGAAGGCGGCAGCCGAAGAGGGCGTCATCTTCGCGGGCGCCGTCGGCGGCGGCTACGTCTTCCCCCAGTTCCTGCCCGCATACGACGCGATGGCGAGCCTCTGCAACCTGCTGGAACTGCTCGCGCCGGTCCGCCGGCCGCTGTCGCAGCTCGTCGCCGATCTGCCCGCGCCGACGCTCGTGCACCGCCAGCTCCCGTGCCCGTGGGCGCTGAAGGGCGTCGTCATGCGCGTCCTGACCGAACGGCTGCGCGACCGCCGGCTCGACCTCCTGGACGGGATCAAGGTCTTCGACGAGCGTGGCTGGGCGCAGGTGCTGCCGGATCCGGACGAGCCGCTGATCCACATCTACGCGGAAGGAACAACCCCCGAGCACTCGAAGGACCTGGAGGACGAGTTCCGGCACATGGTCGAGGAGATCATGGAAGCCGAAGCGTCCGCTGCTCCGGTCTGATCTAAACTCTCAAGTACAGCTTGACCCTCGACCCGAAAGGCGGCCCGGTGGAACCTCTGCCCGATCTCGCCTCGCTCTCCGACGACGACCTGAAGAAGCTCATCGACGAGCTCACCCAGCAGGAGAACGAGATCTCCTACCAGCGGCGCCTGCTGCACGGGAAGATCGACATCCTGCGCGCCGAGCTCGTCGCGCGTCTCCAGAAGACCGGGGGCCAGAGCGTCCTCGACCAGGTCGACGTCGACCACCTGACGGAGATCCTCACCTCGAAGGCCGCGCCGCCAGCTTGAGCCATATCTACTGCCAGGAGTGCGGCTTCCAGAACCCGGAGTCCGCCAACTACTGCGCGCGCTGCGGCGCCCTCCTCGTCAAGGACGAGGGCGGGGCCGAGGCGACGCAGACGTTCACCCCGGAGGAAGGCGACGAGCCGGCCGAGGCGCTCGAGGACCTCGGCGTCAAAGGCCCGGCGCTCGTCGTCCGGTCGGGCGGCGGACGCGCAGGGGAGATGTTCACGCTCGGCGGCGAGACGACCGTCGGACGCTCGCCCGACTGCGGCATCTTCCTCGACGACGTCACCGTCTCGCGGAAGCACGCGGTCCTGCGGGAGCGTGACGGGAACTTCTTCATCGAGGACCAGGGGAGCCTCAACGGCACGTTCGTCAACCGCAAGCGGGTGGAGTCGGCGCAGCTCGACGACGGCGACGAGCTGCAGGTCGGCAAGTACCGCTTGACCTACTTCGGACGCTGATGGCGACCGCCTCGAAGACACGGCAGCTCACGATCGGCACGGTCTGCAGCCTGCTCAAGGACGAGTTCCCGGACATCTCGATCTCGAAGATCCGCTACCTCGAGGACCAGGGGTTGCTGGCGCCGCGGCGGACGCAGGGCGGCTACCGGCTGTTCAACGAAGAGGACGTCGAGCGGCTCGAGACGATCCTGCGCCTACAGCGCGACGAGTTCCTGCCGCTCCGGGTCATCCGGCAGGAGCTCGCGTCGCCGGCTGCGCGCGAGCGAAAGCGCCGGCGAGCACTCGACGCCGAGGAGGGCGAGCTCGACCTCGACGAGCTCTGCAAGCGCGCGGGAATCGACGCCCGGCTCGCGAACGAGCTCGAGGAATTCGGGTTGCTGTCGCCGCGCACCGACGGCGGCCAGAAGCGCTATGCGGAGCTCGAGGCGGACATCGCCGCCGCATGCGGCCGGCTCGCGCAGTATGGGATCGCGCCGCGGCACCTCCGCTCCTTTCGCACGGCGGCCGACCGCGAGACGGGCCTGGTCGAGCAGATCGTGGGACCGGCGCTGCGCTCGCGCAATACCGAGCGGCGGCGGGCGGGGACGGAGGACCTCGAGGCGCTCGGCGCCCTCACGGCCGAGCTGTCGCAGCTCCTTTCCTGGCGCGCGCTCCGGCGCATTGCGTCAACATGATCCGGTGAATCTCGCCGAAAAGGTCCGCGAGGTACCCGACTGGCCGCAGCCGGGCGTCGGCTTCAAGGACGTCACGCCGCTGCTGGCCGACCCGGACGCGCTCAGGTACACGATCGACCAGCTCGCGGAGTGGGGGCGGGGGCGGAAGCCGGACCTCGTCCTCGGCGCGGAGGCCCGCGGCTTCATCCTCGGCGCCGCAATCGCACGCGAGATCGGCTGCGGCTTCGTGCCGGCACGGCGCCCGGGAAAGCTGCCGCCGGAGACGATCAGCGCGACGTATGCGCTCGAGTACGGGCAGAACGCGCTCGAGCTGCACCCGGACATGATCCCACGCGGCTCACGGGTGCTCATCCACGACGACGTCCTGGCGACAGGCGGCACCGTCGAGGCGATCGGCGAGCAGCTCGTCGAGAAGCTCGGCGGCGAGGTTGTCGGCTGCTGCTTCATCATCGAGCTCACGTTTCTCAACGGGCGCGAGCGCCTCTCGAAGTACGACCTACACGCGCTGCTCGAGTACTGAGACGGGTCTGACCCCGAAGGGGTGTGACCCCCTGCAGTTCGGGGTGTCAGGTTTACCGTCCGAGCTGTCGATTAAGAAGCTCGACATGTACGACGCGTTGACGGGACGGTTCACGTTCCCGTGTCCCGCACGGGGGCAGACGCGCGTGACGCTTTCGGCGTTTCGCCAGCTCGAGCGGCTGCCGGGTGCGGCGCATCCCGCGGTGTTCCGGGTACTGTTCGCGTGCTCGTGCGGCGACGAGCACGAGGGGCTCGTTACGCACGACGACCTCGACTGGGCGCCGCTCGGTCTGCAGGGCGGCGTCTTCCACAACCTGATGACGTCGCGGCTCGACCTCGTCGATACGGAGCTCGGTGATCTGGCCGCCCGGCGGATCCAGGCCGGTGAGTGGCCGTGGAGCTTCTTCTGTTACCCCGAGCAGCAGCCGCGGCCGGTCTTCCCGTCGTCCTTCTTCCTGCTCGCGCCGGGCGACGGCTCCCTCGGCCTTGCCGTCCGCTGCCCCGCGTGCCAGAAGACGTCCGTCAACCTCGTCTCTCACGAGCACGTCGACCTGCCCTTCCACAATGACTCCGAGGTGGGGGTCGTGGAGCATCTGTTCGAGGAGGATGTGGCGCGGACGCTCGAGGAGTTCCGCGCGGAGCTCTATTCCGCCTCGTTCGACACCCGGCGGCTCGGGCTTTAGAACGGCGCCCGCGGGGTATCCCGGGGGTACCTACGGAGCGAGGTGATCACGCAATGTACGGACTGACCAGGGCTACGACGACGCTGATCGCAGCGGGTGTCGCAGGCCTCCTGATCTGGTTCGCGACGCAGATCAACGACAACCACAGGGGCGGCTTCTGGGCCGTCTACGGTCTGATCGCGGGTGCCGGGCTGCTGATGGCGCTGTCGCAGCTGCTCGGCGGCTGGACAAAGTGGGGCTGGCCCCGGCTCTCGGCGACCTTCCTGCTGACGGCGTTCGTCCCGATCGCCGTCGTCTCGCTGTGGATCATCCTGGCAGCGGAGCCCGGGACCGCGTGGTTCCACCGGCACGTGCTCTCGTGGTCGAACAGCCTGCACATCCGCGGGCTCGTCAACGACCTCAAGGAGTACGTCCCGCTGTTCGCCTTCGGGATCGGGCTCGTGTTCGGCTACTCGTTCGACACGACCGGCCCGCGGACGGCGGCGGTCCCGCCGTCAACGACGACGCGCCGCAGGCGCGGCCTCTTCGGCCGCCGGCGCACGACGGACGTCGATGGTGACGGCGTCGCGGACGAGCCGGTGACGCGTGACCGCGTGGCGGCCGGCGACGAGGTCCCGGTCGAGGATCGCGACCGCGTGACGACCAGCTAGCGAGCGAGCCGCTCCTCGGCAGCGCCGAGGGGCGGCTTTAGCTCACTCCCAGGGATGGTCGGTGCACTCGGCCGACCGATAACCACAGAGCCATGTACGACGGCTCGCCCGCACAGAGCGAGCGCGGCTACGAGCTGCTGCTCGAGCACTGCGCTGTCCTGACCCGCGTCTCCTCGGCGCGAACGCCTGCGGTCGCGCGGCTCGAACAGGCGCTCGGCGGCGAGCTCACGCGCCTGCTGGTCGGTGCGCTGGCGCGCAGGAGTGCCGCCCGCGTCCGCGTTTAGCGCGCCGGGTCGTCGCCGCCTTGGTTGCGGATGAAGAGGAACATCGCGCCGAACGCGAGCAGCGCGATGATGAGCGCGCTCCCTTGACTCACGCCGATCGCAAGCAGGCCGGCCCAGATGAAGAGCGCGAGCAGAAACGCCCAGATGAAGGAGGTGATCCCGGGATCGATCGAGGGGGGACGAAGATGCATGCCGCGTGAATATACGGGACCAAAAGTTCACCGAGCCGGTTGCGCTTTCGTCCACCGCCTCCGCTGACCTTCCCCTTCCGGGTACTGCCTTCGGAAGCGACTTCGTCCTACTCGCGCTCCGTGCTCGGTGCAAGAGGGAGACTACAGCTTTGGCGGAAACGGTCAAGGGCCTGAAGAGCCGCTTGTGCGCAAATTGCGCACTTTTCTTTTTAGACGAACGCGTCAGCCGATCTTCCAACGTGACACGGCGCTCGAGAGGAAATGTACGGCCGAGCCAGACTGAAGTCGGGGCACGGCTCGGGACCATAGAAATTCGCCGAGCCGGTTTCGCTTTCGTCCCCCGCTTCCGCTGACCTTCCCCTTCCGGGTACTGCCTTCGGACTCGGCTTCGACCTACTTGCGCTCCGTGCTCGGCGCAAGCAGCACACTAACGGGTGGGGCTAGAGGGTCAAGGGACTGAAAAAAGACGTGGCCGCAATTTGCGGACATTTCTTTTTTCAACATTTCCACAGCCATTCTTCCAACGTGTGGACAAGGCTGTGGAGAGGATCTTAGACGACGAACACGAGCAATGCGGCGAAGCCCGCGAGCAGGCAATACCACGCGAACGGCGTCAGCCGGTTCGTCTCGAAATAGCGCATCAGGAACCTCACCGAGAACCACGCAGCGACGCCTGCGCACACGGCGCCGGCGAGCGCGGGACCACGCACGCCGTTGCCGTCGGGCCCGAAGAGGTCGGGCAGCTTCAGCAGTGCGGCGGCGCCGATGATCGGCGTCGCGAGCAGGAACGCGTAGCGCGCAGCGTCCTCGTGCGTCAGCCCGACGAACAGCGAGCCGCCCATCGTCACGCCCGAGCGGCTGATGCCGGGGAACAGCGCAGCGGCCTGCGCCGTGCCGACGGCGACAGCTTCGCGATAGCCGAGCGTCGCAAGGCGCTTCTCGGCCTCCGGGCCGGTGGCGGACTCGTCGCTGCGCGCCAGCTCCTGCGCGCGCTCGGGTGCCCCGGGCGCGCGCCGGCGCAGGCGCTCCGCCGCGAACAGGATCAGCCCGTTCACCATCAGGAACACGGCCGCGGCTGTCGGGTTGGCGAAGAGCGACCGGAGCTGGTGTTCGAACAGGAGGCCGAGGATCCCGGCGGGAATCGTTCCGACGATGAGGAGCCATGCCAACCGCGCGTCGGGGTCGTCGGGGGCGACCTGACGGTCGCGCAGGCTCCGTCCGAGCCCGCGCAGGATGCGGATCCATTCACGCAGGAAGAAGAGGAACAGCACGATCGCGGTCGCGAGGTGCGTCGCGACGAGGAACGCCAGGTAGTAGGGCTCCTTCTGGTTCAGGTTCCAGCCGAAGAGCTTGGGGAGGATGACGGCGTGCCCGAGGCTGGAGATCGGGAACAGCTCGGTCACTCCCTGCAGCAAGCCGATCACGATCGCCTGGAAGTACGTGATCAGGTGGCCGCCGCTGGCGGCGACGAACGCCACTACGACGAGGCGGCCGGGCGCTGGCGCGGCCCCGTCCGGAACCAGGCGAACGCGAGACAGGCCAGCCCGAGCAGGATCGCGGCGATCCCGTGCTTCACGTGGTGGTGGCTCGACGGGTGCGACACGTGCCCGGGGAAGAAGGAGGGAATGTCGTGCTCGTTGAGCGCGATGTAGATCACGCCGATGACGATCAGGGCGACGCCCAGGATCGCCGCCAGCGCTGCAAGCAGGCGGTCGTTACGCATCGCGCGGACGTTACCCCACCGCCGACCGAACGAGCGAGGCGTACGGGATGCTCGTCGCGGGATCGACGTAGACGGCGCGGTACACGAACGGCACGGGGGAGAGGGGCGGCGTGTCGCGGAAGCTGAACGACCCTTCGGCCGCCAGCTCGACGTGGCCTGCGAGGATTCTCGTCGCCGCGGTCTCGCGGTAGATGTCGACGACGCCGCTCGTTGCGCCGTCGACGCGACCCGCGACGGCGCCGCCGTTCGCGTTCGCCGAGACGCGGATCGCCGGGCGGGCCGAGGACTCGAACCACTCGAGCCCGCTCGGCGTGGTGAGGAGGAGCTGCCGCCCGCCGGCGGGCGTGCGGGCATAGCCGTCGAGCCTGCCGTCGACCTCCGTGAACGTGCCGTTCGCGTCGGCGAGGAGGCCCGCGTAGACGAACGTGTCGCCGAGCGTCGTCCAGTCGTAGGCGCCGACCTCGGCGTTGCCACGGTCGACGAGCAGTGACGCGAAGATCCCGCTCTCGGCCGCGATGGCCGTCGTCTGCGTGTCGGCGCTGAGCGTGAGCAGCACGCTCGGACCCTCGCTCGTCACCTCGCTCCAGGCGGACCAGAGCCCGGCGCCGCTCGCGAGCGCGCCGACACGGCCGGCCGGTGTGCCGTCACGGCTGGCGAAGAGGAACTGGCCTTCCCAGCCGCCGCCGCTCTTCGGGCCCCAGTCGATCGCGGCGTCCGTGTACGTCTCGACGACGTGCAGGCGCCGGCCAACGAGCACCGGCGCTGCGCCGGCGACGAACGTGCTCGACGGGAACCCGCCCTTCGTGATCCCGTGCGTGTGCAGTCGCCCGCGCGCGTCGGTGGTGACGAGACGGAGCCAGGTCTTTCCCGACGACCGCCGCAGGGCATACGCGAACGCCGGCCGGCCGGCGGCGTCGAGCGTCAGGCCGGCCGGCCCGATCGACTCGCCCTTCTTGCGCGGCCGCGCGACGACGCGGAGCTTCCCGCCGCGGCTCGACAGCGCCAACCAGGAGCCGTTTTCGGCCTCGACGAGCACGCTCGTCCGCAGCCGTCCGTCGACGGCGAGCCCCGCGAGGACAGGTCTGGTGCCTGGCACCCGGCCGGCCCGCACGAACTTCCAGCCGCCCGCGGTTCGGCGCGCCACGACGACGTCCCGGCCGGACATGTAGCCGACCCGCGGCGACCCGTCCCGCGCGACCGTGAGCAGCGCCTGGCTCGCCGTAGGCGCCACGATCTCCGCCTTCGCGAGCCCGGGGAGGGACAGCGCCGCCAGGGCCGTCCCGAGCCAAATCCACGCCGACTTGACAGAACACCGATTTCCGTGCATTCGCATGCGCGCACAGCCATGCTAGGCCGTTTCCTAGAAGAATCCGTCGAGCTAGTCGTCCGGTCTTCGCATTGCGAGGCCCGTGAACGTGTAGCCGCTGAACCCTTCGACCTCGTCGGCAAGAGCGAGCGAGCCACTGGGCAGCTCGAACGAGGCTCCGCGCTGAACGACGCCGACGATCTCGGTCTCGCCGTCGGTCTTCTCGACGAGCGCCCAGGCGACGAGCGTCACGACGGATTCTGAGTCGGCTTCATCGCCGGCCAAGACGCGCGCCTTCCATCCGGGAGCCGAGGCGATCGAGAGGATGCGGCGAGCCATCGAGACCTGCGCCAGCATAAGACGCCGCCTCACGGCGCGCGGAAACAACGGCGACAGGTCCGAGGCGCGTCGATTGGCGCCTGCCATTACCCTGCCTCGTAGACGGCTTCAGGGGTGACTCTGGATCTCCGGGAACCGTTCCGTGAGCCGGGAGACACGGGTTGGGCCGCCAGCCCGGCGTTCCCCCGGCTCACTCCGACTTCCTGCGGAACCCGACGCGAATCACTGACCCAAGGGCTGAGGGCATGCGGCGTCGATGGCGATACATGCGTGAAGACCTTCGGGTTTCAGGCGAGCGGCGCGCCTCGGAAAGGTGGGTGAATCGCACATGGGCTTCAAGGATCTCGTCGCGTATCTCCGCAGTCGGTTCGGCGTCGAATCCGGTCAGACGATGGCCGAGTACGGCGTCGTTCTCGCCGTGATCACCGCTCTCATCGTCGCTGCGCTGCTCGCTCTCTCCGGAGCGATCGCGACCGCTCTGGACACGATTCGGGGCTATCTGTAAGCGACAGGCTTCGGTGGGCCTTTCTCTGTGAGGAAAGGCCCACCGATCCGTCTCAGGGGTTGACTCGCGCGGTCCGGCTTGAGAGCGTGCGCGTTTGGAACTGCGCGCGCCCAGGCAAGGACCACAACAGAGCCTATGACCCAGGTCGAGATCGAGTCGATCCTCCAGCACGAGGAGATCCAGGCGCTGCTGGAGAGCACGGATTCGACCGGCTCCGTTCGGCAGGCGGAGCTGGCCGAGCTGATCGAGCTGCACCAGCTCGACGCTTTGGAGACGGACGCGTTCGTCAACGAGCTCGAGCGCCGCGGGATCGAGATCGTCGACGATCTCGACAAGGAGAGAGAGCCGCCGCCTCCCCCGCTCCAGACGTCGTACGAGACGACGACCGACGCGCTGCAGCTCTTCCTGCGCGAGGCCGGCCGCCATGCGTTGCTGACCGCCGCACAGGAGGTCGAGCTCGCGAAGCGGATCGAGCGCGGGGACATGGCCGCGAAGACGCACATGATCCAGTCCAACCTTCGGCTCGTCGTCTCGATCGCGAAGAACTACCGGAACCAGGGCCTGCCGTTCCTCGACCTGATCCAGGAAGGGACGCTCGGCCTCATCCGCGCTGTCGAAAAGTTCGACTGGCGCCGCGGCTACAAGTTCTCGACCTACGCGACGTGGTGGATTCGCCAGGCCGTCGCACGCGCGCTCGCGGACAAGGCCCGCACGATCCGTATGCCCGTCCACATCGTCGAGCGGCTGCAGAAGATGAACCGCGCCGAGCGCACGCTCTGGACGCAGCTCGGCCGCGAGCCGACGCTCGAGGAGATCGCGGAAGAGGCGAGCCTGCCGTTGCAGCAGGCGCTCGAGGTCAAGGCGGCCGCGCGCGCGTCGGCGTCGCTCGATCAGCCGGTCGGCGAGCAAGAGGACGCGGTCTTCGGCGACTTCGTCGCGGGCAACGACCCGCTGCCGGAGGAAGAGGTCGAGGTCTCACTCCGCTCGCAGGCGCTGACCCAGGCGCTCGCCGCGCTGCACGAGCGTGAGCGGCAGGTGCTCGTCCTCCGCTACGGGCTCGACGACTCGGAGCCGAAGACACTCGAGGAGATCGGCCGCCGGCTCGGACTCACCCGTGAGCGCGTCCGGCAGATCGAGCTGGAATCGCTCAGACGGCTTGCATCGCTGCGCGAGATGCAGTCCGTGACGGCGTAACGTCCACGCCCAAAACGCTCCCGTCGAACAACGCCGCCGCCCGCTCGCCGATACGAGTGCGCGCGAGCCGGTACGCGTCGTCGAGGTGCGCCGGCCGCGTCGTGCGATGGCCGTCGGATGCGACGACCGTGGCGACGCCGGTCTCGACCAGCAGCCAGGCGAGCTGCTCGATCTCGGGGCCGTGTCGTCCAGTCAGCGACGTCGCGTTCACCTGCACCGTCCAACCGCGTTCCGCGAGCTCGTCGGCGACGGCAGGATCGTCGAGGACCGCCTCGGTTCGCTCCGGGTGCGCGATCACCGGCTGCAGGCCGGCCGACTCGACGTGCGCGGCGAGCTCGAAGACGAGGTCGGCAGGGCCGGTGAACGGCACCTCCATCAGCACACGGTCGGTGCCCTCGAGGACGTAGCGCGCCGGATCCTCCGCCAGCAGAGCGCGGGACGGCGTCAGCTCGAAGCCGAGGCGCAGGTCGAGGGCGGCGTGTCTCCGCATCTGCTCGAACGCCTTGCGCACGTCGCGCTCGCGGTCTTCAGTCAGCGTGAGGTGCGGCCACACGTGCGGCGTCGCGAAGAGCACGGTCGTGCCGTGTTGGGCAGCGGTATGGCAGAGCGCAAGCCCGTCTTCGACGGTTGCCGCGCCGTCGTCACCAGACGGGACAACATGCGAGTGACAGTCGACGAACACGACCGTCACGGTACCGAGTGACTAGGACCGCAGGTAGAGCTCGAGGTCCGGGGCGACGGAACGCAGCTCGCGGAGGGCACGCGCCTCGAGCTGGCGTACACGCTCGCGCGTGATGCCCAGTCCCGCCCCGACCTCCTCGAGGGTCTGCGGTGGCTCGCCGTCGAGGCCGAAGCGGAGCGAAAGGACGCGGCGCATGCGCGGGTTCAGCCGGAGCAGCGCCTCTGCGAGCTCCTTCCGGCGCAGCTTCTGCGATGTCGTCTCGTCGGGCCGCTCGGAGTGGATGTCCTCGATCAGGTCGGCATACATGCTCTCCCCGTCCCCGACCGGCGTCTCGAGGCTCACCGGATCCTCGACCAGGTCGAGCAACTCATGGACCCGCTTCTCCGGGAAGCCGCTCTCCTTCGCGAGCTCCTCCGTCGTCGGCTCGCGGTTCAGCTTCTGCGCGAGTTGGCGGCGCGCGCGCATGAGCCGGCGAACCTGGTCCGCGACGTGGACCGGTAGTCGGATCGTCCGGCCCTGGTCGGCCAGCGCGCGCGTTACTGCCTGGCGGATCCACCAGGTCGCGTACGTCGAAAGCTTGTAGCCGAGCTTGTAGTCGAATTTCTCGACTGCGCGGATCAGGCCGAGGTTCCCCTCCTGGATCAGGTCGAGCAGGGGGACGCCCGCCTTCGTGTAGTTGCGCGTGATCGACATCACGAGCCGCAGGTTCGACTCGATCAGCTTCTTCTTCGCTTCCTCGTCACCCTCGTCCTTGCGACGCGCGAGCTCGCGCTCCTCGGCGGGCGTCAGCAGCGGCCCGTCGCCGATCGCACGGACGTACAGCTTGAGCGGGTCCTGCGTCGTCTCGGCGCTCTTGACGACGACGGGGGTTTCCTCGTCGTCCTCCTCCTCCCTCTCCTCCTGCTCCTCGTCCGCCTCCTCGGGAACGAGCTCGAGCCGCGGCTCGACCGCGGGATCGGAAGGCACGTCGGGAAGCGGCCGCATGCCACGTCTATCGGCCTCGGCGAGAGGGCGCTTGAGCGATTCCTCAACCCTCGCGTCAGTGACGGCGTAACCAAATCCCCTTACAGAAGGTTCACCTAACAAGGGATGCAGCCGATGCGTCTAGAAAGATTGAGCGACCGCGCGGTCGCTCTGCGGTTTTTCGAAGACTTTGTGCGGAATCGCCGGATATAGCCTCGGGCTCGACAGCCGAATCGAGCGGACCGTGGCTGCCCGTGCGCTCCTCGCGGGGATTGCCGAGCGCGGCGCCGACGCGGTCGGCTACGCCTTCCGTGCTCCCGGCTCAGCGGTCACGTTGCACAAACAGCGCTCGGGTGCGACGGCCCTGCTCGACCGGATCAGCGTGCCGAACAAGGTGACGAACCTCCTCGTCCACGTGCGCGACTACACGAAGGGCCATCCCGACCTCGATGCCAACAACCATCCGATCCGCCACGGCGCGGTCGTAGGCGTGCACAACGGGATCATCGCGAACGACGACGAGCTCTTCGACGAGCACGGGATCACGCGTGCGGAGCCGGGCATGACCGTCGACTCGGAGATCATCTTCGCGCTCGCCGAGCAGTCGCGCGGGCGCACGGCACAGGCGCTGCAGAAGCTGTACGGCTCGATGGCGGCGGCCTGGCTCGACGAGCACCGTCACGAGCTGTTGCTCGCGCGCGGCATCGGCCGGCCGCTGTGGGTCGGCACCGGCAGGCGCGAGCTGTTCTTCGCATCGACCCGCCTGGCGCTCGAGCTGGTCGAGAGCTACGTCGGCTTGAAGCTCAAGAAGACGCAGCTCGACGAAGGCACGGTGCTCGCCGTCGACGGCGGCGCGATCGTCGCGCGCGACAAGTTCAGGCCGGACACCTCCTTCGAAGAGGAGCCCCTGCCGGCCGTCCGCGCCCCGGACGAGGCGCGTCAGTGCCTCGCACGCCTCGCGTCATTGCACGCGGCGGCGTAACCGCCCGAACAACGACTCGACGCAAGCCGGAGCGTAGTGCGCGGACGCGCGAGCTCGGCTCGCGCGCGCTCAGCGCGAAGCGCCGATCCTATCCCGCGCGAAAGCGCAGCTTTCGCGCGGACTTAGAGGTCCTAACTCAATGAGGTCTCCAGCCGTTGCCAGCAGATGAGGCAGCAGGCGAGGGCGAGGAAGCCTTCGTGGATGTCGTCGCGGCGGTCGGTGCGGATCAGGAGGCGGCGCCTGTTGTGAAGCCAGGCGAAGGTGCGCTCGACGACCCAGCGGTGGCGGCCGAGCCCGGAGCCGTGCTCGCTCTGCCGGCGAGCGATGATCGGCTTGACGCCGCGCTTCCAGACCAGGCGGCGGTACTTGTCGTGGTCGTAGCCGCGGTCGGCGATCAGCGTGCGCGGCCGCCGTCGCGGCCGGCCGAGCCGACCGCGGACGGGCGGTACCCGGTCGAGCAGTTCGAGCAGTTGGGTGACGTCGTTGCGGTTGCCGCCGGTGAGCGTCCAGGCCAGCGGCAGGCCGCCGCCGTCTACGAGTAGGTGGTGCTTGCTGCCGCGACGGCCCCGGTCGACCGGGCTGGGACCGGTTTTGGCGCCCCTTTTTTCGCTTGCAGGTGGCTCGAGTCGGCGATCGCCCGCTCCCACTCGAGCTGATCAGCGGCGTGCAACTCCGCAAGCAACAGCTCGTGCAGCCGCTCCCAAACGCCCGCCTGCTGCCACGCCCGCAACCTGCGCCAGGCGGTCATCCCGCAGCCGAAGCCGAGCTCCTGCGGCAGATGCTCCCAGCCGATCCCGGTATGGAGCACGAACAAGATCCCCTGCAACACGCGCCGATCATCGAGCGCCTTCCGGCCCGGATAACGGAAGCGACGCTGCCGCACCGGCAGCAGCGGCTCGATCCGCTCCCACAACCCGTCCGGAACCTCCCACGGCTTCGCCCTCATCGACACCCTCCGAACGTTGACGACAGGTGCCGACGGACTTCGCTACCCCCGAACGGGTCCCTTCGTTGAGTTAGTGGTTCTAAGCCGCGCTTAGCCCCGGCCTTTTGTGGCCGCGTGATCCATACGTCGAGGCGGAGAGACTCGCTACCTACAATTCGGACGTGAGCATCGAAACACCGGCCGTTGCAGCCGCGTCGCTGGCGTCGAGCTGCCGGCACCGGTTCCCGATCTTCCAGCAGCGCGTCTACATCAACTCGTGCTCGCAGGGCGCGCTGTCGGATGCGGTGCGGGCGTCGTACGAGCAGTATCTCTCCGACTGGGACGAGTACGGCGCTCCGTGGGAGTACTGGGTCGAGCGGCAGGAGGCTGCGCGCACCGCGTTCGCGGGCCTCGTCAACGCCGACCCGGACGAGGTCGCGGTCACGACGTCGTTGTCCGCCGGCGTCAGCGCGCTCGCGAGCGGCCTGCGCTTCACGCGCCGATCGAAGGTCGTACTGACGGACTGGGAGTTCCCGACCGTCGGGCAGATCTGGCACGCCCAGGAGGCGCGAGGCGCGCGCGTCGTGCACGGCGCGACCCTCGACGAGCTCGACCGGCTGATCGACGACGACACGCTCCTCGTGGCGGTGACGCACGTCTCGTACCGCAGCGGCGCGATGACGGACGTCCCGAAGATCGTCGAGCTCGCGCACGAGCGCGGCGCGCTCGTGCTGCTCGATGCGTTCCAGTCGATCGGGTCGCTGCCCGTGGACGTGAAGGAGCTGGGTGTCGATTTCCTCGGCGCCGGCGTCCTCAAGTACCTCCTCGGCTCTGCGGGCCTCGGTTTCTTCTACAGCCGCCGCGACCTCGTTGGGCGTGTGTGGCCGACGCAGACGGGCTGGTTCGCCGACGAGGACATCTTCGCGATGGACCACACCGACTACTCGCCGGCGCACACCGCAGCGAGGTTCCAGTCGGGCACGCCGCCCGTTCCCGCGATCTATGCCGGGATTGCGGGAGTAGAGCTGATGCAGGAGATCGGCATCGCCGCGACACGGGCGCACGTGAACGCGCTCAACGAGCACTTCGTCGCCGGCCTCGACGAGCTGGGTGCGGCGTTGGCGACCCCCCGCGATTCGCACGGCGCGTTGATGTGCGTGAAGTCGACGGATTCGAAGTCGCTCGTCGCCGCCCTCGACGGCGAGGGCATCGTCACGTCGGAGCGCGACGGCAACCTGCGCGTTTCCGCGCATTGCTACAACACCGTCGAGGACGTGGACGCCGTTCTCGCCGCGTTGCAGAAGCACCGGCAGCTGCTGGCCTGATCGTCGTCGTCGCAGCGGACACTGCTCTCCGCAGCTCCCACCCACAGTCCGAAGCCAGATAGCATTCTTGGTATGCCACGCACGGCCAAGAGCCCGCTCGAGCGGTTGCAGGAGCGCATCCGGACTGCGGACCGCGGCTGGTTCTTCGCGGCGATCGCGGACAAGGTCTCGGAGCGCCGTCAGGCGAAGGGCCTGTCGCAGCGGGAGCTGGCCGAGCTCGTCGGCACGACCCAATCCGCGATCGCCCGGCTCGAGCGCGGCGGCCGGCCGCCGCGGATCGACACGCTCCTGCGCATCGCCGACGCGCTCGATTGCGACCTCGTCGTCGATCTGAAGCCGCGGAAGTAGTCGACATGATGACGATCCGCGAGCTCGCGGCGCTGCTCGACGTTTAGCGCCGTCCGTATGTCGGCAAGCCAGCATTCGTGGCCGGATATACGACCGAGCGCATCGAGCGCAACAACGAGGTCTTTCGTACCGCGAACGAGCGAATCCAGGCCGCGGCTGAGGCGCTCGACCACGAGTTGGAGCGGATCCCGTTTCTGTACGAATGTCCCGTGGAGGATTGCGTGGAGGTCGTGTCCCTGACCGAAGACGAGTACGCGTCCGTGCGCGCCGACCCGCGGCACTACGTCACGGCGCCCGGACACGAGGAATCCGAAAAGCCTGTCGGACGCGTCGTGGCGCGCGCCGAAGGCTTTGTGGTGGTCGAGAAGGGATGAACCGCGCAGAGCGCATCGGCATGAACGAAGCGGTCTTCCGCGATGTCAACGAGCGCATCCGGGACGTGGCGTCGGCCTTCGACCTGACGTCGGAGCCGCTCGATCTCATCTGCGAATGCGGCGACGCCTCGTGCGTCGCGCGCATCAGCCTGACGCGGCCCGAGTACGAGCAGCTGCGGGCGGACCCGGAGCTGTTCGCCGTTGCGTCCGGACACGTCGCGCCCGATGTCGAGCAGCTCGTCGAGAAACGGTCCGGCTACGACGTGGTCCGCAAGCACGAAGGCGTCCCGGCAGAGATCGCGCAGAAGACCGACCCGCGCTCGGGGAGTTAGCGGGAGCCGGCGTTCCGCGCGAGACGCGGCGGTGCCGCCGCGCCGTTCAGCTGAGCCGCGACCTCCCACGGCGTTCGCTCGGATGCGACGACGCGCGCGGCCAGATCGCGGAGAGGGAGGCGATTCGACCGCGCGCCTCGACGTAGCACCTCGAACGCATGATCCGGTTCGAGGCGGAACCGTTCGGCGAGTATTCCCTTCGCCTGCTCGATCACGATGCGCGAATCGAGCGCCTCCTGGAGCTGCGCGCAACGACGCGCGAGGGTTGTGGTGACCTCGATCAGGCGGTGGACAGCAGCCTGCGTGTGCTCCGGGGTCCCCGGCGGGAGCGTGATCTGAAGCAGGCCGTCGCCGGCGGTCGTGCTAGCCACCCTCCGGGCCCCCGTCCGGCCCCTGAACGAGCTGTTGCACGGCCTCCGGCAGGGAGGACTCGATGCGGAAGACCCGCGCGAGCCCAGTGATCTCGATCACTCGGGTCACGCGCGGGTCGTCCGCGACCAGAACCATCTGTCCGCCCGACGATTCGAGCCTCTTTGCGGCACCCACGAGCGCTCCCAACGCCGTGGAATCCATGAGGACACGCCCCCCGTCAGGTCGACGAGGATCCGCCGGCCGCCGAGCTCGAGCACGTCGGCGAGCTTCTCCCGCAAGCGCTCGGACGTGAACAGGTCGAGCTCACCGCCGGCGGCCACGACGAAGCTGTCGGTTCCGAACCGGGAGACATTGACGCGGGCATCGAGAATGGGCACGGCCCTCCAAACGCGCGGATCCGTGACCGATGATAGCTCCGTGTCGGAACGCCGGATTCTCGTCGCGGCGCTCGGCGACTCGATCACCGAAGGGTCGCCGGGCCTGCGTGGCTGGGACGTCTGGGCGCGCGCCAGCGAGCGCTACGAGATCCGAAACTGCGGCATCAACGGGCAGCGGACAGACGAAATCGCGGCGCGCCTCGACGACTGCGCGCGCGGCGCGGATGTGCTGGTCGTGCAGGGCGGCATCAACGACATCGCTCAGGGCCGGAAGGTCGAGACGGCCGCTGCGAACCTGCGCGCGCTGGTGCGTCGCGGGAAGGAGCTCGTCCCGCGCGTCGTGCTCGCCGACGTCCTGCCGTGGAACAACGGCTGGCCGGACGCGGAGCCGAAGATCAGGAGGCTGAACGAGCTGGTCGCCGCGATCGCGCATCAGGAGCGCGTACCGCTTCTGCCGTTCCACGACACGCTCGAAGACCCCGACCGCCCGGGCCGCATGCGCGACGAGTGGACGTTCGAGGGCGACCATCCCAACGAAGACGGCTACCGCCTGCTCGCAGAAGTCGTGCTACGCGAGCTCGAAAAGACAAGTCGCCAAGCGACACCGCCAGAGGTCGGAGGCTAGTGCGGGCGGGGCGCACTAGCCGCAGGCCGAACTCACGCGCGCGGGTACGGCGAAGCCGCGCCCGCACGCGGACCACAGCCTCTGCCCAGCGCAAGGAGTGCGCGGGCTCCGCCCGCGCACGTTTCCCGCGAAGCGGCGAACCTGATCACCGAGCAAAAGCGCAGCTTTTGCTCGGACTAAAAGACGTACGTGTCTCCGTCCGTTGCCCGCTCGATGTCGTCGTCGAGCGGCAGCTCGTCCGGGCGGTGGATGATCACGAGCCGCTTCGCGCCGGAATCGTGGAACGCCGCGACCGCTTCCTCGGCCGAGAGGTGACCGCGCAGGCCGTTGCCGCCCTCGACGCCCTCGCGCAGCGTCGCCTCGCACAGGAAGAGGTCGGCATCGCGTCCGACCTCCGCGAGATGCGGGCTCGGCGCGGAGTCGCCGGAATACGCGAGCGTCGACGTGCCGTCGCTGACGCGTAGCGCATACGTCTGCAGCTGATAGTGCGGCACGCGCAGCGGCGTCACGGTCAGGCCGCACGTCTCGAACGGCTCGCCTTCTTTGTACTCGCGCGCGTTGAAACCGTCGGAGAACATCCCGGGCACGCCGAACTTCACGCCGAACTGCTCGAGCTCGACGAGGCCACCAGGCGGGAGCCAGAGCTCGGGCTTCGGCGCATCGCGTCCCGGGCCGTACATCGCGCCGAACGTCCACGGCACGAGGTCGCCCCAGTGGTCGAGGTGGAAGTGCGTGATGACGATCGCGTCGACGTGCGGCCAGCCCTCCTGCTCGCGCAGACGCGGGAGGACGCCCGGCCCGCAATCGAGCAGCAGCCGCCCGCTGCCCTCGACGAGATACCCCGACTGCGCTCCGCCGGGGTTGGGCCAGGCCGGCGAACACCCGACGACCGTGAGCTTCACGGCCCCAGTGTGGCATAGTCCTCGCGATGGCAGAGGGCGCAGTCGAACTTCTCCAGCGTGTTCCGCTCTTCTCCGACCTCGACCGCAAGGAGCTGGAGCGCGTCGCCGCGTCCATGAAGGAGCGGACGTTCTCGGCCGGCGAGACGGTCACGGCGGAGGGCTCGACCGGCGTCGGCTTCTTCATCATCGAATCGGGCAACGCAAAGGTCACGATCGGCGGCGAGGAACGCCGCCGGCTCGGCCCTGGGGACTATTTCGGCGAGGTCGCGCTGCTGAACGAGAGCGCCCGCACGGCGACGATCAAGGCCGAGAGCGATCTCAGGTGCTACGGCCTCACGTCGTGGGAGTTCCGCCCGCTGGTCGAGACTCACGGCTCCATCGCCTGGAAGCTCCTCCAGGCGATGTCAAAGACGTACCAAGGGCGTTAGCGGACACTTCACTGGGGATCTCCCCGATGAGCTGGGTTAGACGGCCGCGCACGCGAAGCGCGCACGGTCTCTATGCGGCACCGCAAAGCGGTGCCTCGGCGCTAGCCGAGCCGAAGGATCTCGTCCGCCTGCTCGATCAGGAGCGGGTCGTGCGTCGCGCAGACGACGGCGGCGCCGTACGCCCGCGCGAGCCGGACGAAGAGCGTTCCGATTGCGATTGCGTTCGCCTGGTCGAGCCGTGACGTCGGCTCGTCGGCGAGCAGGAGCTCAGGCCGCGGCGCGAGGGCGCGTGCGATCGCGACGCGGCCGCGCTCGCCGGTCGAGAGGCGTGACACGCGCTGCTCGATGCGGTCCTCGAGGCCGACCGCTACAAGCGTCTCGCGCGCGGGGTCGGGCGGCAGTCCGCGCAGCGCGAGCGCGAGCTCCACGTTCTCGCGTGCGCTGAGCGTCGGGACGAGCCCCGCCTGCTGGCCGACGTAGCCGATGTGGTCGCGGCGGACCTCGGCGCGGCCGGCGCGGTCGAGCCGCGACATGTTCGCGGCCAACACGGTGACGAGACCGCTGTCGGGAAGCTCGAGCCCGCCGAGGATGTGCAGCAGCGTCGTCTTCCCGGATCCGGACGGACCGGTCACCGCCGTCAGCGTCGACGACTGGAAGGTCGCGTTCAGCCCGGCGAGGACCTGACGCCGCCCGTAGCTCTTGTCGAGCCCACGGAGCGCGGCGACGAGCTCCGTCTCGCGCGGCCGCTCGACACTCGCCGCCGCCGGCGGCGACTCCGTCGTCTCCTCGCCGGATACGACGATCGCGCGTCCCTCCAGCCGCGCGGTCGCGTGCGTTCGGATGCCGGAGCGACGAAGGAGCTCCTCCGGAAGACGAAGCCAGCCGCCGCGCCCGACGACGATCGAGCCCTCGCGGAGCGACCCGCCCGACTCCTCGCTGACGCGGCCGTCACGAATGCGGATGACGCGGTCGGCGATCGAGGCCGACTCCGGGTCGTGGCTGACTATCACGGCGGTGCAGCGCTCGCTGCGGATCAGCTCGCCGATCGTCGCGTAGACCAGGTGCGCGCTCTCGGTATCGAGCTCGCCCGTGGGCTCGTCCGCGAGGAACAGCCTCGGGCGATGCGCGAGCGACGCAGCGACCGCGACCCGCTGCTGCTCGCCGCCGGACAGCTCCGGGGGACGCGCGTCGCGCTTGTCGGTGAGGCCGACGCGATCGAGCAGCTCGTCGGCCCGCCGTTCGCGCTCCGCCGCGGTTGCGCCTGCGAGGCCGAGCTCCAGCCCGACGAGCTCACGCGCCGTCAGCTCGGGTGCGAGCGCGCGTGCGTAATGCTGGTCGGCATAGCCGACGGTGCGAGTCCGGTAGCGCGCCACGTCGCGCGCCGGGAGCTTCGCGAGCTCGACCCCGAAGACGCGGACGGTTCCCGCCGAAGGCCGGTCGAGCCCGGCGAGGATCCGCAGGAACGTCGACTTTCCGGACCCGCTTGGGCCGAGCACCGTCACCGTCTCGCCGTCGCGCACCGTCAACGAGAGACCCTGCAGCGCGGCGGCGTCACCCTCCGCCGTCTGGTGGACGCGGAAGACGTCGCGCGCCTCGATCGCGGCGGTCACGCGCCCTCCGCGAAGCGGCCGACAACGTCGGCGCGGAACGCGCGGTGTGTCGCGGCCGACACGATCGCAGCTGCGATGCCAACGTAGAGCAGCAGTCCGAGCAGCACCACGGGCCAGTCGACGCCGAGCAGCAGCGGCAACTCGGTCGACCCGGCTGCCGCCGTCAGCGTCACGAGCGCGACGACGAGAGCAGCGAGGACGACGCCGGTCACGATCCCACCGAGCAGGCCGAACACCGCGACGAAGATCGTCCGCAGGCGGATGTGCCGGCGCAACGTCGCGGGGGCGGCGCCCTGCGCCTCGAGGTCGAACAGCTCGCCGCGCTCGTCGCGCAGATCCGATACGACGACGAGGAGCAAGCCCACGAGCGCGAGCCCGAGCGCGGCGAGCGCAGCTGCGGCGAGCGTGAGCAGCGTCCCGCGTGCGAGCGGCTCCGAGCGCAGATCCGCGAGCAGGGCCGCGTGCGCCCGGACGTCGAGCGCGTCGAACGGCGGTCGTCGCAGCGCGGCGGCGGTAGCGTGCTCCCGTCCTGCGGGCGCATCGAGCCACACCTCGTTCGGCGAGCCGCTCCCCGGTGCAGTCGCCGCGAGGGCCGTCGCGAGGGTCGGGCCGTCGGCGATCACGACGTCCTCGTCCACCGTCGGGATGCGCTTCACCGTTCCGACGACGCGCCCGACGACGCTACCGGTGCCGACGTCGATCGGGAGGACGCCGCCCGGCCCCGCGGCCGCCGCCAGCGTCGGGGAGGCCACGATCGGGATCGGTTTGCCGTCCGACGGCTGGCGCGCACGGAAGCGGGCGACGTCGTTGCCGGTGACGAGATAGCGCAACGTGCCGGCGCCGGCCTGCATGATCCCGCCGCTGCCGTCCCAGCGCTCGAAGTCGAGCGGCAACGCCGTTCCGTCGACGCGGGGCCTGCCCAGCCGCAGCGTCCCCTGCGCGACTGCGGCGGCGTTGATGCCGCCGTTCGGCACGCCGTGCAGACCCGTGTTCGTGAGGTCGAAGATCAACGAGACGAGCAGGCCGCCGCGCGCCGGGGCAGGAACCGTCGCTTGCAGGCGGCGCGACGCCGTCGTGCCCAGCGGAATGCCGACGGCTCCGCCGTCCGGCGTGATCACGATCGCGCGGACTGCGAGCTCATCGCCGCGCGCGCGGAAGGGAAGCACGAGCCGCCGTGCGTCCTGCGGCAGCCGCACGCCCTGCACCGCGACGTTTCCCGCCGGCGCCAGTCGTTGCGCGAGCTGGCGGCGCGAGAGCGGCGAGTAGTCGCTTCGCCAGCGCACGCTTGTCAGGTCGTGCGCCGGAATCCCGAGGACGGTGAAGCCGGTCGAGCGCTCGAGCCGGCGCACGTTCCCCGTCAGCCGCAGCACGGGTGTCGCCTGCGCAACCTCTTCGAAGCGCGTGAGCGGTGCCGCCTGGAAGACCGGCACGAGCTTCGTCAGGTCCTCGCGCACGACGAAGTCGGCGGGAATCGCGAACGCTGCCTGGTCCCTCTCGCCGCGTGCGAGCGTCGACCGGTAGGTCTCGGCGAACAGGGCGAGACCGAGGCTGACGACGAGGAACGCGACCGCGACAGCCGCCCTTCCGGGATTGCGCGCGAGCGACAGTGCGGCAAGTCGCACCGGCACAGCCGCGTTCCGGCCCCTCCGTTCGAGCGCCCGGAGCGCCGGCGTCAGGATTCGTGCCCAGACGACCGCGGCGACGAACACGATCAACGCAGGCAGCAGCAGGAGCACCGCGCCGGTCCCGCGCTCGTTCGCGAGCGACGAGGTGTTCGCGGCGCCGCGTGCGAGCGCGAGCACGACGGCGACGAGCGCGCCGACCGCGGCAACGTCGACGACGCGACCGGCGCCTGCGCGGAGCGACAGCAGCACGACGAGCGCTGCGGCGACGGCGATGACGGCGGCGAGCGCGACGCCGCGCCAGGACACGACCGAGTGGGCGAGGACGGAACCGGCCGGCACGCCTGCGCGCCCTGCGACGACTGCGCCGGCGGCGGTGCCGACGGCCCAACCGGCGAGCGCGCCGACGACTGCGACGACGCCCGCTTCGGCGATCGAGCCGACGGCGAGCTGCCAGCGGCGCGCGCCGAACCATGTCAGCCGCCGCCACTGCGCCTCGGTGTCGCGGCGCAATCCGGTGGCGGCCAACACGGCGAACGCCAGCAGCAGCGCGGCGGCCTCGCCGCCGATCAGCAGCAGCCGCCGTCCCGCGACCTTGCCGTTCTCGTTCGCAGTGCGCAACTCCGCGAGCGGCGCCGTCAGGTCGAAGCGCAGCGACTTCGCCTGGAGCGCCGACCGCGTCTGCGTGACGTTCCGCGCGAACGCGTCGATCGACCATGGATGCACGGATCCGGGCCGGAGCGGCGCGGACCACGTGTAGCTCCGAAACGTCGGGACGAAGAGTGGGACGTGCGCGAGGTCGCGCACGCCGTTTGCGAGCAGCAGCGGCGGAGTCGGCGCCGTGTGGTAGAGGAGCGCAGAGGAGAGCACCGACGCGTACGTCTCGCGCGTAATCAGGTTCCCGAACGGCAACGGCGAGTCGAGCGTCGCCTTGCCGACCACGACGAGCTGCAGGCCGGAGAGCTTCGGAACCGGCCCCGAGCCGCCGAGCTCGAGCACCTCGCAGTAGGACGGGAGGCACCGCTGCGGCAGTCGCCCCGAACGAACGTGGACGTAGCGAGTAAGTCCGTCGATCGCGCCGAGGTCGAACAAGTGGCCGTTCGCCTGCGACGTCCGGAAGAGCATCGCGCGCGTCGGCGAGTGGACGAGCGGTGCGAGCGCGCGGCGCGAGACGACGTCGAGCCGGTCGACGTCCGTGCCGGGCCCGCTCGCGATCCCGCCCCACACGAGCCGCACCGTTCGATCCTCGCCGGGAATGCGCGCCATCGCCCGCTCGAGGCTGCGGTCCTGCGCGACGAGGCTGCCGGCCAGCACCGCCGCCAGGAGCGCGGCACCAGCGGCGATCCCGAACAGGACGAGCAGCACGCGTTCGCCGCGGCGCGTGAGCCGCGCCCACGCGAGTCGAACCGGATAAGCGAGCCGTCGCAGCGCCGTCACGGCGCTGAAACTACCGCTCGCGCTGTCCGAGACCTCCCGCGAGCTCGCGCATACGCGCCGGCCCGCCCGTGGCCGGCGACAGCGGGGGCGTCTCCAGCCCGGCCTCGTCTCGCAGCCCGGCGAGCATCTCCGCGATTGCCTCTTCGCCGCGGTGCCGCGGCGACCACCCGAGCTGCCTGCGCGCGCGTGTCCGTGTCGAGCAGCGGAGCGGCCAATCCCATGTCGAGCCAGTCCGGCGGTAGCGACGACAGCCGTCCGCGGAATGCCAAGGAGGCCAGCGCCCGCGCCACCCGCGCCGAGAGCGGGAACGTCCGCGCGCGCAGCAGGCGCGCAATCGTGGTCAGGTCGAGCAGCGGCGGCGCCGCGATGTTGAACGGGCCGCGCGCGCCGTCCACGACCGCGAGCCGGTAGGCGTTGCCCACCTCGTCGGAATGCACCGCCTGGAACGAGAGCTCCGGAATCTCGGGCACCAACGGAACCAGCCCCCGCCGGAGCAGCGATCCGGGGACGAACGGCCCGCCGAACAGCCGGCGCTGCTCGCTCGCGGACTCACGCTTGAAGGACAGCGCCGGCCGGAGACGGACGACGCGGATCACTGGATGCTCGCGCTCGAAGCGGTCGAGCGGCGCTCGACCTCGACCTTCTCGCGGGAGTACGCGTTCGTGCGCACGCCGAACGTCGGCCAGCTCTCGTCGACGGCGCGGTCCTTCGGGCCCCGGGGAGTACGCACCGACCGACGATGCGTGCACGAGTGCCCGGACGCCGGCGTCCGCGACAGCGCGGAACACGCGCGTCGAGCCCTCGACGTTGACGCGCCAGAGCTGGGCGGGGTCGCGCGAGGGCTGGATCAGCCAGGCGAGGTGGACGACTGCGTCCGCGCTGCGGAAGAGGCGGACGAGGTCCGACTCCGCGACGTCGGCGGTCGCCCATTCTGTCTTCGGGAAGTCGAGCTCCGGCCGCCGGCGAGCGACGCCGAC
>DATIDT010000044.1:0-26875 GCA_035456125.1 Gaiellaceae bacterium
TCGAGCTCCTCGAGGGCCGCCCCGACTTCCTCGACGAGGCCGGCAATGCGCTGATCGTCCTCGGCCGCGCGCTGATGGAGCAGGAGCGCTACGACGAGGCGCAGCAGGCGTTCGCCGAGGCCGAGCTGAACCTCTCGCAACTTTCATCTGCCAGTCACCGCGCAGTCGCCTGGACGGCCCAGGGCGACCTCGCCTCACGGCGCGGCGACGACCGTGCCGCCGCGGCGCTGTACCGCCGCGCGGCCGAGGCGCTTCAGGACGTGAGGTTCTAAGGAAGGGAGGTGATCAGGATGCTGCGGAAGATCTCTACGTTGGGAGCTCTCGTCGTGGTCGCCGTTTCGTTCGGCGTCGGCAACGCGATCGCTGCCCCGAAGAAGTCAGACTCGCCGGCTGTCAGTCACAGCCACGGTGCGTGGACCGACGGTTTCTCGGACGGTCGCGACTAGCGACCGTCCGAAACCTTCACTCCCGCCGGCTCCGCGCCGGCGCGATCGGCTTCCGCCTGCCGGCGGATGCGTAGGGTTCCCGTCATCAGCAGGATCGCCGTGAACCCCACGATCGCGTTCACGACGATCAGCGTGACGCGCATGCCGACGCTGAAGCTCAGCGCGACGCTCTTGCTGGTGACACTGCGGAAGATGTAGAGCAGGAGGCCCTGCTCGGTTCCGATCCCGGCGGGGCTGATCGGCAGGATCGTCGCAAGGCTCTGGCTCACCTGCACGAGCAGTGCGTTGTACAGCGTGCCCGGGATGTGGAATGCCCGCAGGAAGAAGAAGACCGTGACGAGGCGCAGCGTCCAGTCGAGCAGCTGCCACGGCACCACGCGCGTCACGTAGTAATGGCGGTCCGCGAAGGCTGCGAAGCCGCGCGCGACCTTCGCCTTGAACTCGTCGACGCGCTCCGCGATCCAGGCGATGAGCGCCGCGCCGAAGAGCAGCAGCAGGAGTAAGAGGACGAGCCCGATCGTCGGGTGTCGGAACGCCCAGCCGTAGTCGAGCGACGGGAGGCTCGGGCTCTTCAAGACGCCGATGCCCGGGAGGACGTTCTGCGTCAAGGCCCAGACGATGAAGCAGCTCGCGACCGCCATGTCGAAGAGCGTTTGCAGCAGCGATGTCGACACGAGCGTCGTGTAGGTGGAGGTCGGGATCCGTCTCTTGACGAGGAAGAGGCGGACGACATCGCCGCCACGCGCCGGGACGATCGCGTTGACGCCGGTGCCCGCGACGTACGCACCGAACATCGTCGGCCAGGGCACGCGCTGCCGCGGGTAGGCGGCGCGCACGATGTTCGTCCACGCCAGCGAAACGGCCACGAGCTTGCCGAGCTGGGCCAGGATGCCGAAAGCGAGCCACTTCCACTCGACCGTCGCCAAGTGGGTGAAGAAGACGTCGATCGCGTGGAGGACGGAATGGATCACGGTCTCAGTGTGGCGCTTCCGCTAGAAGTCGCCTCCGCCTCCGCCGCCGCCGAAGTCACCGCCGCCGAAGCTCATGCCGCCGCCGAAGTCGCTCCAGTGCCCGAAGCCGCCGGCGTCGCCCGAGCCCGCCCAGCTGCCGTACCCCCAGCCGCCGTACGCGCCGCCGAGCAGCTCGCCGACGAAGAGCCCCGAGAGGAAGCCGGTACCGCCGAACGGCGAGAAGTACCCGCCGGCCCACGGCCCGAAGTAGGACGGAGCGTTCCAGTAGGGGATGCGCCGGCCGCCGGCGACCACTTCCCGCGATGCCGGCTCCTCACCGCGCTCGACGACCTGCGCACACGCCTCGCAGGCCGGAACCTTGCGGACGGCGCCGCCCGGCGGCGCCCATTCGACGTCGCGGGCGGACGGGCCGTGGCGCGGGTCGAAGAAGCACGGCGGCCGTCGCTCGGGCGGCGGTTTACCTGCGAGCAGCGCCTCGGCGCATGCCATGTGCCAGCGGCCTTCCTCCAGCGAGCCGGCGACGGCCTGGAGCTGCGTGCTCTGCCGCGCTCGGTCGTAGGCGCTGCTCGCCTGCGCGTAGTCGTTCAGCGCGTCTTCGTATGCCTGCTTCGCCTTCGGATTTGCCTCGACCGGCTGCTCGAGCTTCTGAACGTCGTCGGCGAGCGCGATCAGGTCGTCGTGCGCCGCGGCCTTCACCTCTTCGAGCTCGGCCCGGCGCTGCCGGCGCGCGCGGACCGCATAGGCTCCGACGACGAGGCCGCCGCCGACGACGAGCAGCACGATCAGGATCGCGCCGCCTGTGCCCGTGCCGTTGCTTGGTGCGTTCCCACCGCTCCGTCGCGCGTCCGCGACCCGGTGGACGAAGTCGATCAGCGTCGCAGTCACGCCTTCGCTGCGGTGTGCGTCGAGGGACTCGGTAGCGAGCCGGCCGGCGACCCCGGGTTGCAGCACTCCCTCGCTGCCGGCGCGGAAGTGCCTGCCGACGACGACGGCGTAGGTGCCGTCGCGCTTCAGACCGTCGTGCAGTGCCTGCAGGACGCCGTCGGGATTCCCTCCCGTCTCGTTCTCGGCCGCGAGCGGGAGAATGGCGATGTAGACCGGGCCTGCGCCGGACGCATCGATCGCGGCGCGCAGGCGCGCTTGGCCGCCGCCGCCGATCGCGAGCTCTGCAGTGGGATCGACGTAGACGGGGCTGTTCTGCAGCGCCGCGACAGCTGTGTCGATGCGCTGGCCTGCCGCCGCATTGGCGGACAGCACGAGGGCCGCCGCGCAAGCGACGGCGACCACGCGACCCCTGTTCACGGCGCTAGATCGCGCCGCGCCCGTCGTCGGGCGTCATGAACGGGTAGCGGTAGTCCGTAGGCGGCACGAACGTCTCCTTGATCGTGCGCGGGCTGACCCACCGGATCAGGTTCCACATCGAGCCGGCCTTGTCGTTCGTCCCCGACGCGCGCGCGCCGCCGAACGGCTGCTGTCCGACGACGGCTCCGGTCGGCTTGTCGTTGACGTAGAAGTTGCCGGCGGCGTAGCGGAGCTTCTCGTCGGCGAGCTCGAGTGCGTCGCGCTCGCGCGCGAAGACGGCTCCGGTGAGGCCGTACGGCGCACCCTTGTCGACGAGCTCGAGCGTCTCGTCGTACTTCGACTCGGGGTAGACGTACGCCGTCACGACGGGGCCGAAGAGCTCCTCCTTCATCGTGCGGAAGTCCGGGTCGCTCGTCTCGAGCACCGTCGGCTCGACGAACCAGCCGTCCGAGTCGTCGTAGCCGCCGCCGACCAGCACCTTGACCTTCTCCGCCGCTCGGGCCTCCTCGATCGCCTCCTTCTGCGTCCGGAAGGAGCCGGCGTCGATGACCGCCCCCATGAAGTTGCCGAAGTCGGAGACGTCGCCGACGCGGATCGTCGCGACGTCCTCGACGACGCGGTCGCGGATCTCCGGCCAGAGATTCGCCGGCGCGAAGATGCGCGACGCCGCCGAGCACTTCTGGCCCTGGTACTCGAAGCTGCCGCGGACGATCGCGGTCGCGACGGCTTCGGCATCCGCGGACGGGTGCGCCACAATGAAGTCCTTGCCGCCGGTCTCGCCGACGATGCGCGGGTAGTTCCGGTAGTTGGCGATGTTCGCGCCGATCGTCTTCCACATCGACTGAAAGACCGGGGTCGAGCCGGTGAAGTGCACGCCGGCGAGGTGCGGGCTGGCGAGCGCCGGATCGCCGATCTCGGAGCCGGAGCCGTAGACGAGGTTGATCACGCCGGGCGGCAGGCCGGCCTCGTCGAACAGCTTCATCAGGAAGTGCGCGGAGTAGGCGGCGGTCGACGCCGGCTTCCAGAGCACGGTGTTCCCCATCAGTGCCGCGCTGCCCGGCAGGTTCCCGCCGATCGCCGTGAAGTTGAACGGCGTGACTGCGAAGACGAAGCCCTCGAGCGGGCGGTACTCCATCCGGTTCCACGTGCCGGGCGACGAGCGGGGCTGCTCGGCGTAGATGCGGAGCATGAACTCGACGTTGAACCGGAAGAAGTCGGTCAGCTCGCAGGCTGCGTCGATCTCCGCCTGATGCACCGTCTTCGACTGGCCGAGCATCGTGGCCGCGTTGAGCGTCGCGCGCCAGGGACCCGCGAGGAGCTCGGCGGCGCGGAGGAAGACGGCGGCGCGTTCCTCCCACGGCGTGCGGTGCCAGTCCTCCCACGCGTCGGCGGCCGCCTTGACCGCATGCTCCACGTGCTCCGTGTTGCCCTTGTGCACGGTCGCGAGGACGTGTTTCCGGTCGTGCGGCATCACCGCCTCGAAGGTCTCGCCGGTGCGGATCTCGTCGCCACCGATCACGAGCGGGAGCTCGATCTGATCGCCGCGCATCTGCTCGAGGCGGACGCGCAGCTCCTCGCGCTCGGGCGAGCCGGGCGTGTACTCCTTCACCGGCTCGTTCTGGGGCGGGGACGGGCGGAAGAGGCCTGGAGCGGCGGACATCGGAGGCGATTGTAGGCTTCGTCTCCGTGTCTGTGACGTGCGTCTCGTACACGGCCGAGGGCTGGGGCGTGGGGGAGGTGTGGCACGACGGCGTGCAGCTCGTGTGGCACGAGCTTCCGCGCCGGCGTGAACGTGCGCCTGCGGATGCCTCACCAGGTACACGCGCGCGGGCGCGCGTGTACACGCGTGAAACCCCCTCCCAGGGTGGGGGAGCCGACCCACCGCCCTCGCGGTCGACGGTACCGCGGAAACGCGCACAGGCGCGTGACAAGGCCGTGCCGGAAGTGCAACAGCTGCTCGAGAGGCTCCGCGCGTACTTCGAGGGGTCGCGTGTCGCGTTTGCGGACGTGACGATCGAGGACGACGGATGGACTGCGTTCCAGCGGGACGTGGTGGCTGCGATGCGGCGCGTTCCCTACGGCGAGGTCGTGTCGTACTCAGACCTCGCGCGGCTGGCAGGCCACCCGCGGGCGCAGCGTGCCGCCGGCACAGTTTGCGCCGGGAACCGCTTCCCGCTCGTCGTTCCGTGCCACCGCGTCGTCTCGGCCGACGGCATCGGCTCGTATCCCGGTCTCGGCGTCGACTACAAGCGGCGGTTGCTCACGCTCGAAGGTGTCACTCTCTGAGGATCTCCGAAGCGAGCTCGCGGCGATCGCGCCGCGCAGCGAGTGTGACCGGCTCGCAGAGCTCTCCGGTCTCTTCCACTCGGCCGGCAGCGTCCACCTGCGCGGACGGGGTGAGGTTGCCGTCCATCTCGACGTTGCCGAGTCGGCGGTCGCGCGGCGCGCGTTCAGCCTGCTCCGCGCGTTCGGCGTAGCGTCCGAGATCCGCACGTACCAGCGGCGCGCGTTCGACGGCGCGACGCGCTACCAGCTCCACGTTGCCGGAGACGAGCGCGCGCTGCAGGTGCTGCACGAGGCCGGAATCCTCAGCGCGCGGCTGACGCCGCTGACGACGCCTCCTCGGCGGGTCGTCGCACGCTCGTGCTGCCGCGGGGCGTACGTCCGCGGTGCACTGCTCGGCGGGGGCTCGCTCAGCGGCCCGCGGTCGCCGCATCTCGAGATTCGCAGCGCCGAGCCGGAAGGTGCCGACTTCCTCGCGCGGCTCGTGGCCGTAGAGGGTGTCGAACTTGGCGTCGCCGACAGAGGTCGTCACTCGATCGCGTACGCAAAGGGGGCCGACGCGATCGAGGGCGTGCTCGCGCTCGCCGGCGCGGGCCGCGCGGTGCTCGTGTTCGAGGAGCGCGCGGTGATCGCGGCGACCCGCTCGCGCGCCAATCGGCTCGCGAACGCCGATCACGCCAACCTCGTGCGCACGAGCCGCGCTGCCCACGAACAGCTGCGCGCCATCCAGCACCTCCGCCGCAGCGGCGCGTTCGTCGAGCTGCCGCTGCAACTCCAAGAGATCGGCGAGCTCCGTGAGCGTCACCCGACGTTCTCGCTTCGTGAGCTTGCGCTCACATGCGAGCCGCCGGCGACGAAAGCCGCTGTGCACCGTCGTTTACAGAAGTTGCAACAGCTCGCGTCGTTCTGACTCTCGCGTCTTGTTGTCGTTCTGTTGGCGCGTTCGTCATACTCAGTCCGTGGCGGGTCTGCGCTCGTCCGGCGCCGGATTCAGACCCCGTCCGACGCCACGGTCCTGAGCGTGGTTCAACCAGAGGGGGAGGTCGTCCTCGGAGCTTCCCCTCTGGCCCGCCACCTAGGTATCCCACTTCGCTTTCCCCATTGAATTTCGGGGGCGGCTCGCGGCGGGCCGTTCGGGCTTAAGACGGCCTTGTCGGCTGGGCCGACAAGGCCTCTATGGTCGACGTCGCGAGCGACGTCGACGTGGCCCGCCACCTAGGTATCCCACTCTCGCTTTCCCCATTGAATTTCGGGGGCGGCTTGCGGCGGGCCGTTCGGGCTTAGGACGGCCTTGTCGGCTGGGCCGGCAAGGCCTCTCTATGGTCGACGTCGCGAGCGACGTCGACGTGGCCCGCCATAGGTAGCCCCCTTTCGCTTTCCATTGAGTTTCAGAAGGGTGAGCGGCGGGCCGTTCGGGCTGAAGACTCGCCCGCCAAACGCCGCCGAAGGGACGCGCCGCGGCGAAGGGCGCTGCTTTAGACTCGACTCCATGGCTAAGACACGTGTGGGGATCAACGGGTTCGGGCGCATCGGGCGCAACTTCTTTCGGGCTCACCTCGAGCGCGGCGGGGACTTCGAGATCGTCGCGATCAACGACCTCGGCGACGCGAAGACGATGGGCCACCTGCTCAAGTACGACTCCGTCCTCGGGCAGCTGGACGAGGACGTCGAGGTCGGCGACGGCGTCATCACGGCCGGCAAGACCGAGCTGAAGGTGCTCTCGGAAAAGGATCCCTCGAGCCTGCCGTGGGGCGACCTCGAGGTCGAGCTCGTGATCGAGTCCACCGGCTTCTTCACCGGTCGCGACGGCGCGCAGAAGCACATCGACGCCGGCGCGAAGAAGGTTGTCATCTCCGCGCCCGCGACCGATCCGGACGTCACGATCGTCCTCGGCGTCAACGACGACCAGTACGACCCGGAACAGCACCACATCGTGTCGAATGCGTCCTGCACGACGAACTGCGTCGCGCCGCTCGCAAAGGTGCTGCACGACAGCTTCACCGTCGAGCAGGGCTTCATGACGACGATCCACGCGTACACGAACGACCAGCAGATCCTCGACCTGCCGCACAAGGATCTCCGACGTGCACGCGCCGCGGCAATCAACCTGATCCCGACGTCCACGGGCGCAGCGCGGGCGATCGGGCTCGTCATGCCCGACCTGAAGGGGAAGGTCGACGGGATCTCCGTGCGCGCGCCGGTCCCGACCGGATCGATCACCGACCTCGTCGTGCGGCTCGGCCGCGACGTCACGGTCGACGAGATCAACGCTGCGTACCGCGAAGCTGCAGGCTCCGGGCGGCTCGAGGGGATCCTGCGCTACGCGGCCGACCCGCTCGTGTCGACGGACATCGTGCATTCGCAGTACTCGTGCATCGTCGACAGCGAGCTGACGATGGCGAACGGGACGATGGCGAAGGTCTTCGGCTGGTACGACAATGAGTGGGGCTATAGCTGCCGGCTTGTAGACGTCGTCGCGAAGATCGCCGCCGACATACCCGCGTCAGTTGCCGCCTAGGTGAACCTCCCGCGTTCGGTGCGGGACGCCGACGTCGGCGGGAAACGCGTCCTCGTCCGCGCCGACCTCAACGTGCCGCTCGACAACGGCCGCGTCGCCGACGACACGCGTATCCGCGCTTCGTTGCCCACGCTGCAGCTGCTGCTCGAGCGAGATGCGGCCCGTGTCGCCGTCTGCTCGCATCTCGGCCGTCCGAAGGGAGAGGATCCGCAGTATTCGATGCGGCCCGTGCGCGAACGCTTGCAGGAGCTGCTCGCCGACGAGCGCCTGCACGTCCTCGAGAACACGCGCTTCCAGGCGGGCGAGACGAAGAACGACCCGGAGTTCGCGCAGGAGCTCGCCGACGGCAATGACCTCTTCGTCGAGGACGCCTTCGGCTCCGTCCACCGCGCTCACGCGTCGACGGTCGGGGTCGCCGAGCTGCTGCCGGCGTACGCCGGGCTGCTGCTCGAACGCGAATTGCAGGAGCTCGGAAAGCTGCTCGGCGAGGTCGAGCACCCGTTCGTCCTGATCTCCGGCGGCGCGAAGGTCGACGACAAGCTCGGCGTGCTCCAGCACCTCGGCGGGAAGGCCGATGCGGTGCTCGTCGGCGGGAAAATGGCCGAGCAGCTGCGGGACGACAACCCGCTGCCGTTCGACGTCGTGCTCCCGACGGACGTCGTCGCCGCGAGCGAGTTCGCCGAAGACGCCGAGGCGAAGGTGACGCCGTACGGCGACATTCCGGAGGGATGGCTCGGGCTCGATATCGGGCCCCAGACGCGGGAGGCGTTCGCGCGGCAGGTCGCGGAGGCGCGCACGATCTTCTGGAACGGCCCGATGGGCGTGTTCGAGTGGCCGCGCTTCGCGGGCGGGACGAAGGCCGTCGCCGAGGCCGTCGCCGCAGCCGACGCCTACTCCGTCGTCGGCGGGGCCGACTCGGCGCGGGCGCTGACGGAGCTCGGCCTCGAGGACGAGGTGTCGTGGCTCTCCACCGGTGGCGGCGCCGCGCTCGAGCTGCTCGAGGGCAAGGATCTGCCGGGCGTCGCCGTCATCCCCAGCGCCTGATGCTGATCGCGGGGAACTGGAAGATGTACAAGGGCCCCGCGGAAGCGGCTGAGTTCTGTCTCGGCCTGCGCGAGCAGGAGCTCGACGGCGTCGACGCCGTTGTCTGCCCACCGTACCTCTCGCTCCCTGTGGCCGTGCAGCTGCTCGCCGGAACCGAGATCGCCGTTGCCGCGCAGAACGTCCACTGGGCGGACGAAGGCGCGTACACGGGCGAGATCTCCGCCCCGATGCTGCGCGAGCTCGGTGTGTACGGAACGATCGTCGGCCACTCCGAACGCCGTCAGTACTTCGGCGAGACGGACGAGACTGTCGGCAACCGCGTGCACGCTGCGCTCCAAGCCGGCCTGTTCGTGATCGCGTGCGTGGGCGAGACGGAGGAGGAGCGCGAGAACGGCCGCACCGAGGACGTCCTGGGTCGCCAGCTGTCCGTCCTCGAGCCGGACGACAACCTCGTCCTTGCGTACGAGCCGGTGTGGGCAATCGGAACCGGCAAGACCGCAACCCCGGAGCTCGCGCAGGAGGCGCACTCGTTCATCAAGTCCCGGCTCGACGCACCGGTGCTCTACGGCGGCTCGGTGAAGCCGGAGAATGCCGCCGAGCTGCTCGCCCAGCCGGACGTCGACGGCGCGCTCGTCGGCGGCGCCTCGCTCGAGCTCGAATCCTTCACCGCGATTTGTCGCGCAGCCGTCCCCTCGTAGCGCTCGTCATCCTCGACGGCTGGGGCTGCGCGCCGCCCGGCCCGGGGAACGCCGTCGAGCTGGCCGACACGCCGAACTTCGACCGGCTGTGGCAGGCCTATCCGCACACGACGCTGGAGGCTTCCGGGGAAGCCGTCGGCTTGCCGGCGGGCCAAATGGGCAACTCCGAGGTCGGCCATCTGACGATCGGCTCCGGCCGGGTCCTGTTCCAGGATCTCATGCGCGTGAACAAGTCGATCGAGGACGGCTCGTTCTTCGAGAACCCGGTCCTGAAGGCGGCGTTCGAGCGCGGTGCGCGGACGCATCTGCTCGGCCTCGTGTCGCACGGCGGTGTCCACTCGCACATCGACCACGTGCGCGCGCTGCTCACGTTCGCGCCGGAGAAGACATGGATCCACGCGTTCACCGACGGCCGCGACGTCTCGCCTCATTCGGCCGCTGACGATCTCGCCGAGCTCCCCACCGACCGGATCGCAACCGTCGCGGGCCGCTACTACGCGATGGACCGCGACCAGCGCTGGGAGCGGACGCAGCGCGCCTTCGACGCGATCGTCCACGGCGCCGGCGAGCAGGACGGAGATCCGATCGACGCCGTCCGGCGTAGCTACGAGCGAGGGATCACCGATGAGTTCATCGAGCCAGTCGTCATCGGCGACCGTCCCCGGCTCGATCCCGCCACCGACAGCGCCGTCTTCTTCAACTTCCGCCCCGACCGCGCGCGCCAGCTCACACAGAAGCTCATCGAAGCCGGTGTCGACCTGACGGCGATGACGACGTACCGCAGCGACTTCGGCGTCCCGGTCGTCTTCCGCGAGCAGGACGTGCCGGAAACGCTTGCGGAGGCTCTTGCCGAGCATGACGTCCGCCAGCTCCACGTCGCCGAGACCGAGAAGTACGCCCACGTCACCTACTTCTTCAACGGCGGTCGGGAGGCGGAGTGGGCGGGCGAGCTGCGCGTCCTCGTCCCGTCGCCCCGGGACGTGCCGAGCTACGACCACAAGCCGGAGATGTCGGCCGCCGAGGTCGCCGAGCGCTTCGTCGAGGAGCTCCGGCGCGAGCCCTACGCTTTTGCCGTCGTGAACTTCGCCAATCCCGACATGGTCGGCCACACAGGATCCATTCCGGCGACGGTGAAAGCAGTGGAGACGGTGGACGCCTGTCTGGGAAAAGTCGTGGCCGCGGTCGAGGAGCTGGGCGGGGTCGCCCTGGTCACCGCCGACCACGGCAACGCCGAGCAGATGTTCGAGGCAGACGGCACGAGCCCGCACACCGCGCACACGACGAACCCCGTGCCCCTGATTGTCACCGATCCGGACGTGACCCTTCGCGACGGCGGTGAGCTCGGAGATCTGGCTCCGACCGTGCTGGGTATTCTTGGTTTCAAGCAACCCTTACAGATGACCCAAAAAGGGCTAACTCTCCCGGTCTGATCGGGGCTATACTCCGGCACCTTGTCGCTTCAGCAACCTGATTTTGGCGTCCTGCGGAAGGCTCAAAAAGGGGATGAGCGGGCGTTCTCCCTCATCGTGCGGGCTTATCAGGTCCCTGTCTTCAACTATGTCCTCCGCCTCGTCGGTGACCGGACGCTGGCCGAGGATCTGACCCAGGAGGTCTTCCTCCGGGTCTTCCAGGGGCTCCCGCGGTTCTCGTCGCGCTCGAAGTTCACGACGTGGCTGTTCCAGGTCACGAAGAACCGCGTGCTCGACGAGCTCCGTGCGTCCGAACGCCGGCCCCGGGCCGTCGTTGCGCTCGAGGACGTGCCGCCGCTGGAGGTCGTCGACGCGCCCATGGAGCGGCTCGAGGCGATTGACGCCGTCTGGCGCGCGGTCGAAGGCCTCAACGTCGACCTGAAGATGGCGTTGCTGCTTCGCGATGTCGTCGGTCTCTCGTACACGGAGATCGCGGACTCGCTCGAGATCACGCTCGCCACCGTGAAGTGGCGGATCTACAAGGCGCGCGAGGACGTGCAGGTCGCGCTCGCCCGCGAGGGCATCACGTTCGGCGCCGACGCGTCGCCCGAGCCCAAGGTCGAGACAGTCGGCTAACGAGAGTGGCTGCGGAGCCAGCGCGCGAGGTTGCGCGCCTGCTGTTCTGCTGACGACGCCGGCGCCGGTGGTGTGATCCGAGCGGGCACGGGTGGCGGCGCCGAGCTCCCGCCGCCGAGGCTCGAGACGGTGACCGCGACCGCGACGGCCGCGAGTGCGCCGGCCAGCCAGAGCACCGTCCGCCGCCGCCTCCGCGGCCGCGCGAGAGGCATGGTCGCATCGTCGGTCGCGCTTGCGGCGAGCTCCTGGGCGAGCTCCGCGGCGGACGCCGGCCGGAAGCTCCGGTCGCGCGCAAGCGCGTGCATGACGGCCGCCTCCAGATCGCGCGGGACCGTCGGCTCCACGTCACGCACCGGCGTGATCAAGCCTTCCGCCTGCTGCGCGGCGAGCTCCGCGAGCGACGAGAAGGCATAGGGCGGGCGGCCCGTCAGCAGCTCGTACAGGACTGCTCCGAGCGAGTAGACGTCCGAGGCGGCCGTTGCGTCCGCGCCCGCGATTTGCTCAGGCGCGAGGTACGTGGCGGTGCCGAGCAGCGTGCCCACCTGTGTGTGGCGCGTCGACTCGGCCGCTCGCGCGATCCCGAAGTCGACGATCTTGAGCACGTCGTCGTCGCGCACCAGCAGGTTCGCCGGCTTCACGTCCCGGTGCATGAGGCCGGCGTCGTGCGCATGCTGGAGCCCCGCGCACGCCTGCACACCGACGTCGACGACACGATCCGCCGGGAGCCGTCCTGCCTCCGCGAGCGAGCTGCCGGGAACGTACTCCATGACGATGAACGGGCGTCCGTCCGTCTCGCCCGCGTCGTACACGCGCGCGACGTTCGGATGCGACAGCCGACCCGCAAGCCGCGCCTCGCGAACGAAGCGCGCGCGAAACTCGCCGTCGTCGGCGAGGTGCTGCGACAGCAGCTTGACGGCGACCGGCCGGCCGAGCTCCTCGTCGTGAGCGAGATACACGGTTGCCATCCCGCCGCGGCCGAGCTCGCGCTCGATCCGGTAGCGCCCGGCTGCGAGCGTCTCGGTCAATTGCCGCGGTCGTCCTCGTTCTTCTTGTCGCGACCCTTGTGCTTGCCGTGGTCGTGCCGCGGCCCGACCTGCGGGGGCGGTGGCGGAACGCACTGCACACCCGCGACCAGAGCGTTGACCGCACTCAACAGCTGTTCCTGGAGGCCCGCCGCGACGTGCCCTTCGTTGATCGCCGCGATCGTCCGCTGTTGCAGCTGACGCGCGAGCGTTCGCGCGCGACACGAGTCGCCAGCGGCGAGCGCCGAGGCGACGGCGTCGCTGCGCGCGGCGAGCGACGCCCCGAGGGAGTGCGAAAGGGCCGGCGGCGGCGGCGCCGATTGCTTCGCGCCGCCGCACGCACTCAGGCAGAGCGCAGCCACCAGGGCTGCGCAGAGCTCAGGGCGTCTCGTTCGGGTCTTCCTCCGACGCAAGCCTCAACACTCTGACTATTCGCCACGTTCGAGACGCGCGGCGAGAGCGCGCGGCAGGCCGCGTTCGCGCATCTCGTCCTGCGTCTTCTCGATCGGATATGCAACGCGGTGGAAGATCGCAAACCTCCGCTCGAGGTCGAGGAGGAGCCACGCGGCCCGCGGATCGCCGTCGCGCGGCTGCCCGACCGAGCCAGGGTTCAGGAGCCAGCGATCGCTCAGCTCCAGCTCGGTACCGGCCGGCGCCAGGCCGCCCGCGACTGTGCCGCCGTCGAGAGCGAGGGCCAGCGCGACGTGGCTGTGCCCGACGAGCACGACGGGGGCCTGCGTCAGCCCGAGCGTTGCACGCGCCGCCTCCTCGCTGAGCACGTACTCCCACACCGGATCGCGCGCGCTTGCATGGAAGAGTTCGACGCCGTCGCGCGCAGCCAGCGGCTTCAGCCCCGCGAGGAACGCCCGGGCGTCGTCGGTCAGTACCTCCGCCGTCCAGAGCGCGGCCGCGGCGGCCTCGTCGTTGAAGTCGCTGACGACAAGCTCGCCGAGCACGACGAGATCGTGGTTCCCGACGAGGGAGAGATCCGTTCGCGCCCGCACAGTTTCGCAGCACTCGTTCGGGCACGGGCCGTAGCCAACCGTGTCGCCGAGGCCCCAGACGGCGTCGACGCGCGCGGCATCGATCTCCGCCAGCACAGCTTCGAGGGCGTGATAGTTAGCGTGGATGTCGGAGATGACGGCGACGCGCATCGTCAGACCCGCGACCATAGCCGTCGTCGCCCTCGCCGTCTGGGCGGTTGCGACCGTTCTGCTGCTGCGGACAAAGGTGCCCGGTGACCTGAGCCCGCCGCAGCTCGACCCGCGACGCGTGTTCGGGGCGGACGCAACTCGTGCGGGCCTGCGGTTCGACCGCTTCTTCGACTACGCATGGGTCCTCGCCACGCTGACGACCTTCGCCGTCCTCGGCGTGTACCTCCGCCGCGGTCCGCGCCTCGCGCGTTCGCTGCCGCTCGGACCGGTCAACGCGGGGATCATCACGGCAGTCTTCATCAGCGTCGTCGTCTGGGCGGCGAGCCTGCCGTTCGACTACGCGACGTCCTGGTGGTCGCGGCGGCACGACATCTCGCAGCGAAGCTGGTCGGCGATCGTCTTCGAGCCGGTCGGCGGCCTCGTCCGGACGACGGTCTCGACGACGATCGTCGTCGCCGTCGCGCTCCTGCTCGCGAGACGCCTGCCGCGCACGTGGTGGCTCGCCGCGGCGGGCGCCGTGCTCGTGTTGGCGATCGGGCTGCAGTTCGTCCTGCCGTATCTGCAGCGGGTAGGCACGCACCCGGTGCGCTCGCGGCCGCTCGCCGCCCAGATTCGCACGCTGGAGAACCGCGAGCGCGTCGGCCGTCCCGTCGTGCGTGTTGCGCCGGTCTCCGACAGCACGAGCGCTGCGAACGCCTTTTCCATCGGGATCGGGCCGTCGCGCACGGTCGTCATCTGGAACACGCTGCTCGACGGGCGCTTCAGCCCCCACGAGGTGCGCTTCGTCGTCGCGCACGAGCTCGCTCACCTCGCGCGCCGGCACATCTGGAAGGGGATCGCGTGGGGGATCCTCTTCGGCTTGCCGATCTTCGCGCTCGTCGCCTGGGTGACCGGCCGCCGCGGGGGCCTGCGACGGCCGGAGAACGTCCCGCTCGCGCTGTTCACGCTCGCGCTCGCGGGCCTCGTCGTGACACCGCTCGCGAACGCGGTCTCGCGGCGCTACGAGGCGGAGGCCGACTGGGTGGCGGTGCAGGCGACTCGCGATCCCAGCGCCGGCCGCGCGTTGTTCCGGGAGTTCGTCCGCACCGACCTGCAGAACCCCGACCCGCCGGGATGGGTCACGTTCTTCCTGGCGGACCACCCGAGCGCGCTTGCGCGTGTCGAGCAGATCGAGGCCTGGCGGCGGCTACACCATTAGGCGTCGCCGTTCGGCCGAGGCGGTGCTTCCGGGAGGTTGCGAATCCCCTCCTGGGTCGACCACTTCGAAAACGAGTCCTGCATCGCGCCGAGCAGCTCCTGGAAGAACTGTTGCGACATGTTCACGCGTGTCACGACGACGCCGGGGACGTCGCCCTCCTCGATCTCGTGGTCGATCCGGGCGAACGTGATCGTGAACTCGTAGGCGGAGAAGGTGACGTTGGCGAAGTTCGCATAGACGCCCGCCATCTGCTCCGGGTCGAGGTGGATGTTGAGCTGGCGCTCCTGGGGCTCCTCGTCCACCGCCCCACGATACTACGGGCGTGGAGGAGATCTTTTCGTTCCGCCGGATCGTCTACGCAGCCGCCGCGTTGCTGCTCGTGCTCCTCGGCGGGGCGATCGGCTATCACGCGGCGCTCGACGAGACGTGGCTGCAGTCCGTCTATCGCGCCGTGGTCACCGTCTCCCTGACGGGGCTCGACAGCACGCCGCCCAACGACTCGTCCAGGCTCCTCACGATCGTTCTCGTCCTCGCGGGGATCACTATCTTTGCCTACATCGGATCGCTCGTCGTCGAGGCGATCGCACGGGGCGTGCTCGGCGACGTGTGGGCGGAGCGGAGGAGGCGAAGGGCGATCGAGGCGCTGCAGGACCACTACATCATCTGCGGCTTCGGCCGCGTCGGCCGGCGTGTCGCGGGCGAGTTCCAGCACGAGGGAGCGCCGTTCGTCGTGGTCGACTTCAGCCCGGAGGCGAAGGAGGCCGCGGCGGAGGGCGGCGTGCTCTTCATCGAGGGCAACGGCACCGACGACGACGATCTCCGGGCCGCCGGGCTCGAGCGCGCCCGTGGCTTGGTCGCGGCGTCCGACGACGACGCCGACAACCTGTACATCACGCTGTCCGCGCGTGCGCAGAACGACCGTCTCTTCATCGTCGCGCGCGCATCGACGGAGGACGCGGCGAAGAAGCTGCAGCTCGCCGGCGCGGACCGCGTCGTCCAGCCGTATCAAGCCGCCGGCCGAGTCATGGCGAGCCTGTTGCTGCGGCCGCAGGTGACGGCGTTCGTCGATGTCGTCACCTCGGCGTCGGGCGAGGACCTGCGGTTCGAGGAGATCGAGGTCACGACCGCGTGCGGCCAGGGGGGCCGCTCGATCCGCGACCTCGACATCCGCCGGCAGACGGGCGCGCTGATCGTCGCCCTGCGCAAGCGGGACGGCAGCTTCGACACCACGCCGACGCCCGAGGCGGTGCTCGACGTCGGTGACGTCCTGATCGCCGCGGGGACGGAGGAGGAGCTGCGCGCGCTCGAGCGCATCTTCGCTTCCCGCGAGACGGTTGCCGGCTAGTACGGCGGTCGAGCGCCTCGCGGCGCGCCTGTCAGAGCTGGCCGGCGCGCCGGTCGAGCTCGAGCGGCCGCAGGATCCCGCGCACGGTGACTTCGCGACCAACGTCGCGCTGCAGAGCGCGCCGAAGCACCGCCGCGCGCCGCGCGACTTCGCGGCGGAGCTCGTGCAACAGGCCACGGGGCTGGACGACATCGAGCGCGCGGAGGTGGCCGGGCCGGGGTTCGTGAACCTCTGGGTGACGACGAGCTGGCTCGGCGACGCCCTCGCCGAGATCGGCGTCGACTACGGCTCGGGCTCCGCAGAGCACCGCGAGCTCGTTCAGGTCGAGATGGTGTCGGCGAACCCGACGGGCCCGATCACGGTCGCGCACGGGCGCAACGGCGCGTACGGCGACTCGGTGGCGCGCCTGCTCCAGTACGCAAGCAGCGACGTCCAGCGCGAGTACTACTACAACGACTCCGGGACGCAGATGGAGCGCTTCCGGGCATCCGTCGAGGCGGTGCGACGCGGAGAGGAGCCGCCCGAGGACGGCTACCGCGGGGAGTACCTCACCGACCTCGCCCCGATGCACGGCGACCCCGTGCCGCCGATGCTCGCGCAGATCGAGCGGACGCTGGAACGGTTCCGCATCCACTTCGACAGCTGGGCGCGGCAGAGCGAGCTCGAGCAGCGACTGGGCGAGTTCCTGCCGCGGCTCGAGACGTACGAGAAGGGCGGCGCGACGTGGGCGCGCTCGTCCGCGTACGGCGACGACGACGACCGCGTGCTGATCCGCTCGGCGGAGGTCGGCGGCGGGCCGACGTACCGCGCGGCCGACGTCGTCTATCTCGCCGACAAGCTCGACCGTGGCTTCGACCGCGCGATCTACGTGCTCGGGGCCGACCATCACGGGACACGGAACTGGTACGCGGCGATCGCACGCATGCTCGGCTACGACGAGCACCGCGTCGAGGTTCTGCTGTACCAGTTCGTCCATCTGACCAGAGGCGGCCAGCAGACGAAGATGTCGAAACGGCGCGGCGATGTCGTCTTCCTCGACGACTTCATGGACGAGGTCGGAGTGGACGCGGCCCGCTGGTTCCTCGTCTCGCGCGGACCGGACCAGCCGATCGAGATCGACGTCGACCTCGCAGCGGAGCGCACCCAGAAGAACCCCGTCTACTACGTGCAGTACGCGCACGCGCGCATTGCCGGCATCCTCCGTAACGCCGAAGGCCACGCGATCGGCGGCCCTGCGCCCGCCGAGCTCGAGCGCGAGGAGCGCGACCTGATCAAGCGCCTGACGGACTTCCCGACCATCGCCGCCGAGGCGACGGAGCGTCGCGCGCCGCACGGGGTTCCGATCTACGCCATCCGCGTCGCCGACGACTTCCACCGCTTCTACCACGAGCAGCGGGTCGTCGACTCCGAGACGGAGGCGTTCCGGCTCGCGCTCTGCCGCGCGACGCAACGGGTGATCGCGCGCTGCCTCGATCTGGTCGGTGTCGCGGCGCCCGAGCGGATGTAGGGTCCGTTCGTGCACGGCGTCACGCCCGACCGGAACCTCGCGCTCGAGCTGGTGCGCGTGACCGAGGCGGCCGCGATGGGCGCCGGCCGCTGGATCGGACGCGGCGACAAGGAGGCGGCCGACCAGGGCGCCGTCGACGCGATGCGCGCGATGCTCGACACGGTCTCGATGGAGGGCGTGGTCGTGATCGGGGAGGGGGAGAAGGACGAGGCGCCGATGCTCTTCAACGGCGAGTCCGTCGGCAGCGGGAACGGGCCTCGAGTCGACGTCGCGGTCGACCCGCTCGAGGGCACGCGCCTCACCGCGCTCGGTCAGCCGAACGCGATCGCCGTCATCGCGCTCGCGGAGCGCGGCACGATGTTCTTTCCCGGCGCTGCCGTCTACATGGACAAGATCGCGTGCGGGCCGGAGGCGGTGGACGCGATCGACATCAACGCGTCTCCGACGGAGAACGTCGAAGCGGTTGCCGACGCCAGGAGCTGCCGCCCGACGGACGTGACGGTCGTCGTGCTCGAGCGCGAACGCCATGACGCGCTGATTCAGGAGCTGCGCGAGGCCGGCGCGAAGGTCAACCTGATCCGCGACGGCGATGTCGCGCCGGCGATTGCGGCCGCCCGCGGCGGGACCGGGGTGGACCTGCTGATGGGGATCGGCGGGACGCCGGAGGGTGTCATCTCGGCGGCTGCGATCAAGTGCCTGGGCGGCGCGCTCCAGGGGCAGTTGTGGCCGCGGAACGACGACGAGCGGCAACAGCTCGTCGACGCCGGCTACGACGTCGACAAGGTGCTGACGACGGACGATCTCGTTGCGGGCGACGACGTGTTCGTCGCGGCGACGGGTGTGACGAGCGGTGCGCTGCTCCGCGGCGTGCAGTACACCAACGACGGCGCCGTCACCGACTCGATCGTGATGCGCTCGCGCAGCGGCACGGTGCGCCGCATCGAGGCGCGGCACGCGTTCGCCAAGCTGGAAAAACTTGTCGGATCTTCGCTCCGTTGAAAGTACTACGCACTTTCAACGGGGAGAGGTACGCCGCTTCGCGGTGAACCCGCACGAGCGAAGCTCACACGCTTCTTCCCGATCGGCGGCTGGCTTCTCCTGTGCGACGCGACGATGCTCCGCGATGTCGCGTCGCATGAATCCCGCCGGTACGTAGAGCGGCGAAGCCGCTCTACGCGCCGGCGTCGTGCCTTCTTGCTTGTTTAGGCCGGAACTGCTTCCTTCTCCATCTCCGGCGCGTACATCCCAGTGCGCGCGGCGCCGTTCATCTTCGCGCGGTGGTAGTAGGCGCGCTGCGCGGCCTCGGCGTTCTCCGTCTTGCCGCCCCACGCCTTCAGCGCGGGCGCCTGGAGCGCGCGGCCGTACGAGAAGGAGAGCTGCCACGGATGCGGGCCGATGGCGTTCATCGCGTTGAGATTCGCCGTCGCGTCCTCGTCCGACTGGCCGCCCGAGAGGAAGACGATCCCGGGCACCGCCGCCGGCACGTGCCGCTTGAAGCAGCGGATCGTCTCGCGCCCGACCTCCTCGTGCGATGCCTGGTCGGCGTGGTCGTAGCCCGACAGCACCATGTTCGGCTTGAGCAGCATCCCTTCCGGATGAACGCGCTGGTCGCGGAGCTCGGTGAAGACGGCGTGCAGCGTCCGCGAGGTCACCTCGAAGCTGCGCGCGATCGAGTGGTCGCCGTCCATCAGCACCTCGGGCTCGACGATCGGCACGAGCCCGGCCTCCTGCGACAGTGCGGCAAAGCGTGCGAGCGCATGGGCGTTCGTCCAGAGGCAGTACTCGCTGGGGAGGGTCTTGCCGATCGAGATGACGCCGCGCCACTTCGTGAAGCGAGCGCCGAGCTCACGGTATTCGTCGAGCCGTGCGCGGAGGCCGTCGAGGCCCTCGGTAACGGTCTCGCCCTCTGCCAACGCAAGCGGCTTGGCGCCCTTGTCGACCTTGATCCCCGGGATGACGCCCTTCGACTCGAGCAGCTTCGGGAACGGCGTCCCGTCGGCGGATGATTGCCGGATCGTCTCGTCGAAGAGGATGACGCCGCTGATGTAGTCCTCGACGCCCTCGGTGGTGAAGAGGAGATCGCGGTAGGCGCGCCGGTTCTCCTCCGTCGACTCGGCCCCGATCGAGTCGAACCGTTTCTTGATCGTGCCGTCGCTCTCGTCGGCGGCGAGGATCCCCTTGCCGTCAACGACGATGGCGGCGGCTGTTTCCTCGAGCTTCTGCAGGTCCATAGACACCTCCGTCCCTCTTTCCCTCGAGACAATTATCTCTCTAGGCGCCGACTCGGCGGCGCCGCTAAGAGGCTGGCTGGGCTTCGCCCAGGCAGCCGTTTAACACACCTTCTTGGCACTCCGCCATCTCGCCCTTTCATCTGGAATGTCCTAGGCTGTCTTATGGCGGGGCAACGCTGCGGCGGTAGCCCCGCCGTTCGTCCTCGTGATGTTTCCTTGTTTCGAACCGGAGGAACCTTGGTTCTCGCTCTGGACGCAAGTACGATTCGTTGCCGATGATCCGCCGCCTGGGGGTCGCAGTTCTCGTCATCGCCGTCGTCGCGCCGGTGCTGAGCGGCGATGCGGCAGCTCCTGCACTCGTGCCGCGCGGCGTGACGGTCGCAGGCGTGCCCGTCGGCGGCATGTCGAACGAGCAGGCGCAGGCCGCGCTGCGCCCGGCGTTCGCACGGCCCGTGCAGCTCGTCTTCACCAACCAGAGCTGGCGGCTCGTGCCCGCCCGCTTCGGCGCGAAGGTCGGCCTGGCCGACGGCGTCGCCGCGGCGCTGCAGGCGCAGCCGGGCGCGGCGGTTCAATTGACGCCGACGATCGACGAGGCGGCCGTCCGGCGCTTCGTGCGTGCCGTGGACAAGCGCGTCTCGTACCCGGCCAAGGACGCGGAGCTGAAAGGCCTCGACGGCCTGACGCCGACGTTCATCGGCGAGGAGACCGGCATCCAGGTGCTGCGGCAGCTGACGGCGCAGCGCATCGTTCGCGCGCTGCAGTCGCCGCAGATCCACCGTGTCCGGGTGGCGGCGAAGATCGTCGAGCCGGCGCGCACCGTCGCCGACTTCGGTCCTGTGATCGTGATCCGCCGCAGCTCGAACGAGCTCCGCTACTACGCCGGCTCGCACCTCGTGCGCACGTTCGGCGTCGCGACCGGCCAGTCCGTCTATCCGACGCCGACCGGGACGTTCAGCATCGTCGACATGCAGCGCAATCCCTGGTGGCGCCCGCCCGACTCGCCGTGGGCGCAGGGCCTGAAGCCGATCCCGCCGGGGCCGGGCAATCCGCTCGGCACGCGTTGGATGGGGCTGACGGCCCCGGGTGTCGGGATCCACGGAACGCCGGACGACGCGTCGATCGGCTATTCCGCGTCGCACGGCTGCATCCGGATGCACATCCCCGACGCCGAGTGGCTGTTCACCCACGTCGACGTCGGGACCCCGGTCGTCATCACTGACGCCTGAGTCGCGCCTCGTAACATCCGTTGCGTTCCCGCGAGGACGGTGGGAAGATGGGCTGCGGCCGGCACGTCTTGTGAAGGTTGGACGGGGCCTCTACGAACGGAGGCAATATGGGTGGAACACCCAGCAGAGCGGAGTTGATCAGCGCGTCGTCGTTCGGCGCGCGATCGCCGATCGCGGCGACCGTTCCTCGGGCTGAGCTCGAGGATGCGTTGCGGTCGGAGGAGGTGCCGGAGCTCGTGCTCGGCGTCGACAGCCAGAAAAACGGCGATGTCGAGGCCCACATGCTTCGGGTCGCCTGGACCGAGGATCAGCTCAAGGAGCTGCTTCGGGACACGAACGGCGACGACATCACGCTGTACTTCGATGCCGAGGAGCTCCGACGGGCGCTCTCCGGGGAGGACATCGAGGCACACGGGATGCGAGAGACGACGGCCGCGGTCATCACGGTTGCCGCGATGGCGGCCGGGATCGGAGCAACCGCCCACGCCGCCGGCGCCCAGACGTCGTACGGCGGCACGGTCGGTGGCGGTAGCACCATCGAGATGGTCAGCGACGCGGCGAGCGGCGGCGTGCAAGCGGCGCCGGAACTCGTCAGCGACGCCGGCAGCAGCGGCGGCGCCGGTGTGGAAGCCGTTCAGGCTTCCGGCCCGCAGCTGATCAGTGACGCTGCGAGCGGTCCGGGAGTGGACGTCGTCCGTGCGTCCGGGCCCGAGCTGGTCAGCGACGCGGCGAGCGGTCCGGGAGTGGATGTCGTTCAGGCTTCCGGCCCGCAGCTGGTCAGCGACGCTGCGAGCGGTCCGGGAGTGGACGTCGTTCGTGCGTCCGGGCCCGAGCTGGTCAGCGACGCGGCCAGCGGTCCAGGCGTGTACGTCCCAGCGTCGGCCGGCCCCGAGGTCATCAGCGACGCGGCCTCGACGGGCACGGTGTCTGCGGCGCAGTCGTCGCAGGTCGCGGCGGCGTCCGTCGGAGGCGGCGACTCGTCGCTGTCCGCCTCGGAGATCGCCGGGACGGCTGCGATCGGCGGAGTGGTCTTGCTGATCACTGCGGCGGGGTTCGCCGTGCGCGGCAAGCATCGAAGCACGCAGCCGGCCTAAAGGCTGCAGCTCATCCGACACGCGGGAGGCGCCAGCGCGCGCCTCCCGCGCCCCTCTCAGCGGCTAACCTAGGAGCTGCGCGGACGTAGCTCAGTTGGTAGAGCATCAGCTTCCCAAGCTGAGGGTCGCGGGTTCGAACCCCGTCGTCCGCTCTCACGAAAGCCCTTTCCGCCTTGTCAAGCTCGAGCGGACTTGGTGCGTCGCGATTACGTGCACGGGCGCCATCGTTGACCTTGCGTTCCTTGCGCGCGATACTCGGATGTTGCTGCGGCGTTTGGCCCATCGGGTTGATCGGTGGGAATCGAGGGGAGTGCGAATGCTCGCAGCGGAGGGGGATCGCCAAGAGCTGAGGCCGCTTGATGGGGCCGGCGGCGAGGCGCGGCCGCTTTCGAAGGCGCCGCGCGGCAAGGCGCTGCGGGTCGCGCTCGGCGCCGCCTCGCTGCTGCCCGCGAGGTGCGGTCCGTGGTTCAGGCTCGGCGCCTACCCGAGTGTGCCTGCGTCGGCGCCGATGTAAGTCCAGGGTTTAGGTCGCAATCCCGGTGAGGGGAGGGGCGGAATGGCTATTCGCAACATCTATCTGAAGATCGAGCGCATTCCCGGCTACTCGCCGGTTGAACCTGACGACCACGTGAGCCCCCCGATCCAGTACGGACGGGATTGCATGCGCAATGAGGGCCACGAGGACGGACTGATCCCACCTGACGAGATTGCCGCGCGGCGGTTAACAGCGCTCGTCTACCGCGAATATCTCGACGCCCAGTACCTCTTGCCAAAGCCCGACAAGTTGGTGGCCGCAGACATAAACGAACCCGCGTTTCCCCACCGCGTCCCGGGCACAGTCATCTATGCCAAGCCGGGCGACAGGCTGCTCATCCACGTCAAGAACGCCGACAACACGCCTCACAGCTTCCACGTGCACGGGCTTCATTACGGAATCGACTCCGACGGCTCGTGGCCGTTCGGCACGCAAGACTTGAGCGGCAGGCGCTCAGACGAAATCTGCCCAGGTGACCACTGGACGTACACGTTCGACGTCAAAGAGGACTCCATCGGCGTCTGGCCTTTCCACGACCACTGTCGAAACATCGGTACTTACGTCAACCGCGGACTGTTCGGCGGACTCGTGGTCTTGCCAGCCCGCGAGCACAAGAACGTCCCGGAGTTCCACTTGCCACCGGGCTTCGTGAAGAAATTCGAGAAGGCGGCAGAGGACCTTCGAAAGCCGCACCACATGACGCCGCATCCCGACGACGGCGAGCACGAACACGGACACGAGCACGAGAACGTGGAAGGACACGCCATGGGCGGTATGGCGATGGGCGGCCCGATGCCCATGCCCGGCGCGATGGCGATGGGTCACGGGATGCCGATGCCGCCCCCGGACGCCAGACACAGTCACGGGATTGACTTGAGCGAGGTTCCCGAGTCGCTCGTTCCATTTGTCGCCACCCTTGACGAGCTCGCGCACGCGCCGCAGCCGCTGCCGTCGCACCGCGACACATTGCACGTGCCGCTGTTCTTCCACCAGATGAGCGGTGCACGAAGCACTCCGGTGTTTCAGTTGCCACCCCTGACTGTCGGCCAGACGCTGCCGACGCCGGTGTTCACGCTGTCGGCGACCTACAACTACATCTGCGGGATTCACGGGCCGTCGATGTCGGGGTCGATCACCGTCCAACCAGGCGGCCCGGCCTCCGCCACTGTCCAGATCGTCGACTTCGCTTTCAACCCAGCGAACGTCGTTGTGGGTGTCGGCGGACGCGTTTTCTTCCACAACAACGGCCCAAGCCTGCACAGCGTTGTCGAGAGCGGCGGCGACAACATCCCATCCTTCTGCTTCAACGGCCGCTCCTTCGTTGGCAACACACCGACAATCGTCGCCCACGCCGGCCAACGCATCCGCTGGTACGTCTTCGACCTCGACCTAGGCATGGGCTGGCACAACTTCCACACACACGCCCAGCGGTGGACCTTCGCCGACCAGCAAGTCGATGTGCGAAGCATCGGCCCCGCAGAATCCTTCTTCGTCGAGACAACGGCGCCACCCGTCGTACTGCTCCCGCCCGCGATCGAGAAGACCCAGCACCCCGACCACCGTCCCAAGACCGCACACGAATACCACCTACGTGGCGACTTCCTCGTCCACTGCCACGTGGAGATGCACATGATGCAGGGCCTCGTCGCGCTGGTCCGATCACACCAAACGGTATGGCTCACACCCGCGCAGAAGCACGAACTCGAAACGACCATTGGACTACCGCTCGACCCCGGAAACAACTCGTGTCCAACCGTTTCGTTCGACCGCTGCGCACAAGCGGTCGGCGGGCAGTGGGAAGAGCTGCCTCACCTGCCCGAGGTCACCTTCATGCACGCGGTGCTACTCCCGAACTCGAACCGGATCCTCTACTGGGGTTACGGACAGAACGTCGCCGGCTGGCCCGTCGGCGATCAGGCGCGGTTGTGGGACCAAGCGACCGGCCTGTACACCCATCCAGCGAACCAGCCATACGCTCTCGCGCCCGACGCAAACATCTGGTCCGGAGCACACGCGCATCTCGACGACGCCGCCGGGACGGTCCTTGCCCACGGCGGCTTCGCCGTCAACGGCCCCGGCGTCGGACCGAATACAGAACGCCGCAGCTTCCTCTTCCACCCAGCGACGAATCAGTTCAGCCAGACCGGAGACATGCATGGCCAGCGCTTCTATCCGACCACGCTGACTCTCGCGAACGGTCGCGCGCTGACCTTGTACGGCACAAACAACGCGTCAGGCGGCCCGGAGCTCGTCACCTCCTCCTTTGAGATCTACAACCCCGCCGGAGCCGGAACCTGGAGTGCACCGGAGCCGCTGCCCTTCAACTACTTCTACTATCCCTGGACATTCCTGCTCCCAGGCGGCGACCTCTTCATCGCCGGCCCTCAGAAGCCCGCCAGGCGTTTCAACCCCACGGTAACGCCGGTCATCGACGACCCAGCACGGCAGTACAACCAGATCTCGTCGCAACGCGGAATCAACATGGACGGCACCGCCGTCCTACTGCCGCTCAAGCCACCCCAGTACAAACTGCGCGTTCTCGTCCTCGGCGGCAGCGCGGCCGACGCACAGCAAACGGCCGAATGGATCGATCTCTCTGTACCCCATCCGGTTTGGCAGGCCCTTCCGGATTTGAACGTCACACGCGACAAAGTGAACTCGGTGCTGCTGCCCGACGGCCGTGTCCTCGTAGCTGGTGGCATTGAGACGCTCCCGGACGGCGGACCCGTAGAGCTCTTCGACCCGGATGATCCGACTACCGGCTTTCAGCAAGGCCCGCACATGAAATACATCCGCGGCTACCACTCAGCGGCGATCCTCCTACCCGACGGCAGCGTGATCATGGGCGGAGATCCCAACGGCGGCACAACTCCGAATGAGCGTTATAGGCCGTCCTACTTCTTCAAGCCTCGCCCCACGATTACAGGCTCTCCAGGCGTCATTGCCTACGGCGCGGCATTCTCGGTTCAGACTCCGACGCCAGGCGCCATTGCGGAAGTTGTCCTAATGCGCGCCGGTGCTGTAACCCACGGCTTCAACCACAACCAACGCTACGTCGGTTGTGCCATCACCGGCACTGCAGGTGCACAGGTTCACGCAACAGCACCACCGGACGGAAACGTTGCCCCACCCGGTCACTACCTACTGTTCCTCGTCGATGACGACCGTATCCCGTCGCCCGGCGTTTGGATTCGCTTGAACTGACATTCCTTTGCCACGGGTTGATCGTGCTGACGCGGGATCCGCTCAAACCGGCGCCAGCTTGGCTCCTCCCCGCACTTCGGGCGGGTTCGCGAAGCGGCGCGTCGACGTCCACGGCCTGCACGTGTGGAGATCACTTCCGGATTCCCGGCGCTGTCGGCCCATGTCCTCGTCCGCCCCGGCGACGACTGCAACGCCACTCGCCGTGAGCTCGAGCGCCTGATCCGCGACGAGTTCCGGATCGACCACATGACGCTGCAAGTCGACCACCAGCCGGAGACGGTCCTCCAGATCGGCAAGCCAGCGCACACGCACTGACCCTTCGCGTGCGCGCGCGTCGCATTTTGCGACGCTCACTCAACTTCTCGATCGGTAGCCGAGCGTGCGCTCTGTCGCTCGCGCCTCTATTGTTCGGTGCCTTCTACCGAAGGGCGCGCACGCGAACGTGCTCGCCGGGGCTGAGGCACGGGTCGTTCATCATGCTGTGGTCGTGGCGAACGGTGATTCGCCGACCGGACGCAAGCCCCAGAATGTTCGAGCAGTGGGAGATGCCGTTGTGGTCGGCCGCGCAGTCGGTGTCTGTAAGTACAGTCGCCGATGTTGCTCTCGCGGGCAGCTTGCCCTTTGTTAGGTAGACGAGCTCGAGGCCGTCGACGCCGTTGATGCAGGAGCGCGGGCGGCGGACGCAGTCTCGGGTGCGCACGAATGTTGTTTGCGGGAGCGAGACCACGGACTTCGCAACGTAGACAGTGCGGAGCGGGCGGCTCTGCTGGGTTTGAGCGGAAGCGGGGGCGGCGGTGGCAAGCGCCACGCCCGCGCCCAGTAGGCCGAGTATTTTCCTCGTGCGGCTCAAGCGATTCTCACCACCGTAAGGAGATTGCGCATCCCAACTCGCCTCTGCTGGTCGTGCTTGGGTGCGTCACAGCGTGTCTCGGCGCGGCTTGCGGCGCATCCGCCCAAAGTACGGCAACGGCTCACGGTTTTACCGCGGAGTGAGCGGGACAGCACGGCTGCCTGCCGATCAATAGTTACCCCATGGGTATGCGGGATTTGGC
>DATIDT010000045.1:0-2137 GCA_035456125.1 Gaiellaceae bacterium
GACGGTGAGTGCGTTCGCGTAGTAGATCGGGGCGTCGAAGCGGATGATGAGCAGGCCGGGGACCGGTACGGCCTCGGGATGGCGTGCGAGATCGGCGTACTTGCCGGGAACGCCGGGCTGCCGGCCTAGCACGGAGAGGTGTGCCTGGCTCGACCGGTAGATCACGAGCAGCAGCGAGGCGACGAGCCCAATGATCATGCCGGGGAGGACGTCGACGAGGACGACGCCGGCGAAGGTGAGCGCCCCGAGCCAGAATTCGGTCCGCGACACGGCCCTGACCGCCTGCAGTTTGCGCGCGACGAGGATGTGCCAGAGCGCGTGGATGATCAGCGCGGCCAGCACAGCCTCCGGTAGCGTCTTGAACAGCGGCGTCAGCAGCAGAACGGTGACGATCGTCGCGGCCCAGGCGGTGATGTTCGAGATCTGCGAGCGGGCTCCCGCGCCCTCCTTGACCGCGGAGGCAGACATGCTTCCGGCGGCAATCATCCCGCCGAGCAGGCCACTGACGAGGTTGGTGACGCCGTGCGCGGTCAGCTCCTGGTCGGCGTCGACGTCGTAGCCGTGCTTGTCGGCGAACTCACGGGCGACGCCGAGCGCCTCGCTGTAGGCGACGAGCACGATCCCGACCGCCGAGGGGATCAGCGCGAGCCAGGTCGAGGCGGGCAGGTCCGGCCATGTCAGGCTTGGCAGCCCCTTCGGGAGCGTGCCGGCGACAGCGACACCGTGCTCGCCCTCGAGGTCAAGCGCCGAGCTGACCGCGATCGAGCCGAACAACACGACGAGCCCGGCCGGCAGCGACCGGGACAGCCGCGGCAAGCCGAACAGTGCCGCGAGCGCCGCCGCCGAGACGAGCACCGTCGCGGCGTTCGCGCTCGGCAACTCCCGCAGGACGTGCGCTAGCTTCTCGACCGAGTTGCCTGTGCCCTTCGAGACGCCGAGCAGCTTGTTCAGCTGCCCGACGGCGACGAACACGGCGAGGCCGACGACGAACCCGTCCATCACCGGCTTCGACAGAAACTGCGTGACGAACCCGAGCTTCGCGACGGCCGCAATCCCGAAGAGCGCGGCAACCACGAGCACGAGCGCCGCCGCCGTCGGAGCGTAGGAAGCACTACCCGAAACAGCACCGACGCTCGCCACCGTCGCGGCAAGAAGCGCAGCGGTCGCCGAGGTTGCGCCGACCGACAGATGCCGGGCGGTGCCGAAGAACGCGTACACCAGCAACGACGCGACCAGCGTGTACAAACCGGCCTCGGCCGGCAGCCCGGCGATGCCTGCGTAGGCCATCGCCTCTGGGACGAGCAGGCCCCAGAGCGTCAGCCCGGCGATAACGTCCGGCCGCAGCCAGCTACGGTCGTACGCCGGCAGCCACTCGAGCGCCGGTACGACACGGTGAACCGACCGCCGGGCGCGCCCCATCAGGAAACCCTTTGCCGGTTGCTTCGGCCCCTGACGCGCAAGCGGAGGCGGCGCTCGTAGAGCGCTGCGTTGAGGACGGCGGCCCCGACGATGATCCGGCCGACGAAGAAGAAGGCGAGCAGGAGGGTGGCCGCGATTCCGAGCGCGCCGTAGGTGTTCGATTTCGACTCGATCAGCTGGCCGAGCACCAGGATGTTGAAGATCACGACCCCCGTAAAACCGATGGCATAGAACAGCGATCCGGGAATCAGGTCGGCCCAGCGGGCGCTCGAGTGGGCCACCTGTAGGGAGACGACGAGCCAGAGCCCTGCAAGTCCGAACACGAAGGCAGCGAGCATCACGATGCCGCCGACCGCCGTCTGATGGTTGACCGCGCCGACGCATGCGACGAGCACAGCCTGGCCGACTAGTACCGCTGCGAAGATCCCGAGCGCGCGCGACGTCACTTTGACCGACGCCGCCGAGCGCTCCCACGCCAGCGAGTGAACGATCGCGACGGCACGGAGCAGCACTCTCGTCGCATAGACGAGCACGAGGAACGATGTGAGGGCGGCCCACCAGCTCGACGTACTGTTGGAGGCGCCCTCGACCTGGTTTGCGACCACACCTGCGAAGCCGACCGAGTTCACGATCTGGTGCGCGTCCACACCGAGGACGCTCGCAAGCAGCCCGAGGCCGGAGACCAGGAAGAACGCGAGCGGCAAAGCGAACACGAACA
>DATIDT010000046.1:0-2978 GCA_035456125.1 Gaiellaceae bacterium
GGACGCTGCGCCCGAATCCGCCTGACCTACGGCGGAGGAACTCCCTTCGATTCCCAATAGCGGTTGAGCGCGCCCTGGACCTGGACGAACCAGACGATGTGGCCGATCAGCGGAAGCAGGAACCAGAGGCCGTAGATGCCGCGCACCGGGCTCTTCTGCCCGTCGAGGTCCTCGTACATGTACCGGACTTCCGACGGGACGATGAAGAACGTGACCGGCGAGATGAGGATGTAGATCACCAGCCCGAGCACGCCGCCGACGCCGTTCCCGGAATAGCGCTTGACCTCCTCCTGCGTCTTGTACGTCCAGATGAACGTGTAGATGCCGAGCGTCAGGATCGCCCACAGGATGCTGAGGCCGATCGAGCGCGTGTGCCCGACCGGACCCCGCTCCGCCTGCGCAACGGCCGGAGAGGCGCTGAAGTCGCTCATGCGAGGATCATCTCAGGCCCACCAGACGAGGTTCATCCCGTCGCGGACGGTGAGCAGGACGTTGTTCACGCGCGGGTCGGCGAGGATGTGGTCGTTGATCTCGCGGATCGCCCGCGTGTTCTCGTCGTTCGCGTCGGGATCGGCGACGCGCCCTGACCAGAGTGTGTTGTCGAGCACCATCAGCCCGTTGCGCGCGAGCTTCGGCAGTGTGGCCTCGTAGTAGTTCACGTAGTTCGGCTTGTCGGCGTCGATGAAGATCAGGTCGAACTCGCCGTCGAGCTCCGCGATCGACTCGAGGCCCGGCGCCGTGCGGTACTCGATGCGGTCGAGGACGCCGGCCTCCTCGGCGTAGCGGCGCGCGATCGCCGTCGTCTCCTCGTCGACGTCGCAGGTGACGATGCGGCCGCCGGGCTCGAGCGCGAGCGCCATCGAGATCGACGAGTAGCCGGTGAACGTGCCGATCTCGAGGATGCGCTTCGCCTGGCGCAGGCGCACCAGCACGCCGAGGAACTGGCCCTCGACCGGGCCGACCATCATCCCCGGCGCGGTGGTCTTCTCGTGCGTCTCGGCCGCGAGGCGCGAGAACAGCTCGGCGTTCGGCGACGACTGCGCAGTCGCGTACGCCTCGACAGAAGGCTCCACGATGAAGCTCATTCCACCCTCCCGAAGAGGACGCAGCCGTTGTGGCCGCCGAGGCCCATCGCGTTCGAGAGCGCGACGTCGACGCGCGCCTGTCGTGCCTCGTTCGGCACGTAGTCGAGGTCGCAGGCGGGGTCCGGGTTGCGGTAGTTGATCGTTGGCGGCAAGACACCCTCGTGGATGGCGAGGACGCACATCATCCCCTCGATCGCGCCGGCCGCGCCGAAGGTGTGTCCCATCACCGACTTGGTCGACGAGACGGCCAGCTCGTAGGCGTGGTCGCCGAAGACGTCTTTGATCGCCTTCGTCTCGGCAAGGTCGCCGAGCGGCGTCGACGTGCCGTGCGCGTTGATGTACCCGACGCGCTTGGGCTCGACGTCCGCGCGGCGAAGCGCACTGCGCATCATGTCGGCGACGCCCTTCGCCTCCGGCTCGGGCTGAGCCATGTGGTGCGCGTCGTTCGAGCCGCCGTAGCCGAGCACCTCGGCGTACACGCGCGCGCCGCGCGCCTGCGCTGCGTCGAGTTCCTCGAGGACGAGCACGCACGCTCCCTCGCCCATCACGAAGCCGGCGCGCGTGGCGTCGAACGGACGCGACGCGCGTGGCGGGTCCTCCTCCTCGACCGCGAGCCCGCGCATCGCCGTGAAGCCGGCGAGGATCAGCGGGTGCATGCACGCTTCGGCACCGCCGGCGAGAATGGCGTCCGCGTCGCCGCGCTTGATGACCTCCGCGGCTTCGCCGATGGCGTGTGAGCCGGTCGCGCACGCGGACACGACGGCGTAGTTGAGGCCCTTGATGCCGAGCGAGATCGCGAGCTGGCCGCTGGCCGAGTCGACGAGCACATTCGGCAGAAAGTTCGGCGACACGCGGTCGGGCCCGCGCTCGCGCAGGATCTCCTCCTGCTCGAGGATGCCGTTCACGCCGCCGATTGCGGTTCCGAAGACGATGCCCACGCGCGTCGGGTCGAACCCGTCAAGGCCGGAGTCCTGCATCGCCTCGCGCGCGGCGCCGAGGGAAAGCAGGACGTTGCGCTCGAGCTTGCGGACCTCCTTCGGCGACGCGACCTGCGTCGGGTCGAAGTCCTTCACCTCGGCCGCAATGCGCACCGGCAGGCCCGTCGCGTCGAACGCGCGGATCCAGTCGATGCCGCTGCGCCCGGCGACGGCGGCTGCCCACGTCGCCTCGACGTCGTTGCCGATCGGGGTAACGGCGCCGAGACCGGTGACGGCGACCCGAGTCATCTGCCGAAGGTTACGAATCGCGAGATTCGGGCAGACAAACCAACGATTCCTGGCCTCGGGCCCAGTCCTCGCCCTTCAGCACATCTGGAGGTGGGAGATGGAAGCGGCCTCACCGGCTCTCGAGAAGATGCAACCTCGGCTGGTCTACTTTCATTCGGCACTTTCGGGACATTGTCGACGCGTCGAGGGCTTCCTCGCGCAGGTGCTGCAGCGCCGCCGCAACCACGGGACGTTCCAGCTCGTGCGCGTGGCGGAAGAGGAGCGCCCGGATCTGATCGAGAGGTTCAAGATCGAGTCCCTGCCGACCCTCGTCGTCGTCGAGGGCCACGCCGTCCGCGCCCGCCTCGAGCGCCCCCGCGGCTGCCGCGAGATCGAAGGCTTTCTCGCGCCGTGGCTTAACTAAGCCAGGGGCCCAGGTACGGCGCTTCGCGCTGAACGCGCGCGGGCAAAGCCGCGCGCTCTTCGCTGCTGAGCGGCTGTTCTCTTCCGTGCGGCGCGCGCATGCTCCGCGTGCGCGCGTCGCATCAGTCCGCCTCCGCGGAAGCTGCGCTTCCGCTCCGGCCTTGACGGGGTCTGGCCCCGAAGGGGGCCTGACCCAGCCCCTCGCGCGACGAATCCGACCGCGGTTGGAGAGCTTCGGTTCGAACTGAGGGGTCTGACCCCGAAG
>DATIDT010000047.1:0-68124 GCA_035456125.1 Gaiellaceae bacterium
TGGAACAGCCGCTTCGCGGCCGAACGCGCGCGGGCCAAGCCCGCGCGCTCCAAGCTGCTGGGCGACGGGAACGGTCCGGGCGCGGTTGCGCGGGCGTTCCCGCGCCCGTGACTCCGCCTCCAGCTAGTGCAGCTTCGTCCGCACTAGCTTCCGGCTTTGGTGCTCGCCGCAGGCCGAGCGCTTCAGTCTGGGTCTGCCCGGACCAAGACCGTGTCGACGACCTTCATGACCTCGTCGGCGGGGAGGCCGGCCCGCGTTGCGTGCTCGACGACCTTCTCGGCGCTGGTGCCCTGGTAGATGCAGATCGTGCCCAGCGTGCCGCCTTCTTCTTCGACGACGTAGGTGCGGATCCAGCGGATGTCGTCGCCCATCTCCTCGTCGCCGACGCGGCGGGAGCGTTCCGCGGCTGCCTGCAGGTCTTCTGGAGTGCGCCACCCGTCTCGGCGGCGTATGACGTAGAGATTCATAGGAGACACGACGCCACAGGCGCCCGTCCTCTTCCCTACGCCGCGGGCGTCTCGACGCCGAGGGCGGCGAGCGTCTCCTTCGCGGCCTCCTGCTCGGCCGCCTTCTTCGACGCACCGGAGCCGACGCCGAGCTGCTCGCCCTCGATCACCGCGGCGCAGCGGAAACGACGGTCGTGCGGCGGACCCTCGACCTCGAGCACGGAGTAGCTGACGGACTGGCCGCGGCGTGCAAGCGCTTCCTGCAGCTCGGTCTTGTAGTCGACGTGGCTCGTGAGCGCGTACTCGATCCGGCCTGAGAACGCGTCGACGATCGGCCGCTCGATCCGCTCGAACCCGTGCTCGAGGAAGAGGGCCGCCAGCGCCGCCTCCAGCAGCGCGGCGAGCACGTTGCGGTTGTGTGCCAGCCGGTGCAGCTCGTCCTCGGGAATGTCGGCGCCACGCTCGGTCAGCTGCTCGCCGAGCGAGAGCTGCCGGGCGACGACCGCGCAGCTCGCGCGCGACACGACGTGCGAGCGGACCTTGGCGAGCCGCCCCTCGCTGAAGTCGGGATAGCGGTCGTACAGCTCGCGTGCGATCGCGAGCTCGAGCACGCTGTCGCCGAGAAACTCCAGCCGTTCGTACGACGCCGAGCGCTCGCTCGCCCAGGAGGCGTGCGTGTACACCTGGTCCGCCCGCGCGCCGGGCAGGCTCTCGATCAGCTTCGCGAGCCGGGAGACGTCCCCGCGGGGCGCGCTACTGGTGGGAGGAGACGTAGTCGACGGCCTGGCCGACGGTTTGGATCTTCTGTGCGTCCTCGTCGGAGATCTTGATCCCGAACTGATCCTCGAGCTCCATGATCAGCTCGACGAGATCGAGCGAGTCGGCGTCGAGGTCCTCCTGGAAGGAGGCGTCCTCCGTGATCTCGCCCTCGTCGACACCGAGCTGCTCGGTCAGGACTTCCTTCACTCGCTCGAAGACTTCCTCGCGCGACGCTGCCATGTCACCTCACGTGGGGGTCGGGGTCGTAGAAGTCGCGGACTCTAACACGGTGTCCCCGACGCGCTGCGCGAGCCGACCGGTGACGTCGTTGGCAACACCGCGGGCGGCAAGCCGGATCGCGTTCTCGATCGCGCGGCGCGAGGAGTTGCCGTGCGCGATAACGGCGAGCCCGCGCAGGCCGAGCAGGTACGCCCCGCCGTAGGTGTCGGGGTCGAGCCGCTCGCGGAGGCGGCGTGCCGCGGGCCGGATCAGCAGGCCGCCGAGCCGCCCGCGGGTCGTGGCCGTGATCTCCTCGCGGAACGCGTCGAGCAGGTTCCGGATCGTCCCTTCCAGCAGCTTGAGCGTGACGTTGCCGGTGAAGCCGTCCGTGACGACGACGTCCGCGCCGCCGCGCAACAGGTCGCGACCCTCTGTGTTGCCGGCGAAGTTGAGGTCGCTCGCGGCGAGGAGGTCGTGCGCCTCGAGCGTGAGCTGATTGCCCTTCTCCGCCTCCTCGCCGATCGAGAGGAGCCGGATCTCGGGATCGCGGACGCCGACGATCTCCTCGGCGAAGACGGCGCCCATCTGCGCGAACTGGAGCAGGTCTTCCGGACGCGCATCCGCGTTCGCGCCCGCGTCGAGCAGGACCGAGACGCCTGCGCGCGAGGGGATCGTCACCGCGATGGCCGGACGGCGGACGCCGCGCACGCGACGGATCTCGAGCAGGCACGCGGCGAGCATCGCGCCGGTGTTGCCGGCGGAGACGACCGCGTCGGCCCTGCCTTCGCGCACGGAGCGGCACGCGACGACGAGCGAGCTGTCCGGCTTCGCGCGCACTGCATCGGTGGGTTTCTCGTCCATCGCGATGACGTCCGGCGCCTCGATCAGCTCGAGGCCCTGCGTCGCGAGGCCGGCCGGGCCGACGAGCACGGGAACGACGTCGTCCCTGCACGCAGCCACGGCGCCGGCGACGACTTCGTCTGGACCGCGATCGCCGCCCATCGCGTCGACCGCGATGCGGATCACTGGGCCTAAGGCGCCGACGCGGCGGCGCCGACTTCAGGTCGGCGCGCTCCGCGCGACGACCGTCTGAAATGACCGGTCGACACGATGGAGGTCAACCGCGGACGCCCTACGGAGCTTCTGTACGAAGCGGCTCGACGTCGCGGCCGCGGTAGGTGTGGCACCGCGGGCACATGCGGTGCGGCCGCTTCGGGCTGCCGCACTGCGGGCACACGTTCAGGCGCGGCGCCTCGATTCCGTGTTGCGCGCGGCGTTTATCACGCCGCGCCTTGGACGTTTTCTTCTTGGGGACGGCCATGGACGCCGCAGTGTAGCGGCCGCGAAGCGGCCCGTCCGCGGGCAGCGCGGACCGGTGGAAGGGGTCTGGGGAACCGGGAGGTTTCCCCAGCTGCCAAGCAGATACATTCGTGGCATGGAGCGGCGGACGCTCGGACGGGGGCTGGAGGTCTCGGCGCAGGGGCTCGGCTGCATGGGCATGTCGGCGTGGTACGGCCCGACCGACGAGCAGGAGTCCATCGCCACGATCCACCGCGCGCTCGAGCTCGGGATCGACTTTCTCGACACGGCCGACGTCTACGGCCTGGGCGCGAACGAGGAGCTCATCCGAAAGGCGATTGCGGGCCGCCGCCACGACTATGTGATCGCGACGAAGTTCGGCAATCGCTGGTTCGACGACGGCAGCCGGACGATCGACGGCGCGCCCGCGTACGTCCACCAGGCGATCGACGCGTCGCTGCAGCGGCTCGGCGTCGACCACGTCGACCTCTACTACCAGCATCGTGTCGACGCGGGCACGCCGATCGAGGAGACGGTCGGCGCGATGGCGGAGCTCGTCGCCGCCGGCAAGGTCAAGCACCTCGGGCTCTCCGAGGCCGGTGCCGAGACGATCCGCCGCGCGCATGCCGTCCACCCGATCACCGCACTGCAGTCGGAGTGGTCGCTGTGGACGCGCGATCCCGAGGACGAAGTGATCGACACGGTGCGCGAGCTGGGGATCGGGTTCGTCGCCTACAGCCCACTCGGCCGCGGCTTCCTGGCCGGCCGCTTCTCGTCACCCGACGACCTTGTCGAGGACGACTTCCGGCGCCGGCACCCGCGCATGTCCGGCAGGAATCTCGAGCGGAACCGCGCGCTCGCGGCGAAGGTGCGCGAGCTCGCGGACGCGAAGCACTGCACGCCGGCGCAGGTCGCGCTGGCCTGGGTGCTCTCACGCGGCGACGACGTCGTGCCGATCCCGGGGACGAAGCGCCGGACGTATCTCGAGCAGAACGCTGCGGCGTCCGAGATCGAGCTCGGCGACGACGAGCTGCGCGAGCTGGACGAGACGTTCCCGCCCGGCGCTGCCGCCGGCGAGCGCTACGAGGACATGTCCTCGATCGGGCGCTAGAGCTAGCCGCCGGTCAGAATCGCGGCGAGCGCGCGCGGCCGCACGTCGTAGTGCGGCAGCTCTGCGATCTCCATCCAGACGGTGCCGTCGTCGTAGTCGCCGCCGACTGCGACCGCCGAGTAGTAGTGCGTCGTCTCGCCGCGGAGCTCCTCGATCAGCAGCCGCGGCCCGAGCACGACGCGGACGCCGAGCCCTTCGCGCGCCTCGCGAACGGCCGTCTCCGCCGGCTGCTCGCCCGACCGGATGTCGCCGCCCGGGAAGTCGAAATACGTATGGCCCTCGCGGACGCGGCGGATCAGCGCGACCCGCCTCTCGTCGCGCAGGACCACAGCGGCGCGGCCACTAGCCAAGCGCCCTCGATGCGTCGTCTGGTCGCGCTCCAAGCAATGTGGTCAGGCCGCCAAGTCGGCGCCTCACAACTGTTCGCGCAAGCTCTCGAGCGCCGCCCAGCGGGAGTCGGCCGGAGCCTCGTCGTGCGTGTGCGGCTCGTCGTTCAGGTTCTTGCCGCAGGTCGGACAGAGGCCGGCGCAGTCGTCACGGCACAGGATCTTGTCCGGCAGCGCGAGCGCGACCGCATCGCGCGCCCACGCGACGAGGTCGAGGCTGTCGTCGACGAGGTACGGCGTCCGCAGCTCGTCCGAGCCGTCGGGGTTCGTCGCCTGGTACTCGCGCGCCGAGACCGGCAGCTCGAGAACCGCGTCGCCGAGACAGCGGTAGCACGGCCCGTGCAGACGGGCGGTGAAGCTCAGCTGGAAGACGGTGCCGGTGGTCGCCTTGGCGATCGCGAGCTCAGCCGGAACCTTGCCGGGCACCGGCAGGTAGCGCTCGCCGCCAAACTCGAGCGGCTCCAGCTCGAGCTCGATCTCGTCGCGGTACTCCTCCCCCGAGCGCAGCTTCAGCTGTCTCAGATTGAAGCTCTTCATCGGATTCAGGGTAGCGCTGCTTCGCCGTCACGATCAGGACGACGGCGGTGACGATCGCGACGCCGGCGACGACCGTCGACCAGCCGATCGACTCGCCCAGGAAGAGCGTGCCGAGCGCGACTGCGACGACCGGATTGACGAACGCGTAGGTCGCGACGGTGGAGATGCGGACGTTCTTCAGCAGCCACGCGTAGGCCGAGAAGGCGATCAGCGAGCCGACGAGCACGAGGTACGTGAAGGCGATCAGCGGCTTCAGGGTGAACGAGCTCGCGTGCACGTCGCTCGCCTCGCCGCCGGCGAGGCCGGCGATCCCGAGGAAGACGGCGGCCGCGAGCATCTGCATCGCCGCCGACAGCAGCGGGCTGCTCGGCAGCGGGGCATCGCGCGCGTACAGCGACCCGGCGGCCCACGCGGACGTCGTCGCGACGAGCGCGAGCGCGACCCCGACGTTGTTGCCGCCGCCGGGCCGCACGAGCACTGCAACGCCGGCGAAGCCGATCACGAGCCCGAGGACGGCCGCGCCTGAGAGCTGCCGGCCGAAGAACGCGCGGTCGAACAGGGCGACGTAGAGCGGGATGATCGCGACGATCAACGCCGCGAAACCGGAGTCGAGCCGCGTCTCGGCCCACGCGACGCCGCCGTTGCCGACGAGCAGCAACGCAGCGCCGACGATCGCCGCGGCAACCCACTCACGCCGGGTCGGCCGCGCACGGCCGCGCGCCGCAAAGGCGTACAGCGCCACGCCCGCGATCAGAAAGCGGACGGACGACATCAGCAGCGGCGGCAGCGTCCGGTCGGTGACGCGGATCGCGAGGTACGTCGAGCCCCAGACGAGGTAGACCGTCCCCAGCGCGAGAGCGACCGCCGCCGGCGAGCGGCGCGCGAAGGCGGCCGTCACGCTCGGTTAGAGCGAGCGGCGGTCGGAGGGGCGGCGCGAGTCCGTCCCACAGAGGACGGCGAGCGGGCCGACGGCAAAGATGAAGGCGATGAAAGCGATCGTCATAGACCCATCATCGGCAGCGCGACCCATTAGCGCAAATCGGGTTACAATAGGCGTCGATTATGGAATCTGATCGCTGGCTGGGTATCGAGCTGCGCCACTTCCTGGCTCTGGAAGCCGTCGCGCGCGAAGGGTCGTTCGGGAAGGCTGCGGCGGCGCTCGGCTATACGCAGTCGGCGGTGAGCCAGCAGATCGCCGCGCTGGAGCGAATCGTCGGCCACCGGCTCGTCGAGCGGCCGGGCGGGCCGAAGCCCGTGTCGCTGACGGAGGCCGGGCGCCTGCTCCTCACTCACGCCGACGCGATCGCCGCGCGCGTGGCCGCCGCGCAGGCGGATCTGACCGCCCTCGACGAAGGCCAGGCCGGGACGCTGCGCGTCGGCGTCTTCCAGAGCGTCGGCCAGCGCGTCCTGCCGGAGTTGATGCGCCGCTTTCTCGCATCGTGGCCGCAGGTGAAAGTGGCGCTGACGGAGTCGGCGAACGACGTGGAGCTGCTCGAGCTCGTGGAGCGCGGAGACCTCGACCTGACGTTCGCCGACCTACCGCTGACCGAAGGCCCGTTCGAGTCCGTCGAGCTGATGCGTGACCCGTACGTGCTCGTCGTCGCGGCCGACTCCGAGCTCGCCGATCGCGAGCGCCCGCCGTCCGTGCGGGAGATGTCGGAGCTGGATCTGATCAGCCACAAGCACTGCCGGACCGTCCGGCGACTGGATGCCGTGTTCGGCCGGCCGCTCGACTTCGTCTTCCGCTCCGACCACAACCAGACCGTGCAGGCGTTGGTCGCGGCCGGCGTCGGCTCGGCGCTCGTCCCGCGCCTGACGATGGACCCGGCGGACGAGTCCACGGTGATGATCGAGCTGCCGAAGCTTCCGCCCCGCGTGATCGCGCTGGCCTGGCACCGCGACCGCTACCGCGCACCCGCGGCGCACGCGTTCGTCGAGACGGCGCGGGAAGTCAGCACCGACCTCGAACCAGAGCCGGTCGCGGTCTGAACCAGTCGCGGCCGAGACCGCGGCTAGGCTGGTCGCGGTCCGACTTGGCTGAACGAAGCTTGCATCGAGGTCGCGAGCTTGCGATCGATCTCGGCACGGCGAACACGCTGGTCTTCGTTCGCGGCGGCGGCATTGCCGTCTTCGAGCCGTCGGTCGTCGCGATCGACGAGGAGACCGGACGGGTTCATGCCGTCGGCGAGGACGCCCGGAGGATGATCGGGCGGACGCCGGCGTCGATCCGTGCGATCCGGCCGCTGCGCCACGGCGTGATCGCGGACTTCGACATCACGGCGGAGATGCTCCGCTACTTCATCCGCCGCGTCGGCGGCAGCCGGCTGTCGTTCTCGCGCGTCGTCCTGTGCGTGCCGAGCGGGATCACCTCCGTCGAGCGGAGCGCCGTCGAGGAGGCCACGCTGGCAGCGGGCGCGCGAACCGTGTCCCTGATCGAGGAGCCGATGGCTGCGGCGATCGGCGCCGGCCTTCCCGTCGGCGAAGCGCAGGGGAGCCTCGTCGTCGACATCGGCGGCGGCACGACCGAGGTCGCGGTGCTCGCGCTCGGCGGAATCGTCGTGTGGGAGTCGGTGCGAGTGGGCGGCTACGAGCTCGACGATGCGCTCGTGCGGCACGTCGACGCGACGTCGAACCTCCTGATCGGCTCCGAGACCGCCGAGGCCGCGAAGATCGCGGCGGGCTCGGCGTGGCCGCTGCCGGAGAAGCTCGAGGCCGAGGTCGCCGGGCGCGACCGCATCACCGGGCTGCTCCGCCGGGCGAAGCTCGACTCCGACGAGGTCCGCAGCGCGATCGCACAGCCGCTCGAGACGATCGCCGAGACCGTGCGGCGCACGCTCGAGGCGACCCCGCCCGAGCTTGCCGCCGACGTCGCAGGCCGCGGCATCGTCGTGGCCGGCGGGGGAGCGTTGCTGCGAGGCATCGACCGCCTGCTCGGCTCCGCGACCGGGCTTCCGGTCGTCATCGCCGACGCACCGCTCCAATGCGTCGTCCTCGGCGCAGGCGCGAGCCTCGAGGAGAGCGCGCTCACCGGGCGCTCGCGTCAGCGGCGGCGCCTCGGCCGCCGGCGACTCCGCTAGAGCCGCAGCTAACCCGTGACGAAAGGCTGCTCGTCGTTGTTCGACGGCATGGCCGTCGCGCCGGCGAGCACCGTTTCCTGTGAGCGCTCGTGCAACCGCTCGCGGCCGCGCTTCACGGCCGTCAGGAACTTCTCCAGGTTGACCTCGAGCGTCGACAGGATCGAGTCGGCCCAGTCCTCCATCTCCAGCCGCGTTTCCCGCGCCTGTCTACGGGCGTCGTCGATGATGTCCTGTGCCTGCCGCTCGGCGATCTTGACGATCTCCGTCTGCGAGGCCTCTCGCACCGCCTGCTCGCGGGCCTCGCCGAGCAGCCGGTCCGTCTCCCGCTTCGCCTCGGCGAGCATCTCCTGGCGCTCCTTCACGATCCACCGCGCCTGCTTGATCTCCTCGGGGATCGTCGCCCGCATCTGGTCGAGGATGTCGTAGATCTCCTCGCGGTCGATCCGGACCTGATCCGTGAGCGGCACGGCCTTGGCGTTGTGAACGAGGTCGTCGAGCTTGTCGATGAGTACGAGTACGTCCATTGGCTCCTATTCTTGCGGATTTTCGGGGGTTCCCGGGCGCCCGTCGGGAAAGAGCTCCGCGAATCGCTTGGCTACGCCCAGCGGCACGAGCTCGTCCACCTTACCGCCGAAGCTCGCGATCTCCTTCACCCCGCTCGACGAGACGAAGCTGACGCTCGGGCTGGCCATCACGTACACCGTCTCGACCTCCGGGGCGAGCGTCCGGTTGAGCTGGTTCATCTGGAACTCCCACTCGAAGTCCGAGATCACGCGAAGGCCCTTCACGATCGCCTTGGCGTTCCACTTGCGGGCGAACTCGACCACGAGCTCGGAGAAGACGTCCACCTCCACGTTCTCGCGGTCGGCGAGCGCCTCTTGCAGGAACGCGACGCGTTCGTCGAGCGAGAACATCGGCGTCTTGTGCGTCGGGTTGGCGACCACGCCGACGACGACGCGGTCGAAGATGTCGGCTGCGCGGCCGATGACGTCGATGTGCCCGTTCGTGACGGGGTCGTACGAACCGGGTGCGATCGCAGTGATCACTCGTGCTCGAAGACGGTGATGCGGGTGGAGCCGTACTTGCGGCTCGTGCGCACCTCGAGCCCGGCGAGCGCGGGCTCGGTGCGCGCGGCCGACTCCAGCACGAGCAGGCCGTCGTCCGCGAGGACGCGAGGCAGGTAGGGCGCGAGCGTGTCGAAATCGGTCATGGCGTACGGCGGGTCTGCGAGCACGAGATCGTACTTCCTGCCCGCAGCCGTCTCTTGAGCGAGCCCGGTGGTTGCGTCTGCGCGCACCACTCTCGCGCCGGTGAGCCGGAGCCTGTCGAGATTGCGCTCGATCGCGCGCACGGCGTCGGGGTCCGACTCGACGAAGACGACCGCCGACGCACCGCGGGACAGCGCCTCGAGCCCCATCGCGCCGGAGCCGGCATAGAGGTCGAGCACGCGCGCGTCCTCCACCCACGGCGCGACGATGTTGAAGACGTTCTCCCGGACGCGGTCGGACGTCGGCCGGGTGTCGAGCCCCTTCGGCGCGTAGATCGTGTGGCCCTTCCGCTCGCCGGCGATGATCCGCATCAGGGCAGGAGCTCGTGGAGGGCGTCGAGGTAGGCGCCGTAGCCGGAGGGCGTCGCCCACTCGCGCGCGCTCTCGACCGACGTCCCCTCCCGCCATTCGTTGAAGGTGAGCACGAGCTGCCACTCGGCGTTGGACGCGAGCATGTCCTCGACGTTCGCGCGCCAACGTGCGACGTCGCGCAGCAATCGGGGCGCGTCTTCGCCGCGCTCGTCGAAGCCGGGCGCGACCATGAACGAGTCGGGCAGCAGCCCGTACTCCGGCAGCGCCGCGCTGTACTCGTGCCATGCGTCCGGCTGCTCGGCGCAGTCGCGGAAGCCCGCGAACGCCTTGAGAACGATGTACGCGCCGACTCTGTTCGCTTCGTGCCAGCGCGCGGCGGTGGCGCAGCCGTCGTTCGGATCTGCGTAGACGTAGACGACGAAGCGGCCGCCGACCCTGAGGTACGCGGGCTTCGACGCGTACGTGTCGCGGATGCGCTCGAGGTCGGCGCGAATCTCGGCGACGCTCGGGTCGCCGTAGCCCTCGCGCTCGTAGTAGAGCGCCCACCGCAGCGACGTCGTCCGGGCAGCCGCGAGATACCGCCAGAAGCGGAGGTCGGTGGGCGGGTCGCCGTCGAAACCCCACCACGAGTAGATCCCGGCGTCCAGGTGCGCGTAGAGGAGCGCCCTCGTGTGCGCCCGGACGACCTGGGCGTCCGCGTCGCTGTAGTAGTCGAGCGTCGGCCGGAAGAAGCTGTACGGGAAGAAGGCGCCCGCCCACCATTCCTCCGGGTACCAGGCGTAGTAGAAGGCAGCGCGGATCGGGAACGCCGGCTGCGCGACGTCCGCGGGCGGGCCGCGGAAGCGGACGATGCGGCCCGCGCGTGTGACCCTGAACCGAACGTGGATGTTCCGGTCCGTGTAGTTGTCGTGGGCGATCCCCGCGTAGACCGACCCTGTTCGCAGCGGCTTCGGGAACGTGAGCTCGTACGCCGGCCGGTCGGGCTGGCTCAGATCGATGACGCGGTACGGGTGCGCCGCAGCCACACTGCCGGCGGCGAAGAGCATCGCGAAGGCCGCGGTCACCGCTAGCCGCCGGACAGGTCCACGTGCTCGATTGCATCGCGCAGCGGCCCTTCCACGTCGACGAGCTCGTCCGCGAGCTCGCGTGCCCGCTCGAGCAGCCGCCGGTCCCTCCGCAGCTGCGCGAACTTCAGATCCGTCAGCCCCGACTGGCGTGTCCCGCGCAGCTGGCCGCCGCCGCGAATGTCGAGATCCTCCTCCGCGAGGTCGAACCCGTCCGTCGTGCGCACGAGCGCCTCAAGGCGACGCACCGCGGTCTCGGTCAGGTCCTCGCGCGCGCGCGAGATCAAGAGGCAGTACGACTGGTCCGCGCCGCGCCCGACGCGTCCGCGCAGCTGGTGCAGCTGCGCGAGCCCGAACCGGTCCGCCTCCTGGACGATCATGATCGTCGCGTTCGGCACGTCGACGCCGACCTCGATCACCGTCGTCGCGACGAGGACGTCGAGCGCGCGTGCCTTGAACTGCGCCATCAGCCCGCGGCGCTCGGCGGGACGCAACCGGCCGTGCAGCAGCCCGACGCGATAACCCCGCAGCTCGGCGCGGCGCAAGCGTTCCGCCTCGGCCTCCGCGGCCCGCGCCTGGGTCGTCTCCGACTCCTCGATCAGCGGGCAGACGACGTATGCCTGCCGCCCCGCATGGAGGTGCTTGCGCAGGCGTGCATACGCCTCACCGCTCTTTTCCTGCGTCACCCAGGCGGTCACGATCGGCTTCCGGTTCGCCGGCGGCTTCGCGATCTCCGACACCGAGAGGTTTCCGTACAGCGTCAGCGCGAGCGTGCGTGGGATCGGCGTCGCCGTCATGTGCAGGACGTGCGGAGAGCGGCCTTCCGTTAGCGCACGCCGCTGCTCGACGCCCGCGGCAGCGCTTGCGCTGCCGCTTGGGAGGGCCGCAGGCTCCGCCTGCAGCCCGTTGACCCCGACCTCGCCACGCGCAGCGGCGAGAGCCCTCCGCTGCTCGACGCCGAACCGATGTTGCTCGTCCACGACGGCGACGGCGAGGTTCGGGAGCTCGACGCCCTTCTGGATGAGCGCGTGCGTGCCGACGACGATGTCGGCGTTGACGTCGTGCTTGACGGAGCCGGTCAGCAGCGCGCACGTGACGCCGAGCTGCCGGCACGGCTCGTCGAGCGTGAGGAAGTGCTGCTCCGCGAGCGTCTCCGTCGGTGCCATCAGAGCGCCCTGCCGTCCCGACTCGACGGCGCGCAGCAACGCGTAGAGCGCCACGACCGTCTTGCCCGAGCCGACATCCCCCTGTAAGAGCCGCCGCATCGGCACCGTCCGCGCGAGGTCGGCGTCGATCTCCACGATCGCTCGCTCTTGGTGCTCCGTCAGCTCGAACGGGAGCACGTCGCGGTAGCGCGCGACGAGCTCGCTCGGTGGCTCGAGCTCCGGTGCGACCTCCTGCTCGAGCTCGCGACGCTGGAGCGCGAGCCCGACCTGCAGCAACAGGAGCTCGTCGAACGCGAGCCGGCGCCGCCCGGCCTCGGCCTCGTCGAGCGACCGCGGCCGGTGCAGCGCCCAGAGCGCGTCGCTCCGCGTCGGAAAGCCTTCCTGTACGCGGGCCGGCACCGGGTCGGCGACCGCGCGCGGCAACGCCGCGGCGACAAGCTCGCGCAGCTTCTTGGGCGTCAGCTCCTCGCTCGCCGGATAGACGGGCGCGTAGTCCGCCGTCGCCTGGCCGTTGCCGATGTCGAAGCTGCGGACGTCGAAGCCGTAGCGGCCCTGGCGCCCGCGGAGCCGCACCGCCGTCCCCGGCTGCAGAAGCCGCTCCAGCCACGGCTGGTTGAACCAGGTGGCGGAGATCGTCGCGCTCCCGTCGGAAACGCGCGCGGTCAGCATCTGCAGCCGCCCGCGCCGGCGCTTCGACACGGACAGCACCTCGCCGCGGATCGCGACCTCGTCGTCACCGCCGAGCTCCGCGATGCGGAGCTCCTCCACCGGCAGCTCGTAGCGGAACGGCCGGTGCTCGAGCAGGTCGCCGATCGTGGCAAGGCCGAGCCGCTCGAGCTTCTTCGTCAGCGCCGGGCCGACACCCGGCAGCGTCTCGACGGAGCGCGCGAGCGCGTCAGCGCGCGGGAACAACCGCGGCCGCGGCCACGCCGTCGCTTGCTCGCCCGCGAACCCGACGGTCACTCCGCGTCATCGAACCAGAAGAAGCCGACAGTGCCGGGGCCGGCATGCGTGCCGACGACCGCGCCGAGCGTCGTCACGACCTCGATCTCCGCCTGGGGGCGCTCGGCCCGCACCATCTTCTCGAGCTGACGCGCCTTCTCGGGCGCGTCAGCGTGCGCGATGCCGACCTTCAGCGTCGGGGTGTCGCGCGACGTCGACGTGAACGCGGAGACGAACTCCTGCATCGCCTTCCGGTTTCCGCGCACGCGCTTCAGCGGGACGACCTCGCGCTCGATCGTGAGGATCGGCTTCACGTGCAGCAGCTGGCCGGCCCACGCGCTCGCGCGTCCGATGCGGCCGCCGCGGCGCAGGAACTCGAGCGTGTCGACGGTGAAGATCAGGTGCGCGCCCTTGCGGTAGCGGTCGGTCAGCGCCTCCACCTCCTCGTCGGTGGTGCCAGACACGAGACGTCTCTGGATCGCCATTCCGAGCATGGCGAGTGCGGCCGAGGCGCTTTCGGAGTCGACCGTGCGCACCCTGTCGCCGACCTCGGCGGCCGCGGTCGTCGCGCTCTGGTAGGTGCCAGACAGTGCCGCGGAGATGTGCAGCGAGTAGATGCGCTCGTAGGCCGCGAGCTCTTCGTACGCCCGCAGGAAGTCGCCCGGCGTCGGCTGCGACGTCGTCGGGAGCTGCTCGGAGGTCCGCAGCCGCGCGTAGAACTCCGTCGGCGAGAGGTCGACGTAGTCGCGGTAGCTCTGGTCGCCGAAGAGGACGTAGAGCGGCACGACGCGCCAGTTCGCAAATCGTTGCGGTGCCTCGGGGAAGTCGGCCGTCGAGTCGAGCACGATCGCCGTGTTCTGTGTGGTCAGGTCCATCTAGGCGGCGTTCCGGATCGCCGCGACGATTTCGTCCAGCTCCTGATCCTTGGAGAGGCACGCCACGACGCCGGCCTCGTAGAGCGCGTCGACCTCACGCAGGTTCGCGGACGCCGTCAGGCACACGACGGCGACGTCCGGCGCGGCCTCGCGCACGGCACGCGTCGCCTGCACGCCGTCGATGCCGGGTAGGCGGTAGTCCATCAGCACGACGTCCGGCTGGTGCTCGCGCACGACGTCGGCGGCCGCCGAGCCCTCGGCCACGGACGCGACGACGTCGATATCGGAGCGGAGGCCGAGCAGGAGCTCGAGCGCCTCGCGGAAGACGTCGTTGTCCTCGACGAGCACGAGCCGGATCGGTTCGGCCACGCGCTGAGCCTATTCGGCCGAGAGGAGGAGCGGGTAGTGCGGCTGGCCGCCGGCCTGCACCTCGAGCTCCAGCTCGGGGTGGCGCTCCCGGATCCGCTCGACGAGGCCGTTCAGCTCCGGCGCGTCGTCACCCGTCAGAAGCGTCATCAGCATCCTCGGTTCGGCGAGCAGCTTCTCGACCACCTGCTCGGCCACTTCGTCGAATGCCTCGCCGACGGCCACCGCCTCGCCGTCCGCGAGCCCGAGCCAGCGGCCCTCGCGCACCGAGACGCCGTTGAGGTCCGCGTCACGGGACGCCAGCGTGATCTCGCCCGTGACGACGCCGTCGAGCACTTCGGACATCTCCGCCGCGTTGTCCGCCGCGGAGCGCTCGGGCAGAAAGGAAACCAGCGCCGCCAGGCCGGCCGGGATCGAATCCGTGCGCACCACGATCACCGGCTTCTCGGCGAGCTCGGCGGCCTGTTCCGCCGAGAGGATCACGTTCGAGTTGTTCGGCAGCAGGATCACTTCTTCCGCGTCGGCGGCCGCCACCGCGTCGACGAGCTCGGCGGTCGACGGGTTCATCGTCTGGCCGCCCGCGACGATCTCGGTCGCGCCCAGGCTCGCGAACAGCGCGCGGTTCCCGTCGCCGGCGACGACCGCGACCACGGCGCTACGCGCGGGCGGCACCTCCGGCACCGCCTCGAGCAGCCGCTCCTCGCGCTGCACCGTCTGCTCGTGCATGTTCGCGATCTCGACGCGGTCGATCACGCCGCGCGCCGTGCCCACCGACAGCGCCCGGCCGGGCTCGTCCGTGTGCACGTGCACCTTCAGCGCCTCGCGGTCGCCGACGACGAGCAGCGAGTCGCCGAGCTGCTCGACCTCGGCCTCGATCGCGTCCGCGTCGAGGTCGTCGCCCTCGATCAGGAACGTCGTGCAGTAGCGGTAGCGGGAGAGCTCCTGGTGAATCGCCTCGACCCCGAGCTCTTCGGGCAGCTCGGGTGTGACCTCGGGCAGCGGCTCGCCGGAGACCGCCGACGCGAGCCCGCGCACGAGCTCGAGCAGCCCGGCGCCGCCCGCGTCGACGACGCCGGCCTCGCGCAGGACGGCGAGTTGCTCCGGCGTGCGGGCGACTGCCTCCTCCCCGCGTCGCACGAGCGCGGTCAAGAGATCCGCGGGCGGCGCCGACCGGTGGTGCTCGGCCTCCTCCGCGAGCTCGCGGATGACCGACAGCATCGTCCCTTCGACCGGCTGGCGCACAGCGCGGTAGGCGGCGTCGCTCGCCGAGCGGCACGTCTCCGGAAGGCTCGCGTCGCGCGCGAGCGCCTCGGCCGCACCGCGGAGGATCTGCGAGAGGATCACGCCGGAGTTTCCGCGCGCGCCCATCAGTGCCGCGCGCGTCATCTCCTTGAGCAGCGCAGCGCGCTCGTCGGTGCTCGTCGCGTCGAGCTCGTCGACGACGGCGCGCGCCGTGAGCGTCATGTTCGTCCCCGTGTCGCCGTCCGGGACGGGATACACGTTCAGGTCGTCGATCCGCTGCCGGTTGCGCTCGAGCGATGCGAGCGCGGCGTGCGCGAGCTCGCGCGCGAGGGCGAGGTCGCTCATGCGCTGGAGCGGCGGACGTCCTGGATCCGCACCTCGACGTTCTTCACGACGAGGCCGGTGAGGCGCTCGACCTCGTACTGCACGCGGTTGCGCAATGTCGATGCGACCTCCGCGAGGTTGAGGCCGTACTCGACGACGACGCTGAGCTCGATCGTGACGCCGTCCTCGCCGCTGCCGCGGACGGTGACGCCTTGCCGTAGGCGGTCGCGCGTCAGCAGGCGCTTGCGCGACGCCATCCCGACGACGCCGTAGGCCTCCGCGGCGACGCGCCCCACGATGTGCGCGACAGCGTCGTGCGAGATCGTGATGCGGCCCAGCGGCGAGGCCAGCGCAGGAGCGGGAGCCGCCTCCACGTCCGGATTAGACCACGCTAGGCCGCAGGAAGTTGCTGCTCACGTCGAGTTTTCGGAGCCGTTCCAGCCGCGGCGCGGCAGCGGGCCTCAGATGGCCTTCTGCACCTTGCCGCCCTTCAGGCAGCGGGTGCAGACGTAGGCCCGGGTCGGCTTGCCGTGCAGCAGGACGCGTACCCGTTGGAGGTTCGGGTTGAAGCGGCGCTTCGTGGCCACCATCGAGTGGCTCCGGTTGTGACCGAAGCCGGGCTTCTTCCCGCAGACGGCGCAGACCTTCGACATGGCCGCGCATCGTAGCTAAGAAGGGGCCTGGGCCCGCAGGGGCCTGACCCCAGCCTTTGCAGCCGCACTGCAGCTGCGTTCGCGTGCCGCTAGCGCGCCGAGGCGCGCAGCTGCGCGAAGGCGTCGGCCATCTCGAGCGCCGTCCGCACGGCTTCCGCGCCCTTGGAGATCCGCGCGACCGCCTGCTCCTTCACGTCCACCGTGAGGACGCCGAACGCGACCGGGACGCCGGTCTCGAGCGCCGCCAGCTGCAGGCCGCTCGCGGCCTCCGACGCGATGAAGTCGAAGTGCGGCGTCTCGCCGCGCACGACGCAGCCGAGCGCGATGACACACGCGTAGCGGCGGGTCTTCGCGAGCGCCATCGCGGCCAGCGGCAGCTCGAACGCGCCCGGAACCGGCATGACCGTGATTGCGTCGCGGCGCACGCCGGTCGTCTCGAGCTCCTCGAGCGCCGCCTCGAGCAGCTGGTTCGTGATCTCGCCATTGAAGCGGGACGCGACGACCGCGACGCTGCGGCGCGACCCGTCGGGGATGCCTTCGAGGACGTTGACGTCGTCCGGAATGTCGAGCTCGCCGTACGCGTGCTGCTGGGGCTCCTGCCGGTGTTCCTCGGCCTCTTCGTTGGGCGCTTCCTCCTCGCGGAAGTCCCGCGGCTCGTCCAGCTCGTCGATCTCCGCGTCCTGCCAGGTCTCGCTCACTCGCCACCCTCCAACGGCTCGTACTTCAGATCCTGATGGTGAAGCTTGTGGCCGAGCTTGTCACGTTTCGTCGCGAGGTAGCGGGCGTTCTGGGGGTTCGGTGTGGTCTCGATCGGCACCTGCTCCACGACGGTGAGGCCGAAGCCCTCGATCCCGGTGATCTTCTTCGGGTTGTTGGTGAGGATGCGGATCGTCGTCAGGCCGAGGTCGGCGAGGATCTGGTTGCCGATCCCGTAGTCGCGCATGTCCGGCTGGAACCCGAGCTCGAGGTTCGCCTCGACGGTGTCGAACCCGTTCTCCTGCAGCTCGTACGCGCGCAGCTTGTTCAGCAGCCCGATGCCGCGGCCCTCCTGCGCCATGTACAGCAGGACGCCGCGCTCCTCCGCCGAGATCTGACTGAGCGCCTGCTCGAGCTGCTCGCCGCAGTCGCACCTGAGCGAATGGAACACGTCACCCGTCAGGCACTCGGAGTGCACACGGACAAGGACGTCTTCGGCCCCGTCCACGTCGCCCTTCACGAGCGCAACGTGGTGCTTGCCGGTGAGCGTCTCGCGGAACGCGACTGCGGTGAACTCGCCGTAGAAGGTCGGCAGCTGCACCGTCGTCATGCGCTCGACAAGCTGCTCGTGGCGGCGGCGGTACTCGATCAGGTCGGCGACCGTGACGAGCTTGAGCCCGTGGCGCTCGCAGTACGGGATCAGATCGGGAACGCGGGCCATCGTCCCGTCCTCGTTCATGATCTCGCAGACCACGCCGGCCGGAATCAGCCCGGCGAGCCGGGCGAGATCGACTGCGGCTTCCGTCTGGCCGGCGCGCATCAGCACGCCGCCGTTGCGCGCGCGCAGCGGGAAGACATGGCCGGGCTGGACGAGGTCGTCGGCCGCCGACCGCGGGTCGACCGCGACCTGGATCGTCCGCGACCGATCGGGCGCCGAGATCCCCGTGGTCACGCCTTCGCGCGCCTCGACCGAGACCGTGAACGCGGTGCCGTACGGCGTCTCGTTCCGCTCGGTCATCTGGTGCAGCCCGAGCTCGTCGCAGCGCTCCTCGGTCAGGCACAGGCAGATGAGCCCCCGCCCTTCCTTCGTCATGAAGTTGACGGCCTCCGGCGTCGCGAACTGCGCCGCGATCGTCAGGTCGCCTTCGTTCTCGCGGTCGGCCGCGTCGACGACGACCACGAGCTTGCCCTGGCGGATGTCCTCGATCGCCTCCTCGATCGTCGCGAAGGCGCTCTTTTCCTCGACTTTCACCGCTCTGATCGTAGTAGCCGCTCGACGTACTTCGCGAGGATGTCGACCTCGAGATTGACGCGCTCGCCCGTCTGCAGCCGGCCGAGCGTCGTCACGTCGAGCGTGTGCGGGACGAGCGCGACGGCGAAGCCGCCCTCGTCGACGGCAGCCACCGTGAGCGAGACGCCGTCGACCGCGATCGAGCCTTTCTCGACGACATAGCGCAGCAGTTCCGGCGGCGTGTCGATCCAGACGGGCTCGCCGGTCGAGCGCACGGTGCCGACGCCGTCGACGTGCCCCTGCACGTAGTGGCCGCCGAGCGCGTCACCGGCGCGTAGCGCCCCCTCGAGGTTCACGTTCGCGCCAAACGGCTTCGTGCGATCGAGCGTCTCCTGCACGACGTCGAAGGCGAGCTTCCCGTCCGGCGCGTCGACGACCGTCAGGCAGACGCCGTCGACCGCGACGGAGTCGCCGATCGCAGCGCGAACGCCGCTCTCGACGACGAGCCGTCCGCCCTCGAACGACAAAACTCGCCCACGCTCCTGGACGATTCCGGTGAACACACTGAAAAGGTACGGGGTCTGACCCTGGCCGCCGGGTCAGACCCCGTGCTGTGGCTTACGCGCTCGTCAGCCCGGTGTGCTGGTGGCGACGCGTGAGCACGAGGGCGATGCCGAGTAGCAGCGCCGCAGCGAAGACGGTCGATGCGCCGATTCCTGCGTCCTTCCAGTCGAAGCCGTTCGACGTGGAGAGGGCGAGCTGCGGGACGAGCGACGGATTCGGCCCCTGGACGCCGTTACTGCGCTCGGAGATCGCCTGGGTCGGCTGCTGCGACTGGTAGAAGCGCGCCGTCGCCTGCCAGCGGAGCCCGTCGGCCTGCAGCGGCGTGATCGTGGCCGCCGTCTGGCTGTGCTCGGAGCGGATCTGCGAGCCGACGGGGCCGCCGACCTCGTGATACCGCAGATAAGCCGGCGAGTAGCTGCTCACCGCAGTGGTGCTGACGGGGACTGGGCCGCCGTCAACGAAGACACCGCTCTGTGCCTGGGCCGCGGCCGGCGCTGCGAGCGCGGCGAACGCGAGACCGACGAAGAGCCGGCGCCTGATCCTGAAATGCTTACGAAACATGGTGTCCCTCCTCCGGAACCTCAATGACACGCCGAGGATCGACGACGGCGGTAATCCGGCGGGCACGGGGCGCACACGGGCGCCCATTGCGCAGTAATCGCCGGTGGTTCAGGCTGGAGCAGGATGGACTACCGCATCCTCGGGCCGCTGGAGGCCTTCGACGGCGACCGTCCGCTGTCGCTCGGCGGAGGGAGGCAGCGCGCCGTCCTCGCCCTGCTCCTTCTGCACGGCAACGAGGCGCTCACGCGCGACGTCATCATCGACCGGCTCTGGGGCGAGAGCCCGCCGCCGACGGCCGCAAAGGTGCTGCAAAACTGCATTTCGGCGCTGCGCAAGGAGCTGCCCGGCGGCCCCGACCGGCTGCGGACTCTCGGTACCTCGTACGCGCTCCAGCTGGAGCCTGACGAGCTCGACCGCGACCGTTTCGAGCACGCGGTCACGAAAGCTCGTGCGGCCGCCGCGACCGGCGAGCACGAGCACGCCGCGGACGAGCTCCGCGAGGCGCTCGCGATGTGGCGCGGCGCGCCGCTCTGCGACTTTGCCTACGAGCGGTTCGCCGAGGACGAGATCGTCCGGCTCGGCGAGCTGCACGTCGCGGCGGTGGAGGACCGGATCGACGCCGACCTCGCGTGCGGGCGCGCCGAGGAGCTCGTGCCCGAGCTCGAGGGGCTCGTCGCGCGGCATCCGCTCCGGGAGCGGCTCCGGGGACAGCTGATGCTCGCCCTCTATCGCGCCGGGCGGCAGGCGGACGCGCTCGCGGCGTACCAGGAGGGGCGCGCGGCGCTGCTGGGTGAGCTCGGGCTCGAGCCGACCCGCGGGTTGCAGGACCTCCAGAAAGCGATCCTCGCACAGGACGTGCAGCTCGACGCACGCCGCGCGCACGCGATCACGCCCGGGCGGCGCGCCGCAACGCCGGTCGTCGGCCGCGACGCGGAGCTCGCGGTGCTCGAGGCGGGGGTCGACGACGCGGTGGCCGGGCGGGGCCGCCTCTTCCTGCTCATCGGCCCGGAGGGGGCCGGCAAGACGAAGCTCGCGGACGAGCTCGCGAGCCGCGCCAAGAGCCGCGGCGTCGCCGTCCGCTGGGGCCGCGGCTGGGACGGGGGCGACGCGCCGCCGTACTGGCCGTGGCGGCAGGCGATCCGCGAGCTGCCGGACAGCGACGGCGCCGGACGGTTCGACTACTTCACGACGGTGACGCGGCTGCTGCGCGAGAGCGCGGACGAGCAACCGGTTCTGCTCGTGCTCGACGATCTCCAGGCCGCCGACGAGGAGTCGCTCGTGCTCCTCGAGTTCGTCGCGTCGGAGGTCGCAGAGATCCCGCTGCTGATCCTCGCGCTCGCGCGGGAGGACGTGCCACGGCTAACGCGCTTCGCGACGCGGACGATTCAGCTGGGCTCGTGAACGTACGCCGTTAGCAGCACGTCCTCGCCGACCGGCTCCGCCGTCATGCGCGAGACACGGAGATGCGGCGGCTCGAAGCGCAACCCCGCCCCGGCGATGTGCGGCGCGACGAAGAGCATCAGCTTGTCGACGAGGCCAGCGTCGAGGAACGACCGCGCGATCGTCGGCCCTCCCTCGAGCAGCAGCGACTGGACGCCCTCGTCGGCGAGCGCGCGCAGTTCGGCGTCGAGCGGGCCGGAGCGCACCTCGAGGTTGCCGGCTGTGCCATGGCCGAAGACGAGCCGGCGCGGCTGGCGGGTCGCGCCGACGTCGCGTGCCGTCAACTGCGGGTCGTCCGCGCGCGCAGTCCCCATCCCGACCGCGACGGCGTCCATCCGGGCGCGGAGCTCGTGGACACGCTTGCGCGAGTCAGGCCCTGAAATCCACCTTTCGGTGCCAGACACGAATACGCGACCGTCAAGAGTCAGCGCCAACTTCAACACGATGAACGGCCGTCGCTTGGTCACCCACGTCCGCCAGGCTTCGTTCTGCGCGCGCGCGGCGAACGAGTCGACCAGCTCGACCTCGACACCCGCGGCGCGCAGCGTGTCGAGGCCGCCCTGCGCCTCCGGATTCGGATCGAGCGCGCCCGCGACGACCTTCGCCACGCCGGCCTGCAACACCGCGTCCGTGCACGGCGGCGTCGTGCCGTGGTGCGCGCACGGCTCCATCGACACGTAGAGCGTCGCGTCGCGCGCACGCTCGCCCGCTGCGTCCAGCGCGACGACCTCCGCGTGCGGGCCGCCCTTGCGCTCGTGCCACCCCTCACCGACGACCTCGTCGTCGCGCACGACGACCGCGCCGACGATCGGGTTCGGATGTGTCGTGCCGCGCCCTCGCTCCGCGAGCTCGAGCGCGCGTTCGAGGCTCATGCGAGCTCTTGTAGCAACCGTCGATACGCCCGCGGCAGGTCCTCGCGGCCGAAGATCGACGAGCCGGCGACGAACAGCGACGCCCCCGCGTCGCGCACCGCGCGGATGTTGTCCGGCCCGATGCCGCCGTCGACTTGCACCGGGACGTGGGGCGGCAGCAGCGAGCGCGTGGTGCGGATGCGCTCGTACGCCTCCGGCATGAACTCCTGTCCCGAGTAGCCGGGTTCGATGCTCATGCAGAGGACGATGTCGACCTGCGAAGCCAGCGCCGCATGCGCGGCGTAGGCGGCGCTCGACTCCGGCTTGAACGCGAGCCCGACCTGCAGATCGTGCGAGCGCGCCGCGCGCACGACGGCCGGCAGGTCGTCACACGCTTCGTAGTGGACGGTGACGCTGTCGCCCCCGGCCGCGGCGATCGCGGCGAAGTGCTTCTCCGGGTGCTCCGTCATCAGGTGGCAGTCGACGTGTGCGCCGGCGTCGTGGATCTGCCGCGCGATCGACTGCAGCACGATCGGCCCGATCGTGATCGGCTCGACGAAGTGCCCGTCGCCGACGTCGAAGTGGAAGACGCGCACGCCGGCACGCAGCAGGATGTCGACCTGGTCGCCGAGGTGCGCGAAGTCGGCGGCGTAGAGCGACGGCTCGACCTCGACCGTCCGGATCCACTCGTTCCACGCCACGACGCGACTCTACGGCGTCAGTCGGGCGATGAAGAAGCCCGACGTCTGGTGGACGTGCGGCAGCGTCAGCAGGAATTCCGGGCGGTGCGGGTGGCGAAACCGCGGCCATTCGTCGCCGAGCGGCTGCGGCGTGAGGCCGGCCGCGTCGACCACGGCCTCGTTCTCCGCGGAGCTGATCGTGCACACGGAGTAGACGATCGTGCCGCCCGGCTTGACGCGCTCGGCCGCCACCCGCAGCAGCTCGAGTTGAAGCTCGGGCAGCGCCTCCCCGCGCCAGCGCAGGTCGGGACGCGCCGCGAGCACGCCGAGCCCGGAGCACGGTGCGTCGACGAGCACGCGGTCGAAGCCGGCGAGCTCCGGCGGCAGGTTCGTGGCGTCCGCGTTGACGACGGTGACGTTGTCGGCGCCGAGCCGGCGGCAGTTCTCCTCCAGCTCGCGCGCACGCGCGGGATGCAGCTCGACGGCGACGACCTCGCCCTCGAGCTGCGTCGCCTTCCCGCCGGGCGCGGCGCAGAGGTCGAGCGTCCGCTCGCCCGGCCGCGCGCCGACGGCGAGCCCGGCCAGCTGCGAGCCGCGGCTCTGCGGCCACGCCAGGCCCGCTTCGACCATGTCCTCGGCGGACCCTTCGAGGTGCCAGGCACCCAACACGTCCGCATCGGGCGTGCCGGGAAGTGTCGTGGCCTTGCGGGAGTTGATGCGCACGACCCGCTCCGGCGGCTCGTTCTGCGCGCGCATGAGCGCGAGCGCGTCGTCGCGGCCGAGCTCGTCCCACCAGAGCGCGGCGACCCAATCCGGATAGGAGTGCTTCAACGCCGCCGCCCGAGGCGTGTCCTCGGAGAGCGAGGCCAGCAGCGGCGTGATTCCTTCGGACAAACGGCGCAGCACGGCATTCGTGAACGCCACCGCCCGCTCGAGCCGCGCGCGGCGAACGAGCTCGACCGACTCGTTTACCGCCGCGTGCGTCGCGACGTCGGTGAAGCCGAGCTGGTACGCACCCAGCCGCAGCGCGGCGCGAACCGGCGGGTCGAGCTTGCGCATCGGACGCTTGCCGAGCTTCTCGATCGCATGGTCGAGCGTGCGAACGCGCTGCACCGTCCCGAACGCGAGCCGCTGCGCGAGCGCACGGTCGCGCTTGTCGAGTCCCCTTGCTGCGGTCCGCAGGACGCGATCCGCGTATGCATCGTCCTCGAAGACGCGCAGGACGACCCGGTACGCCGCCTCGCGCGCCGTCAACGCAGGCCGCGCAGGAACTCGTCGTACGTCATGCGCCGCTTGCCGTCCGGCTGCACCTCGAGCGGCTCGAGCCGCCCGCCGGCGACACGCGCCCTCCAGATCGTCACGCCGCGGCCGTGCAGCTCCGCGCGCGCACCGATGTGCGGCGAGAGCGCGCGGATCTTGTGCAGCAACCCGTCGGGAGGATCGTTCCAGTCGAGCTCGCGGTCGGCCGCCGTGATCTTGGCGGCGTACGTCGCTCCGTGCTCGTCTTGGGGCGTGAACGACGGATTCGGCAGCACGTCGTCGAGCAGCTCGACGGCCAGGGCTGCGGCCTTCACAAAGACGGCGCCGGCGTCGTCCTGGTCGCCGATCGGGAACGCGCGCTGCGCGGCGATCGGCCCCGCGTCGAGCTCCTTCACCGTCTCGTGGATCGTCACGCCGGTCTCGGCGTCGCCGGCCATGATCGCGCGCTCGACCGGCGCCGCCCCTCGCCAGCGCGGCAGCAGCGACGGGTGGACGTTGAGCCACAGCCGCTGCGCGAGCACCGACTCCGGAATCAGCAGGCCGTACGCGGCGACGACCACGGTGTCCGCACCGAGCTCCAGTCCCGGCTCCGGCCGCGCCGGCTGCAGGACGCGGATACCGAGCCGCTCGGCCGCCTCCTTCGCCGGCGGCGGCGCCGTCTTGCGCCCGCGGCCGCGTGGCGCGTCGGGCCGCGTCAGCAGCGCAGTCACGTCGTGGTGTCGCGCGAGGCGCTCGAGGACGTCGGCACCGAACGGTGCCGTCGCCGCGACGGCGAGGTGCATTAGCGCAGAACGAGCCGCGGCCGCAGCGCCGCCATCGCCTCGCGCCGCGCGTCGGACGTGGTGCGGTCGAGCATCAGCTTGCCGTCGAGGTGGTCGTACTCGTGCTGGGCGATCCGAGCCGCCATCCCCTCGAGCTCGTACGCGACCTCCTTGCCCCGCTCGTCGAACCCCTCGATCCGTACCGCGGTCGACCGCGGGACGGGAACGGTCACGCCCTGGATGGACAGGCAGCCCTCGTCGTCCGTGTCCGTCTCCTCCGTCTGCTTCGTGAGCGAAGGGTTCACGAGCGTGTACACGCGGTCCTCCTCCGGCGAGAAGACGAATACGCGCCGCAGAACGCCCACCTGCGTCGCGGCGAGGCCGACGCCGTTGGCGTCCTGCATCAGCTCCTTCATTCGCGCGACGAGGCGCTGCAGGTCCTCGTCGAACTGCTCGACCGGGCGCGCCTCCATCCGCAGCACCGGATCCGGGTACTGGCGGATCTGCGCCAGCGCGAGCTGTCGCCGCGCTTCGCGCTCGGGATCGAGCTCCTCGGTTCTGACCTGACCTTCGACGTCTTCGCTCATCGTGCAGCGGGCACACTAGCGCTGTGGAACGACGCGAGCGCGAGGCGATCATGAAGCAGGGCGTGACCCGCCCCGAGACGCCGCGCGACCGGCGCGAGCGCGAGGCGCTGGAGGAGGACGTGCGCGGGAATCCGCTGGCCGGCGAACCGCTGCGGCGGCGCATACGGAACTTCCGGCCGGACGCCGACGCGCAGATCGCGGCGCTGGGCGGGCCGCTCGCGTGGATGCGCCGGCTGCGGGCGATCGAGGCCGAGGTCGAGCTGCACGAGCGGCAGCTCGCGGAGGCCTATGAGCTACGTGAGTCGCCGGAGGAGTGGCGCAGACTCGCCGAAGCCTGGGACTTCTCGGAGGTGAACGAGCTGATCGAACGCCACAACCGGCACTACCCCGCCGAGTCGCGGCTACCGATGAACCCGCGCACCGGCGACTTCGTGCTCGTGAACGGCCGCCCGTACACGCGCGAGCCGCTCGGCGCCGGCTGGATCCTGTCTCGTTTCCCCGCCGAGGGGCAAACTTAAGGACATGGACTCGCTGGCCGGGCAGTTTCTGATCGCGTCTCCGGCGATCCACGACCCGAACTTCTTCCGCGCCGTCGTCTTCGTCACGGCGCACAGCGAGGAAGGCGCTGTCGGACTCATTCTCAACCGACGCTCGAACGCGACGGTCGGCGATGCCGTGCCGCAGCTCGCGCCCGTCACGGATCTGGGCGAGCCCGTGTTCGTCGGCGGGCCAGTCAATCCTGAGGGGGTCGCGGTGCTCGCGGAGTTCCACGACCCGAACGAGGCCGGCGTGGTGGTGATCGAGGACATCGGGTTCGTCGCGCTGAACGACGCGCTCGAAGAGGGCGCGCCGGAGCTCGAGCGAACGCGCGTGTTCGCTGGCGTCGCCGGCTGGGGCCCGGAGCAGCTCGAGGACGAGCTCGAGCGGGACGACTGGATCATCGAGCCCGCCGACCTCGACGACATCTTCACGGAGGACCCCGACGGCCTCTGGAGCGCGATCCTCCACCGCAAGGGCGGCGAGTACGAGCTCGTCGCCCGGATGCCGGTCGACCCGACGCTGAACTAAGAGGGGTCTGACCCAGGCGGGGTCTCACCCCTGCCTTTCGGCGTCAGCAGGACGCGGCCGCTGCGAACTTCGACCAGCCCGTCCGCGAGCGCGTCCTCCCAGACCAGCAACCGCGGGCAGTGCGAGCGCCAGGCCTCCATCGTCTCCGTGTACGAACGCTCGCCCTCGTCGATCCATTCGAGCAACTGCAGCGTCGGCGCGGAGATCACACCTCCACCTTAGAACCCCTGCGGATCGACGTCGACGACCGCGCTCAGGCCGGCTCGACGCATTGCCGGCGCGGCGGCGCTCAACAAGCGGCCCGCCTGCGCGGCCATGCGCCGCGGGTGGTCGGTCTTCGCCACGAGCTGCGCGCGGAACTTGCCGCGCAGCCGCAGCAGCGGCGCCGGGCCGAGCAAGTCGCCCGCCAGCCCCGTCTTCAGCTCCGTCAGCGCCTGTAGCGGCGCGTCCGGCTCCGGTCCGGCGACGACGATCCGGACGAGGTGCTTGTAGGGCGGATAGCCGAGCGCCCGCCGCCGCTCGAGCTCGCCCGCGAGGAAGCGCGGCACGTCGTGATTCGCCGCGAGAGCGATCGCGCGCGAGTCTGGCTGGAAGGTCTGCACGAGCACGCGGCCCGGCGCGTCGCGGCCGCTGCGGCCCGCAAGCTGCGTAAGCAGCTGGAACGTCCGCTCCTCCGCGCGGAAGTCAGGTAGCCCCAGGCCGGTGTCGGCGTCGACGACTGCGGCGAGCGCGACGCCGGGGAAGTGGTGACCCTTCGACACCATCTGCGTGCCGACGAGCACGACGCGGTCGCCCTCGGCGAAGCGCCGCAGCGCTGCGGCGAGCGCGCCCGGGCGCTCCATCGTGTCCGCGTCGAGCCGGATGCGGTCGAGCTCCGGCAGCTTTGCCTCGAGCTCGCGCTCGAGCCGCTGCGTCCCTGCGCCGAGCCGTGCCAGCTCCGTCGAGCCGCAGACGGGACACGCGTCCGGCTCCGGCTCGGTGTGGCCGCAGTGGTGGCAGCGCAGCTGCCGGTCCGCATGCAGCACGAGCGCGACATCGCAGTTCTCGCAGCGCAACGTCGTCCCGCACGCCCGGCAGTGCAGCGCCGGCGCGACACCGCGGCGGTTGAGCAGGAGGATTGCCTTCCCGCCGCCCTCCGCGATCGCGCCGAGCTCGGCAAGCAACGGGGCCGACAGCGGGTAGCCCGCCTCGCGCCGTAGGTCGACGACGCGCACGGATGGCAGCGGCCCGGCGATGCGGCCGCCGAGCTCGAGCCGCTCGAGGCTGCCCCACGTCTCCGGCCGCGGCGTCGCGCTGCCGAAGACGGCAACAGCTCCTTCCAGCGCAGCGCGTTTCGCCGCGACGGTGCGCGCGTCGTAGCGCGGGTCGGACTCCTGCTTGTACGACGCGTCGTGCTCCTCGTCGACGCAGATGACGCCCAGCCGCGCAACGGGGGCGAACACCGCCGAGCGCGCGCCGAGCACGATCGGAGCCGCGCCGCGCGCAATGCGTGCGCGTTCGTCACGCCGCTCCGCATCCGTCAGCGCCGAGTGGAGCACAGCGATGCGATCGCCGAAGCGCGCGCGGAAGCGGCCGAGCGCCTGCGGTGTCAACACGATCTCCGGCACGAGCACGATCGCACCGCGTCCGCGCGCGAGCGCCGCCGCGCACGCCTGCAGGTACACCTCCGTCTTCCCACTGCCGGTCGCGCCGTAGAGGAGGAAGTTCGCGCTCTCCCTCGCGTCGAGCTGCTCGACGATGCGGCCCAGCGCCGCCTGCTGCGTCTCGCTCAGGGAGGCCGGCGCGGCTTCGCCGGCGAGCGCGTCGCGCTCCGCCGGCTGCGCGCGCTCCCCGCGCGGCTTGCGCTGCACCGGCGCGACGAGCGCGAGCGCCCGCCCCGGCGTCGAGCCGTAATAGTCGGCAACCCACAGCGCCAGTGCGACGAGCGCGCGCGGCAGCTCCTCGACGACGCGCTCGACCGGCGCGGCCTTCACCCCGTCGGGCAGCGCGACACCGACTTCCGTCACGACGCCGCGCCGCTTCGCGTTGCCGAAGCGCACCTCGACGACCGCACCGGGCTCGACCTCGTCCGGCACCTCGTACGTGAACTCGCGTGCGAGCGCGCGGGCGGTGACCAGCGGATAGACGGACGCATAGCGGCTCACGACGACCAGCGTAGAGTGGCGCCGTGACACAGTGGCACTGGGATCCCGAGACCTACCTCAAGAACATGCTCGAAGAAGTGCCGTCGTACCCCAATCTGCAGGCGGAGACGGCCAAGGCGACGGCGGAGGTGCAGGCGCGGACGATTCTCGAGCTCGGTATCGGCACCGGCGAGACGGCGAAACGGGTGCTCGCCGAGCATCCGGACGCGCGCCTCGCGGCGATCGACTCCAGCCCCGAGATGGTCGAGCGCGCCCGGGCCGTCGTCCCGCAGGCGGAGCTGCGGCTCGCCCGGCTCGAGGACGCGCTGCCCGAGGGGCCGTTCGACCTCGTCGTCTCCGCGCTCGCCGTGCACCACCTGGACGGCCCGGGTAAGCAGGATCTGTTCCGCCGCGTCGCGGCCGTCCTCGAGCCCGGCGGCGCGTTCGTCCTCGCGGACGTCGTCGTTCCCGAGGACGACGCCGACGTCGTCACACCCATCGACGGCGTCTACGACCTGCCGGACCGCGTCGACGACCAGCTCCGGTGGCTCCGCGACGCGGGCCTCGACGCCGAGCTGTGCTGGTCTTACAAGGACCTGGTTGTGATGCGGGCTACGCGCCCGCCGCGACGAGGATGAAATCCGTCGCGAAGCCGAGGAAGAGCCCGAGGAGGATCCCCCACGTGATGACGTGCTTCGGCGCGAGCGCGCGCCCGACGTTCAGCAGCTCCATCACGACGTAGAGGATCGAGCCGGCCGCGAGAGCGAAGAACAGGATCATCACGCTCTCGTTGACCCACGCCTGGCCCACGACCGTGCCGATGAAGGTCGGGCCGCCGCCGATCAAACCGAGCAGCGCCAGGAAGCCCCAGCTCGGCCGCTCGCGGTCGCCGGTCAGCGGTGCGCAGATGCCGAGCCCCTCCGTCGCGTTGTGCAGGCCGAAGCCGATGATCAGGACGAGCGCCAGCGAGAGCTCGTCCGCGGCCGACGCCTGGCCGATCGCCAGACCCTCCGAGAAGTTGTGCAGGCCGATCCCGACGGCGATGAAGGTCGCGAGCCAGCGCGCCGGCGACATCCCGGTGAAGTGGTGCTCGTGCTCGAACTCGGCGGTTGAGGCCGCGCCCGGCCCGAGGAACGCCTTGCGCCGCCGCCGTTTCATCCACAGGTCGTAGTACACGAGGCTCATCAGGCCGACGGTGAAGCCGCCGAGCAGCAGGAAGGCACGCCAGAGGAAGGTGCCGTCGTCCCCGGCCGTGAGCGCGTCCTCGATCGGCCCGACCGCCTCGCTGAGCACGTCCCACAGCAGGAAGAGGAGCACGCCGGTCGCGACCGCAGCGAGGAAGGCCTTCGTCGCGGCGCTGACGTTCTGCATCCGCCCGATCGGCAGGCCGAGGAAGATCGTGGCGCCGGCGATCGCGCCGAGCAGGAGCGTCTGGCCGGTGCTCATGTAAGGCGAACCTTACAGGCTAGGATCGCGGGGGCTGATGGCTCAGGGCCACTCCATCGACGAGTATCTGGAGACGATCTACTTCCTGGCGTTCCCGATCGGGGAGTACGCGGTCGCGGGCGGGTCGTCGCCGACGCTGGCCTCGCGCGTCGCCGAGATGCTCGGCGTTTCGCGCGCTTCGGCCGGCGAGATGCTGAAGCGGCTCGAGCGGGAGGGCCTGATCAAGCGCGGCGAGCACAAGGAGGCGCTGCTGACTCCCGCCGGCCGCGAGCGCGCGGAGCGCGTCGTCCGCAAGCACCGCATCATCGAGCGGCTGCTGACCGACTTCATGGGCTACACCGCGGCCGAGGCACACGTCCACGCGGACGCCCTCGGGGACACGTTCACGGAGGACATGGTCGAGCGGATCGACGAGCGGCTCGGCCATCCCGACCGCTGTCCGCACGGCTGGCCCGTCGATCCCGAGCTCGAGCAGGAGGAGAACCAGCAGCTCGCTCCGCTCGCGGAGCTCGAGCCCGGCTCGCGGGCGACGATCGTCCGCCTCGCCGAGCACGACGGCGACCTGCTCCACTGGTTCTACGACGAGGGTCTCGTTCCGGGCCGTGAGATCGAGGTGCGCGAGGCTCAACCCGCCGCGGGGCAGATGACCGTGCGGCTCAACGGCGGCGACCGCGCCATCGGCGAGAAGGCCGCCGCCGGGCTCTTCGTCAAGCCCGCCTAGCGCCGGGCCGATACAGGCTGCATGACCGCTGCGGCCGAAGCCGTTGCCCTGCCACGCGCCGTCACGCGGACCTTCGCGCTGCCGCTCCTCTTCGTCGCCGCGACCGTCTACCACTTCTTGCAGTCGCGCGGGCACGCGACGCTGACCGTCTTCAACGACGAGCTGCTCTACACGAAGCTGTCGCAGTCGCTCGCAGCGGGACACGGCCTCTCGATCCGCGGCCAGCATTTCTACTTCCCGTCGCCGCTGGCGCCGCTCGTGCAGGCGCCGGTCTGGCTGCTGCACTCGATGCCGCAGGCGTACGCCGCAGCCAAGCTCCTGAACGCCGCGGTGATGTCGGCGGCCGTGTTCCCGTCGTACTGGCTCGCGCGCCGAGTCGTGCAGCCGACGTACGCGCTGGTCACCGCGGCGGCTGCGGTGGCGACGCCGGCGATGGTCTACCACGGCTACCTCATGTCCGAGGCGCTGGCGTATCCGCTCTTCCTCTGCGCGGTGGCCGTGATCGTGCGCGGCGTCGAGCGGCCCTCGCTGGCCGTGCCCATCGTGTGCGCGCTCGCGATCGCGACGCGTGCGCAGTTCCTCGTGCTCCCGCTCGCGTACCTCGCGGCCATCGCCGTTTGCGAACGTGGCCGCTACCGCCGCCACCTGGTGCCAGTCACGGTTACGAGTCTGTTACTCGTTCTGCTCGTTGGTGTGCCGGGCGCGCTCGGCCAGTACGGCGAGGCGACACACATCGGGCACGATCCCGGCGCAGTCGCGCACTGGGCGCTGACGACGGGATCGCTGCTGCCGTACTCGCTCGGGCTCGCGATCGTTCCCGGCGCCCTGTTCGGCTTCGGGGTGCTGTGGCGCAAGCCGATCGGGGTCGTGTCGATCGCCTGCACGGCGCTCTTCCTCGGACAGGCGACGCTGATCGCCGCAGGTGAGGCGCACCGGCCGCTGGAGCGCTACGTCTTCTACGTCACGCCGCTCGTGTTCCTCGCGTTCTTCGCGTACGTCGAACGCGGCGCGCCGTGGCGGCGCGCGTACACGCTCTTCACGATCGCGGGCGCCGTCGCCCTGTCGCTCGTGTCCTTCCCCGGTCTGACCGGCACCGCCGGGTTCTTCTTCGACTCGTTCACGCTGACGGGGTTCGCGCGCGCCTCGTACTACCTCGGGCTCACGAACGCGTCGCTGCTCTACGCGCTCGCGCCGCTCGCGCTCGGGGCGCTTGCGCTCGCCGTTCGGCGCATCCCGCTCATGCTCGCGACCGTCGCAATCGCTGCAGCGCTCGCGACCGGCGTCGGCGTCTACGCGACCGACCGGCTGGCCACCGCCTTCGCCGCGCGCACCTTCAACGCCGAGCCCGCCGACTGGCTCGACCGTTCCGGCCTCGGCCCGGCGACGTACCTTGTCCTGCCCCAGTCCGACTACTTCGTCGGGACGGGGCTCGAGAGCTGGAACCGCGACGTCCGCCACGTCGCCGTGCTGCAGACGCAGCCGCCGGATCCTTTCCCGAGCACGGTCGCACGCATCACGCGCGACGGTAGCCTCGTGCTCGGCAGCCCGACGCGGATCGTCGTCGCCAACGTCGCCGGGAGCGCCATCGGGCTCGACGGAACGGTCGTCGCGCGCCCGCGCAAGGATCTCGTCGCCTATCGCGTGCCGGTGCACCCGCACGTGCGCTGGCTCGCCGACGGCCTCGCACCCGACCGCTGGACCGGCACGAAGCTCCGCTACCAGGCATGGCCCGTGCGGGCGGGGCGCTACGAGCTGACGCTGTCGGTGCCGCGCGGCGAACAACCGCGGCGCGTCTGGATCGGCAGGCGCACGTTCGTCGTCACCGGTGCCAGACACGTGGACGTGGCCACAACGGGCGCCCCGCTCGTTTTACAGGTCAAAGTGCCGAACGCGCCGCTGGGCGCCCGCGCTCTAGGCGTGCAGGTGCTCGGGCTGCGCTTCGTGCCGCGCTAGGCCGGCTGCTCCGCGCAGCGCGTCGGCCTTGTCGGTGCGCTCCCACGTGAAGTCGTGGTCGTCGCGGCCGAAGTGCCCGTACGCAGCCGTCTTGCGGTAGATCGGCCGCCGCAACTCGAGGTCACGCAGGATCGCGGCCGGGCGCAAGTCGAAGTGCTCGCGCACGAGGTCGGCGATCCGCTCGGCCGGGATGTGCTCGGTGTTGAAGGTCTGCACCGTGACCGACACCGGATGCGCGACGCCGATCGCGTACGCGACGTTGACCTCGGCACGGTCTGCGAGCCCCGCCGCGACGATGTTCTTCGCTACGTAGCGCGCTGCGTACGCGGCCGAGCGGTCGACCTTCGTCGGGTCTTTCCCCGAGAACGCGCCGCCGCCGTGGCGCGCGGCGCCGCCGTACGTGTCGACGATGATCTTCCGGCCCGTGAGCCCGGTGTCCCCCATCGGGCCGCCGAGCACGAACTTGCCCGTCGGATTGACGAAGACGAAGTCGCGGTCGCCGTGCAGCCGCTTTTCGTCGTAGAGCTCGGCCGGGAGGATCGGATGCAGGACGCGCTCGATGATGTCGGGCTTGATCAGGTCCTCGGACGAGATCCCGTCAGAGTGCTGCGTCGAGACGAGCACGCGCTCGATCTCGACGGGGCGCTGCCGGCCCGCCTCGTCGACCTCGTACCGGATCGTCACCTGCGCCTTGCCGTCCGGCCGCAGGTACGGGAGGTCGCCCGCCTTGCGCACCTCGGCCAGCCGCTTGCAGATCTTGTGCGCGAGCATGATCGGAAGGGGCATCAGCTCCTTCGTCTCGTTCGTCGCATAGCCGAACATCATCCCCTGGTCGCCCGCGCCGACCCGGTCAAGCGGATCCTGGTCACCGGGATCGTGCTGCACCTCGTACGAGGCGTCGACGCCCTGCGCGATGTCGGGCGACTGCTCGTCGAGCGCCACGATGACGCCGCACGTCGTCGCGTCGAAGCCCCACTCCGAGTGGGTGTAGCCGATCTCCGTGATGCGCTCGCGGACGAGCTTCGGGATGTCGACGTAGATCTCGGTCGAGATCTCGCCGGCCACGACGACGAGGCCGGTCGTGATCAGCGTCTCGCAGGCACAGCGCGCGGCCGGGTCGCCGGCCAGCACTGCGTCCAGCACGCTGTCGGAGATCTGGTCGGCGATCTTGTCCGGGTGGCCCTCGGTGACCGACTCGGAGGTGAAGAGGAACTCTCGCGCGCTCATGGGCGCGGAGGTTACCTACTTGATCCGGAGGAAGAACGAGATCTGCAGCTCGTGCGTGTGCGAGGCGGCGTACTCGACCGCCGAACGGAGGGGCTTGACGTTGCGGGCGATCTCGGCCGGGATGTGCTGATGGGCGAGCTTTTCTACGTACGGAACGCCGGCGTGGATGTTCACGTAGAGGGCACTCCAGGTCTTGTCCGGCATCCCGGACGCGTCCTTCGCCTGCCGGAACTCTGAACTATCGGACAGCGATTTCCTCGACCCGATCGCGGCGCGGATTCCCTGCAGCTGGTCTGAGGCGACGAACTTCCCGTTCACGTCCGCGTAGTAGAGGCCCATGCCGCTCGAAGCCATCGCATGCACACGCGTCCCGCCGGCGGCGCGAACCTGAGGTGACGTGTCGGAGAACTTCTTCACCATCCGGTCGACGATCGGGGTGCCGGCCGTCCCGGGCGTCGAGACGAGCGTGACCTCGGGGATGTTCGCACCGGGCCGCGCGTAGACCGCGTTCTCGCCCTGGAGGATGCGGCCGAGCTGCTGCAACGGCTGCACGAACTGGCGGAACTGCGGCGTGTTGAGCGCCGGGCTCTGCTGCAGCCCGTTGAACATGCCCTTGGCGCCGTGGAAGGACATGTAGACGAGCGCATCGGCAGGAACGGTGCCGAGCAGCTTGGCGCTGAACGCCCCCGAGCTCGACGAGCCCTTGAAGAGCGACCCGGGCGTGCCGTGGACAATCGTGTCGAGGCCGATCCCTTCGGACGTCGCGCCGAGCCGGGCCGCGATCCAGTCGAGCGTCCCGAGCTTGTCGATGTAGGGCTGCACGCGCGCGCCGCCCTTCGTGCGCGCGAGCTGCATGAGGAACGTGCCGTTGACGTACGCGCGTACGACGGAGTCCGTGCCGAGCCGGTTCATCGAGTCGCTGAAGGACTTGTCGTCGGCGAGCGCCGTCGTCGCGGTGGAGCTCTCCTGCTCGAACCGGTCGATCGTCTGCTGTGCGGGCGCGATCACGGCCCAGCCCTTGAAGCTGTCGTAGAAGACCTTGTCGCCGGGCGAGCTCGCGTCCTTGTTCGCCTGCGCGACCAGTGCCTTGAACTTCGCCTCGCTCCTCGGCTGGGTCAGGCCGACGACGTCTTGGCCGTCGTTCTCGAAGTCGAGCCAGACGAGATCGAACTCGTCCCCGAGCGCGGGCTTGACGTCCTGCTCCCAGTCGACGCCGTTCTTGGTGAGGTCCTGCTTGATCGAGTCGACGCCCTTCTGTTTGTCCGGGAACTTCGACGCGAGGTCGTTGATCGTCTGCCATTGCGACGACTCGGCATTCGAGTCGATCGCGATGAACGCCGGGGCCGACGCGGGGACGATCCTGCTGGCGCCCGAACCGGGCTGTGCCGTCGTGCCGCCGCAACCCGCGGCCAGCAACGCCGTGGCGGCCAGGACCCCTGACAGGCGGCGCATCGCGCGCATGTTCTGCCCAATCGGCCTGCGCCCTTGACTCCTTGAGCGTTTACTCGGCGGTCGGAACCCTCCCCATCAGGCTTGCCAGGAGCGAATCGAGGCTCTCGCCGCCGAGGACGCGGCACACGCCGTCCGTGATCGGCAGTTCGACCCCGAGCCGCCGCGAGAGGTCGCGGAGGACGGGCGCGGTCGTGAGCCCTTCCACCACCTGGCCGATCTCGGCTATGGCCTCGTCGGCCGTGGCCCCGCGGGCGATCAGCTCACCGGCCCGGCGGTTGCGGCCGTAGCTGGAGAAGCACGTGACGATCAGGTCCCCCATGCCGGCGAGGCCGCTGAACGTCTCCGGCGCCGCGCCCTCGGCCTCGCCGAGCCGCGCCATCTCGACGAGCCCGCGCGTGATCAGGCTCGCCTTCGCGTTGTCGCCGAGCCCGAGGCCGTCGACGCCGCCGGCCGCAAGCGCGATCACGTTCTTCGCCGCGGCGCAGAGCTCGACGCCGACGAGGTCGTCGTTGACGTAGACGCGGAAGATCATGGAGTTGATCGCCTCCTGCAGCCGCTCGGCGAGGTCGAGGTCTTCGCTGGCGATCACGGCGGCGGAGGGCAGTCCGTCGGCGATCTCCTCTGCCATGTTCGGGCCGGACAGGACGGCGACCGAACGTCCCTGCACGCGCGTCGACAGGCGCTCTCCGGTGGCGGGATCGAGCCCTTTCGTGAGGCTGAGGACGGGCGCGGTGCCAGGCAGCGACGCCGCGACTTCGGCGAACGCGCGACTCGGCACGGCCAGCACGACGAGGTCGGCGCCGGCGATCGGCGCCGCGTCGATCGTCGTAGCGGTGACGCCCTCGAGGTCGGCGTTCGTGAGGTAGCGCGGGTTGCGTCCCGTCTCGTCGACGACGCGCGCCTGCTCGGGGTCGCGCGCCGCGAGCGTCACGTCATGTCCACGGTGCAGAAGGACGCACGAGAAGCCCGTCCCCCACGACCCTGCCCCCACGACGACGACCTTCACGCGGGAACAATCGCACGACGCGAAGACATGTCCTCGCAGAGACCAGGTGCCAGGCACGATTTGGCGCATTTGCAGCGGGTTCGGGACAACGGAACATGGCGCCTTCCGGCCTGCCTCGAACGGCTAGCGCGGCACGAAGTCGATCGTGACGGGAACGCCCTCGAGCCCGAACCGCTCGCGCAGCTGGTTCTCGACCCAGTAGCCGTAGTCGCGCGTCACGTGCCGGCGGTCGTTGACCGTGAAGCGAAACCGCGGCGGGCGCGTCTCGACCTGCGCGCCGTAGAAGATCCGCACCGGCGTCTCGCGCTGCTCCTGCAGCTCCCCGAGGAACCGGTTCAACTCGGCCGTCGGAATCCGCGACGTGTGCTTGTCGAACTGCCGCTCGATCAAGTCCAGCAGCCGCTCGATCCCGCGGCCCGTCTTCGTGGACACGGCCACGTGCGGCGGACGCTGCCGCAGCCGCCGCTCGAGCTCGGGCCGCACGTCCTCGATCCCGACCGTCGTCACGTCCCACTTGGACAGCACGACGATCGTCGCGCACTGCGCCTTCCGAGCGACGTCCGCAACCGACAGGTCCTGCTCGACGATCCCCTCCGAGGTGTCGATGAGGACGAGCGCGATGTCCGCGCGCCGCGCCGCGTCGAGCGCGCGCAGCTCCGAGTAGTACTCGATGCCCTGCCGGTGCCGCCGCTTGCGCCGCATCCCGGCGGTGTCGACGAAGACGAACGTCCGCTCCCCGCGCTCGAACACCGTGTCGATCGCGTCGCGCGTCGTCCCCGGCGTCTCCGAGACGATCACGCGCTCGCGACCGAGGATCGCGTTCAGCAACGACGACTTGCCGACGTTCGGCCGCCCGAGGATCGCCACCCGGATCGCCGTCTCCGGAATCTCCTCGCGCCCCTCGCCCGGCAGCTCGGCGACGATCAGGTCGAGCAGGTCGCCCGTCCCGTGCCCGTGCAGCGCCGACAAGGGGATGGGCTCGCCGAGCCCGAGCCGGTGGAGGTCGAACGCGAGCCCGTCCTGCGCCGGATCGTCGATCTTGTTCGCGATCAGCAGCACGGGCTTGCGCGCGCGGCGGAGGATGTCCGCGACCTCCTCGTCCCCCGGCGTGATCCCTGCCTTCGCGTCGACGACGAACAGGACGAGGTCGGCCTCTGCGATGCCCTCGCGCGCCTGCGCCGCGATCGACTGCGTCATCGGCGAGCGGTCGGCGATGTCGACGCCGCCTGTGTCGACGAGGAGGAACCGGTCGCTCCCCCACTCGGCGACGATCTCCTTGCGGTCGCGCGTCACGCCCGGCTGCTCGTGCACGACGGCGGTGCGCGAGCCGCTCAGGCGGTTGACCAAAGTCGACTTCCCGACGTTCGGGAAGCCGACGACGGCGACGGTTCCTCTCACGCCGGTGGGATCGCCACGCGCGGCCGGCCGTGCTCGTGCGTCACCACGAGGAACTCCCAGAGCCGCCGGATCTCTGCCTGGATCTCCAGCGACGCCGCGCGGTAGCCCTGCGAGTTGCGCGGATGGCCGCTCAGGTCGAACGGCTCGCCGAACGCGATCGACACAGGCTCGAAGTTCCCGAGCCGCCAGCGCTGCGATCCCTCGATCGCGCCGCACACGACCGGAACCTGCTCCTGCACGGCGATCATCGCCGCGCCGCTGCGCACCTCGCCCGGCTCAGACTTCTGCCGCGTCCCCTCCGGGAACATTCCCAACGTGTCGCCGCGCCGTACGACCTCCCGCATCACGCGGATCGCCTCGCGGTCGGACTCGCCGCGCCGGATCGAGGACGTTCCGAAGAACCGGATGAACGGCCCGATCAGCGGGTTGTCGTGCGCCTCCTGTTTCGCGACGTAGTAGATGGTGCGAGGGCAGACGCCGCCGAGCGCCCAGGGGTCGAGCCACGAGAAGTGGTTGAAGCAGAGGACGAGCGGCCCGTGCAGCGGCAGCCGGTCGCGGCCGTAGATCCGCAGCGGCGCGAACACGCGGACGAGCCCGTCGACGGGGGGACGGAAGAAGAGCCACGCCCACTGCGGACGAGTCATGACCGCGACGCGGCGAGGCGCTGCTGGACGAGCTCCTCGATGCGCGACACGACGTCCTCCACCTCGAGGTCCGTCGTGTCGATCTGCTCGGCGTCGACGGCGGGCCGCATCCGCGCGGCGTCGCTCTCGTCGCGCACGCGCAGGTCGGTCGCGAGCGCGTCGCCGCCGATGTCCGGACGCTCGGCCTGGCGCCGGCGCGCCCGTGTCGACGCGTCCGCGTTGAGGTAGACCTTCACGTCGGCGTCAGGCGCGACGACCGTGCCGATGTCGCGGCCCTCGATCACGACGTCGCCGTGCTCGCCGAGCTCGCGCTGCCGGTCGCGCATCACCTGCCGCACCTGCGGATGCCGCGCGACGACGGGGACGTTGCGGTCGATGTTCGACTTGCGGATCGACGCCGTCACGTCCATGCCGGCGATGAACACGCGCCCGCGCTCGTCGAACGTGACCGGGTTCGAGGCCGCGAGCGCCCCGAGCGGCGCGGCATCCCACAGCGGCAAGCCGCGCTGGAGGGCGAGCCACGTCACGGCGCGGTACATCGCGCCTGTGTCGAGGTAGCGGAAGCCGAGCCGCTCGGCGAGCTGCCGTGCAACCGTGCTCTTGCCTGCCCCCGCGGGGCCGTCGATGGCGACGATCATCGTCTGGAGACCGAGTCGAGGAGGTCGTAGAACCCGGGGAAGCTTATAGCGACCGCGCCGGCGTCCCTGACGTCCACGCCCTCGCGCGACGTGACGCCCGCAACCGCCGCGAGCATCGCGATCCGGTGGTCGCCGTCGGAGGACATGCGACCGCCGGTCGGCCGCGTCGGGACACCTCGCACCTCGAAGCCGTCTTCGCGCGCCCGGATGCGGATGCCAAGGGCGCGCAGCCCATTCGTCACGGTTTCGATGCGGTCGGTTTCCTTGACGCGGAGCTCGGCGGCGCCGCTGACGTGACTGTCACCGCGCGCGCCGGCCGCCGCGAGCGCGAACAGCGGCAGCTCGTCGACGAGCAGCGGCACTTCTCCTTCGGTCACGTCCGTTGCGACCAGCTCGGCCGACTGCACCTGCATGTCGCCGACCCATTCGCCGCCGACCTTGCGCCGGTTGAAGACCGTGACGCGCGCGCCCATCCGCTCGAGCAGGTCGAGTAGCCCCGTGCGCCGAGGGTTGAGGCCCACGTCGTGGATCGTCAGGTCCGAGCCGGACAGCAGCGTCGCCCCCACGATGAAGGGCGCCGCGGCCGAGAAGTCGCCCGGCACCGTGACTTCGCCGAGCTCGAGCCGCGCCGCGGCCTCGATCGAGACCGACGCAGGCCGCCGGCGAACGCGTGCGCCCGCGGCGGCCAGCATCAGCTCGGTGTGGTCGCGCGTCGGCGCCGGCTCGATCACGGTCGTCGTGCCGTTCGCGTTGAGGCCGGCGAGCAGGACGCACGACTTCACCTGAGCGCTCGCGACCGGCAGCGCGTACTCGATGCCCTTCAACGCGTCGCTGCCCTCGACGACGAGCGGATTCGTCGTCACGCGCGCGCCCATCCGGTTCAGCGGCTCGGCGATCCGTTCCATCGGCCGCACGCGCAGCGACTCGTCGCCGGTGAGCTCCCAGCGCCCGGGACGGCCGGCGACGATGCCGGCCAGCAACCGCATCAGGGTGCCGGCGTTGCCGCAGTCGACAACCGCTGGGGTCAGACCCCCTGCGGGGGTCAGACCCCTTCCTTTCACCACGAGCTCGTCGTCGGCGATGTCGTCGATCTCGACGCCGAGCGCTCGTACGGCGTCGACCGTGGACTGCGTGTCGGCGCTCCGGCCGAAGCCGCGCACGCGCGTCTCGCCTTCGCAGAGCGCGCCGATCAGCACCGCCCGGTGCGAGATCGACTTGTCGCCCGGGACGGCGATGTGGCCGACGAGCGCTCCGGCCGGCGCGATCTTCATTCGTCGAGCACGGGCGAGACGACCACGTGGTACCCCTGCGCCTCGAGCACGTCCGCGGCGCGCGCGGCCTCGTCCTCTCCGTCGACGAGCAGCGTCAGCGTCCCGCCGCGCTCGCGCGACAGGTGCTGGAGCTCGAAGTCGTCGATGTTGATGCGCTCCGCGCCGAGCGCCTGCGTGATGCCGGCGAGCACGCCCGGCCGGTCGGGCACGTGCACGCGCAGCCGCTGCAGCGCGCCCGGCTGCTCATACGCCTCGGCGAGCATGCGGCGCCGGTTGCCGGACGCCTCCGCGATCCAGCGCGCGAGGAAGCCGGCGTCCCCGTCCGCGAGTGCTCGCTCGACCTGCTCGACCCGGCGGCGGTGCTCCGCGAGCGCGCTGCCGAGCGCGTCGGCGTTGTCGAGGAAGATGTCGACCCAGATGCGCGGGTTCGCGCCGGCGACGCGCGTCATGTCGCGCAGCGAGCCGCCGGCGGCGGCGAGCGGCTCGTGGCCGTCGATCCGCGACGCGCCCGCCTGGTTCAGCAGCAGGTTCGCGAGCGCGTGGGGCAGGTGGCTCGTCAGCGCGACGAGCCGGTCGTGCGCCTGCGGGTCGACTGCAACCGGAACGGCACCGAGCGACGCAACGAACCCGTGCAGCAGCCGGTAGCGCTGCGGGTCCGTCGCCGCGACGGGCGTCAGGAACCAGGTCGCGCCGCGGAAGAGCTCCGCGTTCGCGTGCGCGGCGCCGTGGGTGTGCGAGCCGCAGACCGGATGGCCGCCGATGAAGCGCGCGTCGGTCACGGCCTGCGTCACCGGCCCCTTCGTCGAGCCGACGTCCGTCACCGTCGCACCGTCGCTCGCCGCCAGAACGGCGGCGACCTCCGCCGGCAGCTGCGCGACCGGCGCAGCGACGACCGCCAGCTCCGCCTCCGCGACGGCGGCCTCGAGCGACGCCGCCGGCTCGACCGCCTCCCGCTCCGCCGCGACCTGCAGCGCGTCGGGGTCGACGTCCCAGCCCCGCACCTCCCCCACACCGGCCGCGCGCGCGGCCAGCCCGACGGAGGCGCCGATCAGCCCGGTGCCGACGATCGCCAGCCGCTGCACGGTCAGCCGATCGTGCGGCCCATCAGTTGGGCCAGCGAACGGATCTCGTCCGCGAAGTCCGGGAAATCGGCGACGGGGATCTGCTGCGGCCCGTCGCACAGGGCCTCCTCGGGGCGCGGGTGCACCTCGACGATGATCCCGTCCGCGCCGACGGCGACCGCGGCGCGCGCCAACGGCAGCACGAGCTCGCGCCGCCCGGGCGCGTGCGACGGATCGACGATCACCGGCAGGTGCGTCTCGTTCTTCAGCACCGGCACGGCGCTGATGTCGAGCGTGTAGCGCGTCGCATGCTCGAACGTCGTGATGCCGCGCTCGCAGAGGATCACGCGCGCGTTCCCTTCGCGGACGATGTACTCCGCCGCCATCAGCAGCTCCTCGATCGACGCGGCCGGCCCGCGCTTGAGCAGCACCGGCTTGTCCGTCCGCCCAACCTCCGACAGCAGGTTGAAGTTCTGCATGTTGCGCGCGCCGATCTGGATCACGTCCGCGTGCTCGAGTAGCGCGTCGACGTGGCGCGGGTCCATCAGCTCCGTGACGATCGGCAGCCCCGTCTCCTCGCGCGCCTCGACGAGGATCTCGAGCGCCTCCTCGCCGAGTCCGCTGAACGTGTACGGCGACGTGCGCGGCTTGAACGCGCCGCCGCGCAGCATCGTCGCGCCCGCCTGCGCCACGGCGCGCGCCGTCTCGAGCGTCTGCTCGCGGTACTCGACCGTGCAGGGCCCGGCGATCAGCCCGAACTTGTCGTCGCCGATCTGCCGGCCGTCGACGTCGATCACGGTCGCGTCCGGCGACAGCTCGCGCGACACGAGCTTGTACGGCTTCAGGATCGGCAGCACCTGCTCGACGCCGGGATAGCCCTCGAGCGGCAGCGCAGCCAGCGCCTCGCGGTCCCCGATCGCGCCGATCGTCGTCGCCTCGCGCCCGGGCGTCACGTGCGCGTCGGCGCCCGCCTCCGCGAGCCGCGCGACGACGTGGTCGATCTCGTCCGGCGTCGCGTGCGCGCCCATGACGATCAGCAGCTCTGGGGATCCGGTGACGGCCATTCGAACTCAGGATACTTTTGACCCGACGATGCGGATCTTCAGCGGCATCCAGCCTTCGGGCGACCCCCACATCGGCAACTACAGCGGGGGCTTCCGCCAGTACGCCCAGACGCAAGAGCGGGGCGAGGCGTTCTTCTGCATCGTCGACCTGCACGCGATCACGATCCAGCACGATCCCGCCGCGCTGCGGGAGGGGACGCTCGACATCGCGGCGATGTTGTTCGCGACTGGCCTCGAGCCCGAGCGCTCGACCGTCTTCGTCCAGAGCCACGTCACCGCGCACGCGGAGGCGGCCTGGCTGCTCTCTTCCGTGGCGAGCTACGGCCAGCTCGGCCGGATGACGCAGTTCAAGGAGAAGGCGGCCGAGGAGGAGTTCGTCTCCGCGGCGCTGTTCACCTACCCGGTGCTGATGGCCGGCGACATCCTGCTGTACCAGGCCGACACCGTCCCAATCGGCGACGACCAGCGGCAGCACCTCGAGCTCTCACGCGACATCGCGCAGCGCTTCAACTCACGTTACGGCGAGACGTTCGTCGTCCCCGACGGTGTGTACCCGAAGACGGGCGCGCGCGTGATGAACCTCCAGGAGCCGAGCGTGAAGATGTCCAAGTCGCGGGGCGTCGAGAGCGGGACGCTGCTGATGCTCGACCCGCCCGAGACGCTGCGCAAGAAGGTCAGATCGGCCGTCACCGACTCCGGCAACGACGTGCGCTACGACCCCGACGACAAGCCGGGGATCTCGAACCTGATCGAACTGATGACGGTCGTCACGGGCGACTCGATCCCGGACGTCGAGGCGCGCTACGACGGCTCCGGCTACGGCCAGTTCAAGTCGGACGTCGCCGATGCGATCGTGTCGGTGCTCGAGCCGATCCAGGCGCGATATGCGGAGCTGCGCTCGGACGTGGCCGAACTGCAGCGCCTGTTGCAGATGGGAGCCGAGAAGGCACGTGCCTCCTCGGCTCCCACTCTGTCGCTCATGTACGAGCGGCTGGGCTTTGCGCGTTAACCGAGCCGCGTGATGCGGTTCATCGGCGGCGTCGGCACCGGATCGTGCGCCATCAAGTAGTTGACGAACGCATCGAGGTCGACCAGGCCGCCGATCGTGTGCGTCCCTTCCTTGAAGACGGTGAAGTTGTCGCCGCCGTCGCCGAGGAAGTTGTTCATCGTCACCTGATACGAGGCGAGCGGATCGATCGGCGTCCCTTTGAGCATCACGGAGCCCGGGATCACCTTGTTGCCCGCGCGCGACAGGTCGTACGAGTAGGTGAAGCCGTTCGAGACCTGCAGGATCTTCGTGTTCGTGCCGGCGTTCGCGCCTGACCACTGCTGCTCAAGCAGGCGGTAGATCATCTCGCCGGTCATCGTCTTCACCTGCATCACGTTCGAGAACGGCTGCACCGTGAACGCCATCGAGTACGTGATCTCGCCGGGTGCCCGCGTCTCGCCCGGCCCCGGCGCGTACTTCATCCCGGAGCGGATCCCGCCCGGGTTCATGAACGCGATCTGCGCGCCGCCGGCGTCGGTTCCCGCGCCTGCCGCCAGCTGTCCGTCGGCAATGACTTCGCCGATCGGCTGCTCACCCGCGAAGTTGCTCCCACCGGGGCCGTCGCGCGACGAGAGCAGGTCCGCGGTCAGATGGCCGACGATCCGGTTCGCGATCGGCGCGGACAGGTCCTGCCACTTCTTCACGATTGCGCTCTCGATCGGGTCCTTCGCGACCGGCGCGCCGAGCTTGTTCGTCGAGGTGGCGGACGAATCGAACGGCCCTGACGTCTGCTTGACGACGTAGTTCGTCGCCGTCTCCGCCGTGACGTCCTTGGTCTGGTGGTCGATCGTCAGGTCGATGCTCGTCACGAGGCGGCCGAAGGACGACGCGCTCGTGAGCAGGATGCCGGTGCCGGCGTAGTTCGGGCAGATGTACGGCTGGTGCGTGTGCGCCGAGACGACGACGTCCACCATCGGATCGAGCCCCTTGACGATCGGGGCGATGTCGCCCTGGAGGTTGTCGCAGGCGTTGATGTCGGCGAACCCGGTGGGCGCCTCCGGATAGCGGCCTGCGTTCGAGAACGGTGCGGACTGGATGCCGCCCTGATGCAGGAGGATGACGAACGCGCGCACGCCCTGGTCGTCGCGGAGCTGGTGCACGAGGGCGTTCACGACCGGGATCTCCGGCTTGAACTCAAGGCCGGCCACGGCCGACGGTGTCACGACCGTCGGGGTTGCCTCGAACGTCAGGCCGATGAACGCGATCTTCGCGTTCCCGACCTTCTCCACCTGGTACGCCGGAAAGATCGGGTTCGTCGAGCCGGTCATGAAGACGTTCGCTGCGAGGTACTGGAAGAGGGCCCCGCCGAACTGCGGCCCGAGGCCGTTCCGCCACAACGCACATGTCGTCGTGTCGCTCGTGCAGCCGCCGTTCTGCATGCGGTAGAGCTCGTTCAGGCCCTCGTCGAACTCGTGGTTGCCCACGCCGTTGATCTGGAGGCCGAGCGCGTTCAGCGCCTCGATCGTGGGCTCGTCGTGGAACAGGCCCGACAGGAGCGGGCTGGCGCCGATCGCATCGCCCGCGCTGACGGTGAGCGTGTTGCTGTTGCGTTCGCGAAGCTGCTTGATCAGCGTCGCGAGGTACTCGACGCCGCCCGCCGAGCGCGTGACGACGACGTTGCGATTCACGGTCGGGTTCTGGTCGAACTCGCAGCAGTAGCGAATCGTCCCCGGCGTGTTCGGCTGCAGATGGCCGTGGAAGTCGTTGATCGCGAGCAGCTGGACACGCGTGTCGTTGTCCTTCGGGCCATTGGCCGCGAAGGCCGTCGAAACGAACGTCAGCAGCCCCAGCACGAGGACGGCCAGCGTTACTACGCCTCTCTTCATCGAGTAGCTCTCCCCTCTCACCCGGTTGCCCTGTCTTCGCCGGCGCCCCCTCGCGCCGCCGCCGCGATCCTACCCCGGTCGGCGCCGATTTCGAAGGGCCGCGACCTCGTCCGGCTCGAGCTCGCGCCATTCGCCGGGCCCGAGCCCGTCGAGCGTCAAGCCGGCGTAGACGCTGCGATGGAGCCGCGTCACCGGATGGCCGACGGCCTCCAGCATTCGCCGGACCTGTCGGTTTCGGCCCTCGTGGAGCGTGAGCTCCACCCGCGACGGTGCCAGGCACCGCGCCACGGCCGGGGCAGTCGTGCCGTCTTCGAGCTCGACGCCTTCGGACAGGGCTCGGAGGTCCCCTTTCGAGGGACGTCCCTGGACGTCGGCGACGTACACCTTCTCGACGCCGTAGCGCGGGTGCGCGAGCCGGTGCGCGAGCGGCCCGTCGTTGGTGAGGAGCAGCGCGCCGGTCGTGTCGGCGTCGAGACGCCCGACGGGGACGACCCGTTCCGGCACGTCCACCAGGTCGACGACCGTCGCCCGTCCCTGCGGGTCGCTGGCGGTCGTCACGACGCCGGCCGGCTTGTTCAACAACACGTATGCCAGCCGCTGCGCCGCGACCGGCTCGCCGTCCACCTCGACGCGGTCGCTCCGCTCCACGAAGGTTTTCAGCTGCCCCGGCTCGCCGTTGACCGTCACCCGGCCGGACTTGATCAGCTCGTCCGCCTTCCGCCGCGACGCGACGCCGGCCCGCGCGAGATAGGCGTTGAGGCGCACGCCGCGTATATTCGCCCCGTGGCGCACTACGTCACGCTGATGCGCTGGACGACGCAGGGCTACGCTGGCCTGCCGAAGTGGCGCGAGCGTGTCGAGGAGGGCGAGCAGGTCATCGCCGAAGCGGGCGGCACGCTCGTCGGCGTCTACGTCACGCTCGGCCGCTACGACGTCGTCGAGATCTTCGAGGCGCCGGACGACGAGGTCGCGATCGAGATCCTGATGAAGCTCAACCGCTACGGCGCCGAGCACACCGAGACGCTGCGCGCGTTCACGCGCGAAGAAGCGGAGGGGATCGTCCGCAAGCTGTGACGTACGCGTTCGGCTCCTTCGACGAGCTCGGCGACGGCCCCGGCTTCCGCAAGGTGCGGGGTGCGCTCGGCGTCACCGCGTTCGGCGTCAACGGCATCGTCATGCCGCCCGGGATGGAGGGCTTCGAGCACTTCCACTACGAGCAGGACGAGCTCTACTTCGTCCACCGCGGCCGCGCGCGCGTCGAGATCGGCGGAGAGACGCGCGAGCTCGGCGAGGGCGGCCTGCTCTACGTCGAGTCGACGACGCCGCGCAAGGTCTCCAACGCGAGCGACACGGACGAGCTCGTCCTGCTGGTCCTCGGCGGCAAGGGCGGCTACGTCGCGCGCGACGGGATGCTCGTCGACCCGGAACGCGACCTCGCGCGAAGGCAGGCGTTTGGCAGCTAGCGGCCCGAGCGTCGAAGACCTCGAGCACTCGCGCTACTTCCTGACGGACTGGATGCCGCCGCTGCTGCGGCAGACGGCCGAGCGGTCGCCGCCCCGCGTGCTCGCAGACCTCGGCGCCGGAGACGGCGGCACGCTCTGGCCGCTCGACCGCGCCCGGCTCGTCGGCGAGACGATCTACGCCGTCGACATCTCCGCCGAGCACGTCGCGCTCTGTGAGCGGCTGTCGCCGAAGGTGCAGGGGATCGTCTCGGACGTGACGCACGTCGACGCGCTCGCGGATGCGACCGTCGACGCCGTCGTCTCCTCGCAGGTGATCGAGCACCTGCCGGACGACCGGGTGCTCGCGCCGGAGATCGCGCGCGTCCTGAGGCCCGGCGGGTGGTTCTACGTCTCGAGCGTCATCCGCGGCCCGCATGCGTTCTGGATGTACAAGGGAAAGCCGCCCGCGCCGGAGCGCTGGCAGCTCGACCCGACACACATGCGCGAGTACGAGTCGGAGGGGCAGTTCCGCTCGGTGCTGGAGCACCCGGCGCTCCGCTTCGACGTCGTGCGCTCGTCGCAGCTGAAGGCGCCGTTGACGGATCTCGTCTTCCGCATCGCCGCTTTGGGGCACGTCATCCGCCGCGAGCGCCTACCGGGGCTCTACCTCGAGCTGCCGCCCTGGGTCACGAAGGCGCGTCGCGCGACCGGCGTGCCGATCCCCGGCTACCGCTGGGTCGAGGCGGCGGGCCGCAAAGCTTGATTTCGCTCGAGCCGGAGGCGTAATGTCGACGCCGTGGCCCGTGCCCGGACACCCGCACGGCTCGTAGCAACCTGCGTCTGCGCGCTCTTTCTCGCAGCCTGCGGCAGCAAGTCGACCACCACGACGGTCACGGTCGTCGGCACCGTCCCGAACGGCGGCGCGACCTCCGTCAGCAACACGGTGGCGGCCGGCGCGCACGACTTCGTCCAGTTCGCGTGCGCCCAGTGCCACGGCGAGCAAGGGCGAGGCGGCGTATCGCCGGACGTGCCCGCGTTGTCGAGCGTCGGGAAGCAGCTGACCGTCACGCAGCTGAAGCAGATCATCGACCACGGCCTCGGCGAGTCGGCGAATCCGACGAAGCCGTACATGCCGGTCTGGGGTCAGGTGATCTCCGCACGGCAGGTGTCGGATCTCGTGGCCTACATTCGGGCTGGCCTGCCCAAGGTGCCGGGGGCGACGCCGCCGCCGGTGATCAGCGCGCAGGGCGCCGCAGTCGAGGGGTCGCTGCTCTATCAGCGCTACGGCTGCGTCAACTGCCACGGCCCGAACGGCCTCGGCGGCGTGCCGAACCCGCAGTCGCCGGACAAGGCGATTCCGCCGCTGTCAGGCGCCGACTTCTTCCAGGAGTTCAACACCGACCAGAAGATCACCGATGTCATCCGGAGCGGGAGCGTGATCGGGCGCGCGCCGATCGTCTCGATGCCCCACTGGGGCGGCATCATCCCGGACGAGCAGCTGCAGGCGCTCGTCGCGTATATCAAGACGCTGAAGACGGGCTAGCTCGAGTTCACGCAGCTGAGTCCGACGAGGATGGCGAGGCCGGCCGACTGGCTGCTCGCACCGACGGCGAAGCCCCATGAGTCGTCGCCGACCGGGAAGCTCTCGACGTCGGCCGGAGGCATGTCCCCTTTGAAGACCACCCACTGCCAGCTGCCGCCGAGAGCCTTCGTCCCCGAAGGGCACGTGAGCTCTTTGAAGAAGCCGCCGATCTGCGGGTCGGTCGACACCTGCGCGGCGACGACCGTCGCAAGCGTCAGGCCCGCAGGGCCCTGAGCACCAGCGCTCCCCTGCGGTCCTTGCGGGCCGGGCGGGCCCGCTGCGCCCTGGACACCACTCTGGCTCCAAGTGACCTGCTTCTCCCCGGCGGCGCAGCCGGAGTCGACCACCCGCAGGCTCTTGTCGGACGAGCTGTAGCAGGCAGTGATCGTGCCGCTCCCGTCCGGGATCGCCGCCCAGGCGACGCCGGTGCAAAGCCCGAGCGCCACCAGCGCCGCGACGACGGAGGTAGGCCGTTTCAACCATCTCGGCATGCTGCTCACGCTCCTTCCCACTGCTGCTTGTCGACGCAGACGGCATAGACGGTGACGGTGACGCCGACGTCCCCGGCCACCTCGACGCGCCACGTGGAGCTGGTCGCGTCGTTGTAGACGACGCCGACGTTGGCGGACGAAGGCACGTCGAACCCGCCTCCCGTCGGGACGGTCCCGCTGGGACACGATGCCTGGACGACCACGTCGCCGGCGCTGCCTTGGCCGGTCGTCGTCCCCGCCGCCGACTCGATCTGGTAGCTCGAGACACCGTCGGGGCCGCCGGCCCCCGGCGTTCCGTCGGCGCCGCGATCTCCTTGGCTTCCCTGTACGCCTGGCGATCCTGTCTGTACCCAGTCCAGCGCCGTCTCGCTCTTCGCGTTGCACGTGCCACCTGCCGCCGCGTCGATCACGCGCAAGACGCCGCTGTCGTTCTTGAAACAGCCGTGGATCGTGTTCCCGTCCGGGATCGCACCCCTGCCGACGGCTGCGACGACCACTGCCGCCGCGGCCGCAGCGAGAACGACTGCGAGCTTGCGCATCACGAGCCTCCGTTCGTCGCGCAGATGACGTAGACCGAGAAAACGGCGTTGGGCTTGCCGGCGACTTGTACGACCCAGCCGGAACCGTCGCTTGCCGGGCCTGTGTGCACCGGTCGGAGACCGGTCTGGAGCTCGAAGCCGCCCGCGAGCGCGACCTTGCCCGTCGAGCAGTCGGCCTCATTCGACCCGTCGCCGCTCCCGTCCGTTGTGTCCTGAACGTGCTGGATCTCGTAGCCGGAGCTTCCGGCCGACCCCTGGCTGCCGGCGAAGCCTTGCTGGCCGGCGATCCCCTGCGGCCCGTCGGCGCCGGAGCGATTCCACTCGAGCGGCGCGTCCTTTCCACACGTCTGTCCCGCACCTGGATCGACGAGATAGAGCTGCCCCTTGCCCTTCACGCACGCGTCGATGGCGCCGCTCGGGGCGGGAATGGCAGCTCGAGCGACGAACGCCGCGACGAGCGCCACGCAGACCGCGACGGGAACCACCAGCCGTCGCTTCATCGGAGCTTCGCGGCGATCGTCTAGGCGATCGCGATGACCGGCTTGGACGAGGTCAACGGCTGCTTCGTCGGCGTGCGGACGGCGATGCCGACGATGGTGCGGCCGATCCCGAAGTCGATCTCCGCGACGGTCTTGCCGTTCGCGAGGCCCTTGAAGCTGGACCAGTCGCCGACTCCGACCGATGTTCCGCGGGTGTCGAAGACGCTCTTGGCACGAGCGACATACGCCGGCTTCACGTCGTAGACGTTGGCCATGACGAACGCGCCGTGGATGCTTCCCCAGGTCGCCACCGTGACCTTGCCGAGGGTGTTCGCCGATGACTTCTGGTTGCACCCCGGCGAAACGTGCACCGGCTTCAGCTGTCCCGCCGAGAGCAGGCCGCAGGCGTCGCCGCCGAACGCAGTGCGCGCGTTCGCCGCCGGAGCGGCCAGCACCACGGCTGCGATCGCGGCGGCGGTCATGGTCGATGCTCGCCTGACGTGCATGTGCATCTCCTTCCTCGCGTTCATGTCCCGGAGGGGGCGATCCAGGGCGAGCGAGCCGTCTCGATGATCCGCTCGAACGGGACCTGCGCCCGAATGGCGATCTCGCGAACCGCCTCAGCGGTCCCTTCCAGCTGGCAGAGAACGACCTCGTCGCCGCGCATCAGGATCGAGCCGAGGTAGCGGACGTGCTCGCCCGAACGAGCGAGCTCACTGGCCGCCGCGTGAACTCGCTCGTCGAGCAGCCGCAGGTCGCCGTCCTGCACACCGGGCCAGAAGCACTCGGCCACGTACTCGTTCGTCTGCCCTTCTGCCATCTCGATCGAAGCTAGAGCGCTCACGACACGCTCGAAAGAGGTGTTTCCCTACGAATCGATCACAGGGGGTGCATTTCCGGCTGCCTCTGGCACGCTCTGTCCATGCGCAGCGACACGCCGGTCGGCCGCGAGCCCGAGCTGTCACGGATCGACGCCTTCCTCGACGACACGCGCGCGGGTTTGCGCGCGCTCGCAATCACGGGGCCGGCCGGGATCGGCAAGACGACGGTGTGGGCGGAGGGAGTGCGACGCGCCGCCGGCCAAGACCGCCGCGTGCTTGCTGCGCGGCCGAGCGGCGCCGAGGCGCAGCTCTCGTTTGCCGGCCTCGGCGATCTGCTCGAGGACGTGAGCGTGGACGTCTTTGCGGCCCTGACGCCGCTTCAGCGCCGTGCGCTCGACGGCGCTCTGCTGCGGGCGGACGTCGAAGACGCCCCGCTCGACGCGCGCGCGGTCGCAACCGGACTGCTGTCGTTGCTGCGCAAGCTCGGGGCAGCCGGGCCGGTGCTGGTCGCGGTGGACGATGCACAGTGGCTCGACTCGGCGACGTCAGAGGCGCTCGCGTTCGCCGTTCGACGGCTCGAGCAGGTCCCGGTCGGGGTGCTCGTGTCCGTCCGCGTCGACGGCGACCGGCCCGACACCTTCGAGCGTGCCGTGCCCGGACAGCTCCGAGAGGAGATCACGCTCTCCCCGCCGAGCGTCGCCGCGCTTCACGACATCCTGGAGCGCGACCTCGGCGTCCGGTTCGCGCGCCCCGTGCTCGTCCGCATCGTCGCCGCGTGCGCGGGCAATCCCTTCTACGCCCTCGAGATCGCGCGCGAGCTGACCCGCACCGGCGTACCGGTTGCCGGCGCGCCGCTCCCGGTCCCGCAGGAGGTGCATACGCTCGTTCGCGCGAGGTTGCGTCGCCTGCCCGCCCGAACGCAGGAGGCGCTGCTGGTCGCCGCCTGTCTCTCGCGACCGCACGTCTCGCTTGTCGATGTCGAGGGCCTGACACCTGCGGAGGAGGCGGGCGTCGTGCACGTGGACAGAGACGGCCGCATCCGCTTCAGCCATCCGCTCCTCGCGTCGGCTGTCTACGACGCCGCATCGGTCGGGCGCAAGCGGCGCGTTCACCGCGCGCTCGCCGAGCAAGTCGACGACCCGGAGGAACGCGCACGCCACCTCTCGCTCGTTACCGACGAACCGGACGAGGCGGTCGCAGGCGCGCTCGACGAAGCGGCCGGACGTGCAGCCTCGCGCGGCGCCGCGGCGGCCGCCGCCGAGCTCGCCCGGCGCGCGCTCGAGCTCACGGCTGAGCCCCAGGGCGAGGCGGGCGTCCGCCGGGCGCTCACCCTTGCTCACTATCTGCGCGACGCGGGCGACTCACCCAATGCGCTCGCGCTCCTCGAGGGCTGCGACCCGGCGTGGGTGCAGGGCGATCTGCGCGCGGAGCTTCTCCTGTCGCACGGTGAGATCCTCTGGTACGAGCGAAGCGCGGACGAGGGCTACGCGAAGCTCGTCGAGGCGCTCGCTCACGCCCGCGATCCGAAGCTCGCCGCCCGCATCCACAGCGAGGCCGCGTGGCTGTCGCACGACGGTCATCCGCGACGCGGCATCGAGCACGCCGACGCGGTCCTCGGGCTCGTCGACCCGGAGGAGAGCCCGGGCATCTACTCGAAGGCCCTGCTCTTCGCGACGTACCTGCGGCTGATCACGGGCCAGGGTGCAGATATCGAAGCGTTCGAGCGCGGCGCCGCGTTGCAGCAACGGAACGTCGAGTGGGACGACGCGAGCCCGGTGGTGGGCATGTGGCCGCTGCTGATGGACGACTTCGTGCGCTCGCGGGCGTTCTACGAGGCGGGTCTGGCGGCGTCGCGCGGCGAGGGTGACGAATTGTCCGTGCAGGGCACGCTGCTGCGGCTCGTGGAGATCGATTGCTGGACCGGCGATTGGGCCCGCGCCGACCAGCTCGCGGACGAGGGAATGGAGCTCGCAGACCGGCTCGGATCGCAGGCGTTCCTCGGCAGCACGCTGTTCGCACGCGCATACGTCGATGCACACCTCGGTCGGGTGGACGCTGCACGCGCCGCCGCAGAGCGGATCGTCGAGCTCTTCCGGGGCGTCGAGGTTCAGGCAGTGCTCGGGCCCTGGGTGCTGGGCTTTCTCGCTCTCTCCCTCGACGATCCACCGGTCGCGAACGAGCACTTGTCGCGCGCCGCTTCCATCCTCGAAGCCCTCGGACAGCGCGAGCCCGCCCGCTTTCGCCTGCATCCGGACCTCATCGAGGCGGTCGTCCAGGTGGGCGACCTCGAACGCGCCGAGCAGCTGCTCTCCGCCCTCGCGGAGCGCGGCCGGGTCGCTCCACGCCCGTGGGTTCTCGCGACAGCCGCACGCGGCCGTGGGCTCTTGCTGTCGGCCCGGGGCGACCTCGATGCAGCGCGGGCGGCGATGGAGGAGGCGCTCGACCACCACGCACGGCTCGAGATGCCGTTCGAGCGTGCCCGAACGCTGCTCGTCTACGGCCGGCTCCTGCGTCGCCGCAAGGAGCGCCGCGAGGCACGCGCGGCGTTGGAAGAGGCGCTCGGAGTCTTCGACCACCTCGGCGCGACGCTGTGGGCCGAGCGGGCTCGGGCCGAGCTCGCCCGTGTGCCGGTTCGCCGTGCGCCGAGCGAGTTGACTGCGACCGAGGCGACGATCGCCGAGTTGGCCGCCTCCGGCCTCACGAACCGGCTCATCGCGGAGCGCATCTTCGTCAGCCCGAAGACGGTCGAGTCGAACCTCGCGCGCGTCTACAGAAAGCTCGGCATTCGCTCCCGCGCCGAGCTCGGTCGGGCGATCGCGGAACTGGACCGCGTTAAGGCGACAGCAGATCGCGCAGGCTGATCCCGCCCGCGACGAGCTTCTCGATCGGCACGGTTTCGATCGCCCGCTTGATCGGCCCGGCGAGGAAGCTCGGGATGTCGCCGCGCCGCGCCGCCTCGTCGACGCTGCGCAGCATGCCGGCGCGCAGGGCGACCGTGATCCGCTGCTTGCTCCAGTGCGTGTGGAACGGCGAGTTCGAGCCGACGGAGAGCACGAGCTCCTCGCGCGAGGTGTGCAGCCGGCACGCGGCGCCGTCGAGCCCGTCGAGGATGACGCGCTGGAGCGCGTCCTCCTTGTCGTTGTGCGCCGTGCACGGATCCGCGAGGTGGACGTCGCCGGCGTGCGCGGCGCCGAGCCCGAGCTCGACCGCGACGAGCACGCCGGCCGCGACGAAGAGCGCGATCAGCACTGCCTTCACCGCAGCAGCCTCCAGCCGAGCAGCGCGGCCGCCGCGGCGAACGCGGCCGCCAGGAAGAACGCGGAGCGGAACGCGCGCGTGATCGTTGTCCGAATCGCCGAGACGAGGTCGTCGCGTGCGGAGGCGAGCGTCGGGTTGGTTGCGGCGCCACGCGAGTCGAACGGCTCGCGCAGGTCGGGAATCTCGCCGGTCTTCGCCTGGTTGAACGCCTTGCGCAGGTCGAGCGCGATCGGGACCTTGTCCGTGATCGAGATCGGCGCGTCGAGAAGCACCTGCGTCGACTTGAGCATCGCCCGGTCACCCGCAGGCGGCAGCGTCGACGCGAGCAGCGGTGCGATAGCGGCGATCGCCGCGACGAGACCGAGGTGGCGCACGCCGATCGTCAACGTCCCGCTGCGCGTGAGCCCCGCCTCCGGGTCGAGCGCCGCGTTCGACAGCGTCGGAACGGCGAGGCCGAGGCCGGCGCCGCACAGCGCGAGCGCGACGATCGCGATCGGGACGCTCGCCGACGGCAGGAGCGCGAGCGCGACGAGCCCGCAGGCGAGCAGCGCGGCGCCCGCAACCGCCTGTCGGCCGAGCGGGCGGACGGCAACGGCCGCGAGCGGGATCACGCTGACGATCAGCGCACCCTCGATCGGCGTGTACTGCCAGACGACGATGACGAGCAGCACGCCGAGGAAGAGGGCGCCGACGAGCGCGCCGAAGACGAGCCCGAGACAGACGTTGGCGGGGATCGTGCGGCGCAGCGACGGCCGCCAGCCCTCGACTGCCGTCGTCTCCTCCTCTCCGCGGACGGCCGCGAGGAGGCCCGCCGCAGCGAACGGCGCCTGCGCGACGAAGATCGCGCGCCAGTCGAACAGCTGCGTGAGGATCCCGCCCAGCGCCGGGCCCAGCGCCGCGCCGTACGTGCCGGCGAGCGTCCAGGCGCCGGCCGTGAGGAACGAGAGCGAGCCGGCCAGCAAGAGCCCGGCGCCGGCGCCCTGGACACAGCGCGCCACGATCAGGAACCAGAGCGCCTGCGCCGACGCGCACGCGATCGTCGCCGCGAGGAACAGCAGCGCGCCGGCGCAGAACACGAACCGCGCGCGGAAGCGGTGCACGAGGAAGACGAACGACAAAGCCGTCACCGCGACCGCCGCGTTGTACGACGTGACGATCCACGAGACACCCGTGATCGACGTCTCGAAGCGCGAATAGAGCTGCGGCAGCGCAAGGACGACGATCGACGAGTCGGCGAAGGCGATCGCGACGAGCGCGGCGACGACCGCGGTGCGGAAGACCTGGCCGCGCGGACGCTCAGCGGCTGCAGCGATCGCGTTCATCGCGCTGCTTGATGGTACGGGGGTCAGGCCCCTGCGGGGTCAGACCTTACGCGCTGCGCTGGTCTGCGACGGCGTGCAGGCGCTCGCGAAGCTCGTCCACGTCGCCCGCGAGGTCATCGAGACGCGGCAGCTGCGAGAGCGACTCCAGCCCGAAGACGCGCTCGAACATCGGCGTCGTCCGGTACTTGATCGCCCCGCCGACGCCATCGTCGCGGCCTGCTTCGGCGATCAGCCCACGGTCCGCCAACCCCGCCACGGCCGAATCGGCCGCGACGCCCCGGATCCGCGCGATCTCCGGTCGCGTCACCGGCCCAAGGTAGGCGACGATCGCCACCGTCTCCAGCGCCGCCTGCGACAGCCCGCGCTGCACCGGCCGTTCGAACAGCCGTGCGCACGCCTCGGCCGCACCGCGCGACGCGCGGAACGCCCAGCCGCCGGCGACCTGCTCCAGCACGATCCCGCTGCGCCCCTCGCGGTAGCGCTCCGACAGCAGCCCGAGCGCCATCTGCACGCGTTCCTGGTCGTCGTCCGCCGCCGCCACCAGCTCCTCCACCGGCAGCGGTGCGCTCGCGACGACGAGCAGCGCCTCGAGCGTGCGCGCCAGCTGGTCGAGGGGATTGGCAGTGACTAGGCGGAGCGGACGTTCCACGCACTGGTCCTTTCGTCTGCGGCAGGACTCTCCTCCCCGACCCGCGCGACGCGAATCGGGGCGAACGGAGCCGCCTGGCTGATGGTGATCTCGTCGGCCCGCCGCAGCTCGAGCAGGGCGAGGAAGGCGACCGCCTGCTCGGCGCGCGAGAGCCCGCCGAGCTCGGCATCGAAGTCGAACCGCGACCGCCGCTGCAGCAGCGCCCTGAACCGCGCCAGGAACTGCGAGACGGGCGGAAACCGCAACGCCATGTGATTCAGGGACACGGCCGGCGGCTCCTTCGCAAGCAGCCGGATGACCTCGGCCAGCTGCTCCGGCTGCTGCGGCGCGAGCTTCCGCTCCGGCTGCGGCGCAAGCGGCGCCGGCCCGATGCGAAAGAAGCGGTCGCGCTCGCCCTCGAGCCGCTCGGCGAGCCACCCCGCCGCGTCCTTCATCCGCCGGTACTCGGCGAGCCGCCGCGCGAGCTCCTCGGCGGCCTCCTCGGGCTCCAGATCGGCCAGCTCGGCCGCCTCGTCCTCGAACAGCCCGCGCGCCTTCAGCTCGAGCAGCGCCGCGACCAGCACGAGGAACTCGCCGCAGGCGTCGAGGTCGAGCTCGTCGCGCTCGGCGAGCCGCTCGACGAAGCGGACGACGATGCCGGCGATGTCGATGTCGGCGAGCTCCAGCTCCTCCTTCAGCACCAGCGTCAGGAGCAGGTCGAAGGGGCCCTCGAAGGCGTCGAGGTCCAGCTCGAGCTCACGCACGATCATCGTGCCGGGACGCTAACGGCCGGAGCGGACGCGCCCCTTCGGCACGGCCATGGCCGGGCCCGGGGGGATGATCTTCTTCGCCCGCGGCCGGTCGGCCGGGTCCTCCTTGCGAATGAACTGCCACCAGATGAAGAACGCCGTCGAGATGACGAACACGACGATCGAGACGTACGCGTTCAGTCGCAGGCCGAGGTACTTGTGCGCCGGATCGATCCGCAGTAGCTCTTCGAAGAAGCGGCCGAAGCAGTACCAGGACACGTAGAGCGCGAACAGCCCCGGACGCCGGATGCGGAAGTAGCGGTCGACGAGCAACAGGACGATGACGCCCACGATGTCGTAGATGAACTCGTAGAGAAACGTCGGGTGAAAGGTCGCGTACTGGATGTACGCGCCCCGGTGCGCCTCGTCGATCTTCAAGCCCCACGGCAGCGACGTCGGCTTGCCGTACAGCTCCTGGTTGAACCAGTTCCCCCAGCGCCCGATGCCCTGCGCGAGCAGCAGGCCCGGCGCGACCGCGTCCATGAACAGGCGAACGCTGTTGCCGGAGCGGTGGACGATCCACGCGCCCGCGAGGACGCCGAAGAGGATCCCGCCCCAGACGCCGAGACCGCCCTTCCACACGGCGAACGGCGCCCACCACGCGTCGATCGCCTTGACCTCGCTCCAGCTCGTGATGTCGTGGTAGAGCCGCGCGCCGACGATCCCGAACGCGACGCCCCACACGGCGACTCGGAAGACGAGATCCCAGTCGCCGCCCCACTTCACCCACCGGTAGCCGGTGAGCACGAGGCACGCCGCGATCGCGAGCAGCAGCATGACGCCGTAGAGGTGGATCGAGAACGGCCCGATGTCGACGGTGCCGCTGTGCGGCGACGGAATGCTGGCGAGGAAGGTCACCGGCAGAAGATTCTGCCGACGTCGGCCCAGACCTGCGCGCTAGAGCAGAATCTTCAGGGCCAATTCCGGCGAGCAGCCGTGGGCGAGCAGCTCCATCGCCACGTGGAGGTCGACGTCGTGCCGCGCGGCCAGCTCGGCCGCCGCGGCGGCGCCGTAGCCCACCAGCTCGAGCTGCTCGGCCCGCCAGGCCTCGACCAGCTCGGTCTCGTCTCGGATCTCGGTTTCTGCCGCAGTCATCTCTTCTGGTACTTCGGATGAGACCGCGGGTCGGTTCTCCCCTTACCGGGTGATCTGCCGCGCCAGCGCCAGCATTTGACGCTCGCTCAGGTCGCCCTCGAGCCGGTACGTGACGTCGTGGTCGAGCCAGAGGAGGACGTTGCCGGCGAGCCGCGTCTGCACCTGGCCGCGGTCCCACGCCAGGACGTGCGGTGCGCCGGAGAGCCAGATCCCGAACTCGCCGAGCCGAACCTCCTCGATGTGCGTCGTCGGCCCCACGAACTTCTTCGCGAAGCCCATCTGGTCCCCGCGCAGCTCCGCGTAGAGCACGCGTGCGCCGCGATAGCGCAGCACCGCGGCCATGAGGCCGGGACGTGCGTAGTACGCGGTCGCCGTCAGGCCGGCGGGGAGCTTCACCGTCGGCCGCGCGAGCTTCGGGCCGAGGCCCGTCGAGAACGGGCGGGTCTGCGCGGGCGGCAGGGTCTGCACCTGCTCGACGCTCACCGAGCCGATGTGGAAGAACTTCAGGATCGCGCTCCGCGCAGGCGGCACCGCGAACGCAATCCCGAGCGCGACGACGGCGACCGCAACGAGCGCCGGCCAGAGGCGGCGCCGCTGCAGGCGCGGCGAGACCTGCGGCCACACTTCTCGCGCGACCGGGTACTCGAGCTCGTCGCCGAGCGCGACGAGTTCGCGTTCCAGCTCAGTCATACGACTCCCTCAGCCGCTCGAGCGCACGCGCCGTGCGCGACTTGACCGTCCCCGGCGGGATCGCCAGCGTCTCCGCCACCTCCGTTTCAGAGAGGCCGAGGAAGTAGCGCAGCGCGACGACGTCGCGCTGCTCCTCCGGCAGCTCCTCGACGGCGGCGAGCAGTGTCGCACGCCGCTCCGCCGTGAGCAGTGCCGCCTCGGGGGACGGGGCCGCGTCCCCCGAGGGCTCCTCGGCGGCCGCGCGCAGGACGAGGCCTGCCCGGCGGCCGGCGGAGCGGCGCCGGTTGCTCGCCTCGTTCGCGACGATGCGCAGCAGCCACGGGCGGAACGGCGCGCCTTCGCGGAAGCGCCCGAGCGCGCGCCAGGCCTTGACGAACCCGTCCTGCGCGGCCTCCTCCGCGTCGGCGGCGTTGCGCGCGACCACGTACGCGGTGCGGAAGGCGATGCCCTGATATGCGTGCACGAGCTCCTCGTAGGCGTGTGTGTCGCCGCGCTGGGCGCGCCGGATCAGCTCCGATTCGTCGAGTGGTCGGCCCACCACCGCCGTTCATACACCGCGAAACTCGTCGTGGTTCCGGGGGTAGCGTGTTCGCGTGTCCGGGCCGAGCTTCAGCCGCGCATCCGGGATCGCCTGGGAGAATTACTACCGAGCAGTCGAGGGGCGCGCGCCACGACCGCTCTTCGCCGAGGCACTCGGATTGGCCCAGCGCCCCGGCGTCGCAGTCGATCTCGGCTGCGGGGACGGCACGGAGACGTTGGCCCTGCTCGCGGCCGGCTGGACGGTCGTCGCGGTCGATTCCGCGTCTGAGGGCGTCGAGCGGCTGAGCGGCGCAGTTCCTGCGGCGACCGCCGGAAGACTCACGACGCTCGTCGCACCGTTCCACCAGGTCGAGCTCCCCAGGGCCGACTTCGTGTACGCAGGTCTGAGCTTGCCGTTCTGCGACCCCGGCGACTTCGGCGAAGCCTGGAGGCGCACCACGGCTGCCGTGCGTCCCGGTGGCGTTCTCGCCGTCCACCTGTTCGGACCGCGCGACACGTGGGCGAACACGCCCGACATGACGTTCCATACCCGCGAAGACGTCCACGCGTTGCTCGGCGGTTTCGAGATCCGACGCCTCGACGAGCAGGACGAAGAGGGGCACGCAGTCAGCGGGCCGAAGCACTGGCACGTGTTCCACGTCATCGCTACTCGAGGAAGGGAGGAACTCTCATGAGCATCATCGTCAGCGAGTTCATCAGCCTCGACGGCGTCGTCCAGGCGCCGGGCGGGCCCGACGAGGACAGGGACGGCGGCTTCGCGCATGGCGGCTGGTCGCATCCGTTCTTCGAGCCGGAGACCGTGGGCGGCGCCTTCACGGATGCTCTCGGCAATGCGGAGGCGTTGCTCTTCGGCCGCCGCACGTGGCAGACGATGGCAGCGGCGTGGCCTGAGCGGGCCGGCGACCCGTTCGCCGACCGGATGAACTCGATCCCGAAGTACGTCGTGTCCACGTCGCTGCGCGACGAGGATCTGACGTGGGGCAACACCACGCTGATTCCCGGCGGCGAGGCCGTGCCTCGCATCCGCGAGCTTCAGGAGAGCGTGCTGGTGATGGGGAGCCCGACGCTGGTGCGCGCGCTCTTCCACGAGGGCCTGGTCGACGAGCTCCGCCTCATCGTCATGCCGGTGATCCTCGGCGGCGGCAAGACGATCTTCCCGGAGGACGGTTCGCTCCACACGCTCGAGCTCGTCTCAGCAGTGACGAGCGGCACCGGCGTGCGGGTGTGCGCCTACCGCAGGGCTCGCCGGCCGTAGTCGGACGACGCAAACAGCGTGATCCCGACGGCGGCGAGCAGGACCGCCACGATGAACTGGATCAGCCAGCCGACGTCGAACAGGTTGGCCAGGATCCCGCCGAGCAGGCTCGCGGCGATGCCGATGAGCGCCGTCGCGAGCAGGCTGACGTCCTGCCTCCCGGGGAGCACGAGCCGCCCGAGCGCGCCGACGACGAGACCGGTAGCGACGAGCCAGAGGAGTGAGAAGGCGAGCCCGATCAGCGACCCCGCCAGCAGCAGGACGAGGACGACGATCAGGAGGATGACGATGACGGACACGCCTGAGACGCTACAGAACGAGGTCGATCGCTACCTCGCCGGACTGGACGAGCCCGAGCGAAGGACGCTCGACGCGGTGCGGCGCTCGATCCTCAGCGTCGTGCCGGACGCGGAGCAGTGCATCTCGTACGGCATGCCCGCGTTCAAGGTCGAGGGGAAGACGGTCGCCGGATTTGCGGCGTTCAAGAATCACCTCAGCTACCTGCCGCACAGCGGCTCCGTGCTCGCGACGCTGGCCGACGACGTGGCCCGTTACGAGACGTCCAAGGGCGCGCTGCAGTTCGCGATCGACAAGCCGCTGCCCAAGCAGCTCGTCAGGAAGCTCGTCAAGACACGAATGCGAGAGCTCGGTCTCGCGTAAAGCGGACGGAGGGCGCCGTGTCAGGCGGCGCCCTCCGCCTCTCTGCCTAGACCGGCTTCGGCTCGACCTTGTGCTGGCGTCGCACCGTGAACGCGGCTGCCGCGATCAACAGCGCTGCACCGCCGGCGACCGCTGCAGCCGTACCGGCGTCCGTCCCATCCGACGAGGTCGCCGCGACTGGGGTCGCAGTCGGTGCCGCCGGTGTGGCATCTCCGGTCACGAGCTGCGGCCACTCGTTCTCGCTCGTCGGGGCCGCCGCGGTCGAAGCGGGAACGGCCTGGGGCCACTCCTGCTCGCTCGCCAATGCCACGTGCGTGGTCGCAGCCGGCGCCGCCGCATCGCCGGTCACGAGCTGCGGCCACTCCTGCTCACTGGTCGGGGCCGCCGCCGTCGAAGCGGGAACCGCCTGCGGCCACTCGTGCTCGCTGACGACCACGCTCTTGGCCTGAGCCACCCCGGCTCCAGCGACGGCTGTCGTGGCGGCGACCGCCAGCACGGCGGCTGTTTGCCGCAACCCGTGAGCGGCGACGTCGTCCTCGAGCAGCCGCTCGAGCTCCGAACCGTCGAACGCGAACCAGACGTTCTCGCCGTCAGTCCGCCCCAGCAGTTCCTCGAGCTCGGCGGGATCCCACGCGAGCCGCAGCGTCTGCGCCGGCTCGCCACCGCGGGTCACGTCGAGCACGAGCTCAGGCTCGCCGTCCCTCGCCAGGACGTCCTGGATCTCGTCGCGGCCTACGGACGCTCGAACTCCGCGAGCGCCGATCTCGGACGCGTCAACGAGCCGCACCCTGTCTTGCACCTGGTGCATAGTCCTCCCTTCGCTCGGGTGCTGGTGCGAAATCGCACCAGCGGATAAGACGGTCCAGACGCCGGCGATCTTCCCACAGTGCGACGAATGTCACAAGCGGATCAGCCGCCGACGACGGGGACGACGCCGCCGCGGGCGGGCACCGTGCCCGTAAAGGGCGTGTGTCCGGTCAGCTGATGACCCCCACCACGCAACTAATCTGCAAGCGCAGTGCCAAAGCTGGTGGGAATCAATCACATTGCGCTCGAGGTCGGCGATCTCGACGAGGCACTGGGCTTCTGGGAGTCGATCTTCGGGCCGCTCGAGCTGCGCGGCCGCATTCCGGGCATGGCGTTCGTCGACATGGGCGACCAGTTCATCGCCCTCTCCGAGGGCCGCAGCCAGCCGCCCGACCAGGCACGTCATTTCGGGCTCGTGGTGGACGACAAGGAAGCGGTGCGGGCACGCCTGCGCGAGCTCGGGGTGCCAGTCACCGGACGTGGCCTGGACTTCCATGACCCGTGGGGCAACTTCATCCAGATCGTCGACTACCGCGACATCCAGTTCACCAAGACCCCGGAGGTCCTGCGGGCGCAGGGCCTCGACGGGCTCGAGAAGTCGGAGCGCGCGCTGGGCGAGCTCCGCGAGCGGGGCATCCGCACCTAGAAAGAGTGCGGAGGCAAGAGTGCGGAGGCCGCCTGACCCTTGGCGGCCTCCGCGTTTGCTCGGGGGTCCCGAGCGAACTAGCGAATGCTGAGGTTGACCAGCCGGCGGATCGAGACGCCGCCGATCAGCCGGTCGCTCGGCTTGCGGGCGCGGACGAAGAACGGCTGGTTGCCGTGCCGCGCCAGCCGAAGGCGATGCGTCGGCTTCACGACGAACGTGACCCAGCCGTCGGCGCCGCTCGCCTGTTCAGGCGGTGTCGTCGTGTTCCCGAACGGAATGCCGACGAGGAACACCATCGCGCCGACGACCGAGTGACCCTGCAGGTCGCTGACGTGGAAGCGCGCGACGATCGGCCGCCTTGAACGCAGGATCCGCGGCGAGAACGACAAGCGGTCGACGAGCAGCCGGTTCGGCAGCGCGACGTCGTTGACCGAGATCGCCGTCCCCACGGGCGCACTCGCCTTGACGACGACACCGGTCGGCGTCGACGTCGACGACGTGTTCCCGAGCGAGTTGTGCGCGGTCACGCGGACGCGCATCGCGTGACCGATGTCTGCCGTCGTGAGCACGTACGCGCTCTTCGTCGCACCCGAGATGTCGGCACAGTCGCCGCCGGTGGCAGTGCAGCGCCGCCACTGGAACGTGTAGGTCTGCGGCTTCCGGCCGGTCCAGGTGCCCTGGCTCGCCGTCAGCGTCTGCTTCTCCTGCGGCGTGCCGGAGATCGTCGGCGGCGTGCTGTTCGACGGCGGGCCTGCAGTCGCCGACGCCTGCACGACGCTGGTCGGATTCGAGTTCATGCTGGCCGTGCCGTCGGCGTTCGTCGCGATCACGCGCGAGCGGATCGTGTGACCGACGTCCGCCGAGCTGAGCGCATACGTGCTCCGGGTCTCACCGGAAATCGTGTCGCAGTTGACGCCGTTGTTGCCCCCGCCGGACTTGTCACAGCGGAGCCAGCGGTACTGGAACGTCATCGGCGTCGAGCCGCTCCACGTGCCGTTGGTCGTCCTGAGCGTCTGGCCCTGGACTTTCGGGCCTGAAACGGTCGGTTCCCCCGTGCCTTTCGGTGCCGTCTGCGCGCTCGCCGAGCTGCCCACCGGAACGAGCAATGCCGCCGCGAGCACGAGCCCGAGGATCATGTGCCGTGGCATCGATGTTTCCCCCCTCAGGTTTGTTATGATCGTGTTACGGACATATCCGTAGTACGAAGAAGGTCGTACCCCGTCCATGGCAGTGCTCAAACCCCCCACCGTCGACGACTTCACGAGCGCGGCGGCGCTCCGCGAGGCACTCCGTCGCTTCCACCGCACGAGCGACGACATCGCCGCAACGCAGGGCCTGACATCCCGGACGTATCAGCTGCTGCTGATGATCAGGACGGCGCGCAACGGCAAGGGGCGCGCGAGCCTCGGCGAGCTCGAGGACCGGCTCCAGCTCGGAAAGAGCACCGTCGCCGAGCTCGTGCTACGCAGCGAGAAGCGCGGCCTCGTCCGCCGCGACCTCGACCGCGAGCGACCCGGAGCGATCGCCGTTGCGCTCACGACCGACGGCGAACGCCGTCTCGGCCGGGTCGTCACCGAGCTCGGCGACGAGCGGCGGCGGCTCATCGACATCCTCACGAAGCTCGGCTGAGCGGCCGATAATCAGCCCATGCTGCGGCTTCTGCTTGCGGCGGCGGTCGCCGCGGGGGTTCCCTTCGTGCCCAATGACCCGGGCTACCCGTCGAGCAGTGCCCCGCTCGCGGCCATGTCGGTGCCGCAGGCGTGGTCGCTGACGCAGGGCGATCCGGCGATCGTCATCGCGATCGTCGACGACGGTGTCGCGCCCGACCCCGACCTCGCGCTCGTCCCGGGCAATGCGAACGCGGGAGACCACGGAACAGAGGCAGCGTTGATCGCCGCGGCTCAGATCGACAACGGCATCGGCGGCGCCGGCGTCTGCGGCCGTTGCGTCGTGATGCCGGCGACTGACGTCGACTGGGCCGTCGACCACGGCGCGGACGTGATCGCGGTGACGCGGTGCCGCGACACCGTTCCGACGACTGCGCTCGCGCACGCGGCCGCCGACGGTGTGCGCGTCTTCATCTGTCCGAGCGAAGAGCGTGCGTTCGACAACGCCGCGTACGCAGGGACTGCTGGGCTGATGCTGTCGTGCAACCCGGCGCTGACGCCGAATGAGATTACGCGGATCCTGATCCGCGCCTCCGACAACGGGATCGTGAGCGCGTACCGGTCCGTCGTCTTGGCGGGCTGCCGCGCCAGCCCGCCCGAGATCGTGCGCCTGATGGTCTCCGTGCGAGGACATGGAACGGTGACGCGAACGCCCGACGACGACACGTACAACGCCGGCACGAAGGTGGTTCTGCGTGCAAAGGCGAAGCCGGGTTGGCGCTTCGCACGCTGGGACGGCGTCTGCCACGGCACGCACCGGGTCTGCAGCGTGCGGCTGACGCAGTCCGGCTTCGCGACCGCGTACTTCAGACGCAAAGGAGTCTGACAGCGCGTGCAAAGGCTGGGGTCAGGCCCCTGCGGGGGCCAGACCCCGAGACCGGAGGGGGTCTGACCCCGAAGGGGTCTGACCCAGCACTTGCATCAGCAGCGCTACGACCGCACGTACACCGGCGTCCCGAGCGGAAGGATCCGCGCGAGCCGCCGCACGGCGGCGTTGCGCAGGCGGATGCAGCCGTGCGAGACGCTCGACCCGATCAGCCCCGGCTCGTTCGTCCCGTGCAAGCCGACGCGCCCGGCGCCGCCCGCAAAGGTCTGCAGCACGTTCGAGTGCGCCGAGAGCCCGAACGAGTACGGCCCGTACGAGCCGCCGGGACTGTCCGGCTGGAGCAACTCGACGATGTAGAACAGCCCGCGCGGCGTCGGCGTCGACGAGGTACCGGTCGCGACCGGGTACGTCGCCACGACGTGGCGCCTGCTCCAGAGCTGCAGCCTGTGCGCGCGCAGGTGGACGACGAGGCGGAAGCGGTTGTCGTACATCCGCACCGCGCGGCTGCGAATCCAGCCGAGGCTGCCGTTCGGCCGTGTCGGCAGGTACACGTGGATCCAGGCGCGGCGCATGTTGCGCACGAGGAATGCGCGCTGCGTGCCGTTCCGGTTCCGCTTCCTCAGGACGAGCAACGCGTGCTTGGCATGCGGCCGGCGGTAGACCGCGACCTGCTTCGTGCGCACGAAGACGACATGGCTCGTCCCGTCATGACGCCACGGCAATGTCCGCTGCGGACGCGCCGGCCGCGGCCGTGTCACGTGTCTGGCACCACGAGGTGGCTGCGAGGGCCGTTGCGGCAGCGTCGCCGGGCGCGGCGCGGCGGCGCTCGTCGTCGTCCGCTGCGGTGCGCGCGCGGCAGCATGGTGCGACCCGCCGGTGCAGCCGGCGGCCAGGATCGGGAGCGCGATCCAGACCGGGGCCCGCACGGGTCGCGAGGCTAGCCGGTGAAGTTCGGGTTCGCCTTCGCGGGCGTCGCCGCCGGCGCGTTGCCGCCTGCGCCTGCGCTGCCGCCGCCTCCGCCGCCGCCCGAGGTGGTCGTCGTGTTGGTCGCCGTCGTATCGGTGGTCGAGCCGGTCGACTCCGACGTCGAGCCGGTGCTCGACGAGTCGGGTGTCGTCGTGGTGATCGTCGTCACGATCGTAGAGCTGTTCGTCGTGATCGTCGTGACGACGGTCGTCGTCGCCTGCGCACCGAACGGGGCGGCGCCCGCCGTGATCGCCGCGGCCACCGCGCCCAGAGCCAGCAGGCAAGTGAACGCGGCGCCCCAGAGGGCGAACTTGCGTTTTCTCCGCATGCGGCTCCTCTACCCAGGTGGCGGCGGAGCTATGCGTGCCAGGTCTTCGAGCGAAAGTCCCTGCTCAACGGGCTCTAAGTACATCCGCGACCAGGCGACGAGGCCGTCCTCGATGCCGAAGATGATCACGCCGCGGAGCTCGAGGAAGGCACCGCTCCGGGACGTGCCGTACGCGCGCCACTCGCTCCAGATGCGATCGCCGTCCTGGACGGCGGCCGGCACGTCCACCCGCAAGTCGGGTGCGTCGGCGATGACCTCGGCCCAGTTCGAGCGCACGTCCTCGCGGCTCGAGATCTTGGCGCCGGGATGGCGCGGCCGCTCGCCCACGTAGTCCTCGCGGAAGAACTGGACGAACGAGTCCAGGTCGTGCGCGTCCAGCGCGGCACGCATCTGCTCGAGCAGCGGAATCATTCCGTCAGTTTGCCGAAGGCGAGGATGTACCCGTGCGGGTCGCGCACACGGATCTCACGCAGCCCGTACTCCGTATTCACCGGCGCGTTGAGGATCTCCGCGCCGCGGCCGGCGAGCTCCTCGTGCAGCCCGTCGACGTCGTCGACGTAGACGTACAGGTCGAACATGTCCGGCGGGAACGCCACGTGGTTCGGCTTCGACCGCGCACCGTCGGCGTGGCAGAAGTGGACCTGGCAGCCCGCGCGACTCGCGTAGCCTTAGTGCGTCGGGTTGACCTCCCACGCGTGCCCTTCGAAGCCGAGCTTGTCGCGGTAGTAGTCGAGCGCCGCGGCGACGTCGTCGACGACCAGGACGGTGGCGTGACTCTCGATCATGCGCCAGCGCGCGCGAGGATCGCCTGGATGACCTCGCTCTTCGCGTCGGCGTAGTTCTGCACGTACTTCCAGCGCCTCGCGGCGAGCTCGCGCTTGGTGCGCGCGTAGAGGTCGCGGTCGTCGTCGTGCGTCCGCAGCCAGTCGCGGAAGCGGACCGTCCGCTCGAGCTCCTCGCAGTCCGGGTTGAAGACGTGCAGGTTCACCGGCGGATCGAAGCCGCGCAGCAGCCGGTGCTCGTACCAGTCGGGCTCGCGCACGCGCAGCTCGTAGCCGATCGCCTCGAGCGGCGGCACGTACGCGTCCTCGTCCGTCGTGTCCGCGACGGCCATGTTGATGTCGATCAGCGGCTTCGCGGGCAACCCCCTTACGGACGTCGACCCGACGTGGTCGAGTTGCAGCACCTTGTCCCCGAGCGCCTCGCGGATCCGGAAAGCCGCGCTCTCGAACCAGTGCGGCCAGATCGGGTCGTACTCGGCGATGACGACCTCGTGATACTGCGGCGGGGGTCTGCCGACGGAGACGCTCTCGATGTAGTCCTCGTTCACCGTGCCAAGGATGTTTGAAGGTGGGGCCGGACGTCAATCACGTCGTCCGAGGCCTAGGCCCCGCCTCGACAGTCGTCCCCGCGATGAAGGAGCAGGCCTATGTCCGACCAGCCGAATCCGGCCGCCGTGCTCGAACACGCCCGCGGCGTCCTCGCCGAGCGCTTCGGCGTCGGGATCAAGCTCGCCGACGAGACCCTGTGCGAGGTCGCGCGGCAACGGTGTCAGGACGTGCAGGAACTGGCGGCCGAGGTCGTCGCCTCCTGCACAACAGATTCCGCGGTGCTCCCGCGCGTGCTCTAACAGGCTGCGTAGACAGAGACCGGCCCGGCGGCGCATCATCCGCTCGTGCGAGCGGAGCTGCCGTCGGGCACGGTCACGTTCCTGTTCACCGACGTCGAGGGATCGACCAAGCTCCTGCACGAGCTGGGCGCCGAGGCATACGCCGAAGCGCTCGCGGCGCATCGCCGCATCATCCGTGACGCCCTCGCCGGCCACGGCGGCGTCGAGGTAGACACGCAAGGCGACGCGTTCTTCGTCGCGTTCCCGACGGCGCCGGGGGCGCTGGCGGCCGCGGCCGAGGCGCGGGACGCGCTTGCGATCCCGGTGCGAATGGGCCTCCACTCTGGAACGCCGCTCCTGACAGACGAGGGCTACGTCGGCCCGGATGTGCATCGCGCAGCACGCATTGCGGCAGCGGGCCACGGCCGGCAGATCCTCGTCTCCTCGTCGACCTCGGCACTCGTCGACGCAGAACTGCGCGACCTGGGCCCGCACCGCCTCAAGGATCTGTCTGCGCCTGAGCGGATCTACCAGCTGGGCGACGAGCAGTTCCCGCCGCTCAAGGGCCTGCACCAGACGAACCTTCCCATCCGCGCGACGCCGTTCCTCGGCCGCGAGCACGAGCTGCCGCAGGTGCTCGGACTCCTCGAGGGGACGCGGCTGCTGACGCTGACGGGCCCTGGCGGCACCGGCAAGACACGTCTCGCGCTGCAGGCAAGCGCGCTGGCAGCCGACGGGTATCCGGACGGCGTGTGGTGGGTGCCTCTCGCACCGCTCCGCGATCCCGGGCTCGTGCTGCCGACGGCAAGCCAAACGCTGGGCGGTAGGAACGGCCCCGCGGCGCACATCGGCGACAAGCGGATGCTGCTGCTGCTCGACAACTTCGAGCAGGTCGTCGCCGCCGCGCCCGACGTCGCAGAGCTGCTCTCGTCGTGCCCAAACCTCGACGTGCTCGTCACGAGCCGCGAGACGTTGCGCGTTACGGCCGAGCAGGAATACGCGGTGCGGCCGCTCGCGCACCAGGAAGGAGTCGGCTTCTTCC